>CAYMOV010000045.1:0-19230 GCA_964392085.1 uncultured bacterium
CCTGGTCACCTTGGCCGGTCATATCCGCATCGACGATTACGCCATCATCGGGGGGCTCACGCCCCTCCACCAATTCGTACGGATCGGGAAGTACGCGATGGTCGGGGGCGGCCTGAGGGTCCCGATGGACATCACCCCCTTCATGATGGCGGCGGGGGAACCCATCACCATTTCCGGCCTCAACCAGGTCGGGTTGGAGCGGAACGGATTCACGCCGGAGCGGCTCAAGGTCCTCAAGGACGCCTATCGGGTCATCTTCCGGAAAAGCCTGACGCTCAAGGAATCCCTGGCGGCGCTCCAGAAGGATTTCCCGCAGAACGAGGACATCACCTACTTGTTGGAGTTCCTCTCGACCTCGTCCCGCGGTATTACAAGATAATGACTCAACACCGGGCTGATCGGCAGGCGGGCCGAACCGGGTCTTCGATCCTGAAGCCGGGCGAGCCCATCGGATTGATCGCCGGGAACGGTGAACTGCCGTCGGCATTCTCCCGGGAGGCCAAGCGCCGGGGCCATCCCCTCTATATCGTCGGGGTGGAGGGGGAAGCCCCAAAATCCTTGGCCCGTTGGGGCACCGAGACGAAGTTCCTTCCCGTGGGCCGCTTGGGCGCCCTCCTGGCCTTTTTCAAAAAGCACCAGGTCCGATGGGCCGCCATGGAAGGCCAGGTCCACCTCTCCCATTTGTTCCGCATCGCTTTCGTCCCAGGTCAAGTGGACCTGAAGGCCATTTCGCTCCTCCTGCGCCAAAAGGACCGGTCCGGTCCCGCCATGATGAAGGCGGTGGCCGGCGAGCTGGAGAAGTCCGGCACCCGCCTCTTGGACTGCCGGACATTCCTCGACACCCTCGTGGCCGAGGAGGGGGTCCTGACGCGAACCCGACCCAAAGGGGAAGCGGCCGACACGATCCCCTTCGGCCTGGTTCAGGCCCGGCGGTTCTCCGAATGGAAGGTGGGGCAGACCCTGGTGGTCCGCCGCCGCGCCGTGGTGGCCGTGGAGGCCGCCGAGGGCACCGACGAGACCATCCTCCGGGGCGGTCGGGTGGGGCGGCCCGGCACCGTGGTCATCAAGGTGGCCGGCCCTTCGCATGATTGGCGTTTCGACGTTCCGACCGTGGGGCCGGCCACGATCCTGGCCCTGGTCCGGGCCCAAGCGGCGGGAATGGTGGTCGAGGCGGGGGCGGCCTTCATCCTCCAACGCGATAAAACCCTCGCCCTGGCTGATCGCCACCATCTTTTCCTCCAGGCCGTTCGGCGATAATCCTTAAGCAGTTCGAAACCGTTTTCCATCCTCGAGGAGACCCCATGATTCCCCTGGCGCAACCGCAGGTTGGCTCGAAAGAAATCCAGGCGCTCGCACGGGTGGTGAAGTCGCGGGTGTTGGCCTCGGGCCGTGAAGTTTCCCAATTCGAGGCCGGGTTCGCGGGATACCTGGGACTCGACCCGGCCCAGGCCGTCGCGGTTTCCAACGGCACCACGGCCCTGCACGCGGCCCTAACACCCCTCGGCTTGAAGGCGGGCGACGAGGTCCTCACCACGCCTTTCACCTTCATCGCCACCGCCAACAGCGTCTTCCACGCCGGGGCCAAACCCAGGTTCGCCGACATCAATCCCTTCACCTACAACCTCGACCCGGGGGCGGCCAAGGCCGCGCTGGACAAGGGGGGAAAGAAGACCAAGGCGATCCTGGCGGTGCACCTTTTCGGCCACCCGGCGGACCTCCGGGGGCTTTCCGCCCTCTGCAAGAAGAAGGGTTTGGCCCTGATCGAGGACTGCGCCCAGGCCCATGGGGCCGAAGTGGAGGGCCGCAAGGTCGGCACCTTCGGCCGGACGGCCGCCTTCTCGTTCTACGCCACCAAGAACCTGCCCTGCGGCGAGGGCGGTATGGTGACGGCCAAGTCCCCGAAGGACGCGGCGCGGGTCCGGTCCCTCATCAACCATGGCCGGGGGCCCAGCGGCCACGAAACCATCGGCTACAACTACCGGCTCAACAACCTGGCGGCCGCCGTCGGCCTTTGCCAACTGGAACGGCTGGAGGCCTTCAACAACGCCCGCCGGGCCAACGCCGCGTTTTATCGGGACCTGTTGACCGGCGTGAAGGGCTTGGTCCTTCCGGTGGAATGGCCCGGCTTCAAGCACGTTTACCACCAGTTCACGGTCCTGGCCCCGGATCGGGATCTCTTATCGGCTGAGCTGAGGAAGCGCGGCGTGGACAGCAAGCCTTTCTATCCCCGGATCGTGCCCCAGGAGCCGGCCTACCTGGCCCTGGGCTACGGCCGTGAGAAACTGCCGGTGGCCCTCGACGCCGCGGCCCGGTGCCTGTCCCTGCCCGTCCATCCCGGCATCGGCGCCAAGGAAGTTCGGTTCATCGCCCGGCAGATCCGCGAAATCCTCGCCTCGTGAGCGCCGCGTCCCCGCTCTTCCGACCCGGCGCAGGCTCCAAGCTGGAGGGAAAGGTCGCCTGGGTGACGGGGGCGGGCGGCGCCTTGGGCCGTGAAATCGCCACGGGTTTCGCCCGGGAGGGCGCCGACCTGGTCCTCTGCGACAACGACAAGAAGGCCCTGGACCAGACCGCCTATGAGTGCTCCAAAATCGGCCGCAAGACCGTGGCGGGGGTCGTGGACATCACCGACGAGGGGATGACCCGATCCTTCTTCGACAAGTGCCTGGAGAAGGTCGCCAAGGTCGACGTCCTGGTCAACAACGCCGGGATCCACCTGCCCGAGGCCAACCTTTGGGAGGTGGAGGCCACGGACTTCAGGCGCATCCTGGAAGTGAACCTGGTCGGGGCCTGGATCTGCACCAAGCTGGCGGTTCCCGGCATGCGGGAACGCAAGTACGGGCGCATCGTCAACATCAGCTCGGCCCTATCCGTGGTCAACATGGCCAAGTGGGGGCCCTACACCTGTTCCAAGGCGGCCCTCAACGCCCTCACCCGGACCTTCGCCGAGGAGAACAAGGGGTTCAACATCCTGGTGAACGGGGTGGAGCCGGGGATGTTCAACAGCCGGATGCATCCCGAGATCAACGTGCCGCCCACCCGTCCCATGCCCGACATCCTGTTCTGCGCCACCCTGCCAGAGCGCAGCATCAACGGCCGTTTCGTCTTCCAGGGCAAGGACACGGGTTGGTGATGTCGGCCGGTCCCCCGAAACGAGGCCCGAAAAGGTGAACGCCATTTCACGAAAACCGCCCCGAAACCAAATGCCGACGGCCCCCGCGGCGCCACAACCTCCGGCCTGGTTTTGGGCGGCGGCGTTTGTCCTGGGGTTCGGCCTCCGGTTTTACCGCCTTTCGGACCTGTCGGTCTGGCCCCTGGTGGACGAATCGGTCCACGCCTGGATCGCCCAGGATTGGACGCGTGGTTGGGACGGCCTTTGGTTCCACTACGTCAGCCAGATGCCGCCCCTTTATTTCCTCCTCCTCTCTTGGGTCTTCCGCGGCGACGGCGTGGGTTTCCGTTCCCTCTGGGTCCTCCCGGCGGTGGTGTCGTTCCTCACGGCGCTCCTGGCCTGGGTTTGGACGAGGCGAAGGGACCTCCCGCCAGCCGCTTCCTGGGCGGCCCTCCTCCTGATGGCCTCGTTCTGGCCGGCCTACTTGGGGCGGTTTTCCCATCCGGCGGTCCTGGTCCCGTTTTGGGAGTTGGGAATCGTGATACTTCTCTTTGAATGGAAAGCCCGGAAGGAATCAACGGCTTGGTTGGCGGCGCTCGGGCTTTGGACCGGTGCGGGGTTCTACACCTATTTGGCCTGGCCCGTGGCGGCCCTCGCGGGAGCCTCGGGGGTCTGGATCTTGGGGGATCGAAAGGGACGGGTCCGGGACCTGACCCTTTTCTCCGTCGCGGCGATCTTGGCGGCGTCACCCCTGGTGGTCGTGGCGGTCCAGCGGGGGTTCGGCGGCTATTACCGGCACCTCTGGTCCGCCGGAACGCCCGGATGGACCCCCTTGGTTTGGGTGGGGACACTCTGGGATTACCTGAGGTCGATGTGGTTCGGTGTCGGGTCGATGAACTTCTTCTACACCCCGGCTTGGGGCGGCCTCTGGAGCCCGTTCCTGGGCCTGGGGGTCTTGGCCGGGTTGTGGGAGTCCTATCGACACCGATCCTCACCCTGGGCCCGATGGGCCATGGTCTGCGCGGGGCTTTTCCTCCTGCCGGGCATGCTCTCGGTCTCCTTGAATCCCCTGAGGATCGTGGCTTGGGTCCCTCTCGGCGTGGTGTTCGGGGCCTGGGGATGGATCCATTGGACGGATCGCCTGCCGAGGCGTATGCGGACCTGGGCGCTCACGGGATTGGTCCTCCTCTCCTTCGGATGGGACGCCTACCACTTGGTGGTCCGTTACCCAGGGCTTTGGTCGGAGGGATCGGGATCCTGGGGCCAAATGTCCAAGTCCTGGAAGTTCAAGCAGGCAGGGGACCTGCTCGTGGAGGAAGCGAAAAAGAACGGACCTGGCCGATACCTGGCGGGTTTCCAGTTGGACCCCGTGGATCAATCCCTGGACCTTGACCGGGAAAAATGGGAATCGCCGATGGGGGAGTCCCATTGGGTGGCGCTGGTGGCCGACCAAAACTACCGGCCCTTCCTGGGGGCCCGCTTCAAGGCCTTGAGGATTTACGACCTGCCCCGGGGCGGGGATTGGGACGGTGGCTCCTGCCTCTATGTGATCCCCTTGGACCCCAATGAGGGTAAATGGGTGGAGGATTGGTCCCGGACCGACCTAGGTTGGAGGTCGGTGGTGACGGAGGGATTCAAGAGAAGTGAAGGGGAGGGCTACGACGCCGTACTTCGGCGGCTGGCGGAAGTCACCCCCTTGGGTTCTGATCCCTTCTTGATGGACCTGGTGGGCGAAAAGACAGCCCTGTTCCATGAACTGGATAGCGCCTACGGCAGTCGGAACAAGACGGACAACTTCCACTGGGGACATGACGCACTGGTGGCCGCCCTCCGTTCGGGATACCCCGCCGCCCACCTGTGGAACGAGCTGGGATCCATGCGGGAACTGGCGGGGGACCGGAAGGGAGCGATCGAGTGCTACCGCAACGCCACCCGGGCGCCCTTCGACGCCACGCCGGCCAAGGAAAACCTGAAAAGATTGCTTGGAATGTAGAATCAAGGGGGAAGCTGAATCGTCAAATGATCGGTCTTAAATTATAGGTTTATGATTGTTTGAGTTCTTTCATCTGTGTGAATCCGTGGTTGCAATAGGTCGCTGTTTATCTAGGCTTAGCGGTTGCGGCGCACCATGAGCCACCCGCCCAGCGCGGCGAACACCACGTTGGCCATCCAGCCCGCCAAAATCGGCGGCAGGACCCCCGACTCGCCCAGCGCCTCCCCCACGCGGATCAATCCCAGGTAGGCGAAGGCCACGAACAGCACGAGGCCGATACTGGTGGCCACCGAACTCCACTTGCCCAGGCTCCAGCCCGTGGGCACTCCCAAAAGCACCAAGACCACACAGGCGAAGGGGAAGGCCACCTTCAGGTGAAGTTCGACCAGTTCCTTGTGGTAATCCTCGCCGTTTTTCTTCAACTGGTCGATGTAAGCCAGCAACTCCGGCATGTTGAGCTCTTGGGCTTCCTTCTGTTCCGCCAGGAAATCATCGGGTTTCTCTTCGAGGTCCATGGGGAGTTCCTCGAAGGGCTGGGCCAGGATCTCCACCCCATTCTCGTCGAACACCCGCATCCACCCCTTTTGGAAGACCCAGCGCCCGTCGCGGTAAACGGCGCCTTGGGCGTCGAGGCGGCTCTTGAGGCGGATACCCTGGTCGAATTCCAGCAGGATCACCCCGGTCATGGAGGAGGTGGGGCCGTCGAACCGGTCGATGTGGTACATGCGGTTGCCCGAGCCCCGCAGGGAGACGTTCGAGCGTTGGGTGGTGTGGGTCACCGCCTTCTTCTCGATCTCGACCTGCCGGACGTGCTCGGCCATGGATTTGGTCTTGGGCACCACGGTCTCGTTGAACAGGATGCTCCCCAGGCCCACCAGGGCGCCGGCCATCACCAGGGGAACGGCCACCTTGAAGAGGTCCACGCCCCCCGCGCGCATGGCGATCAGCTCGCTGGCCTTGCTGAGGGACCCCAGGGAGAACAGGACCCCGAACAGGACGGCCAGGGGCACGATCAACAGGAGGTTGAAGGGCAGCTGCAGGACGAAGTACTTGGCGGCCAACAGGAACCCCGCGTGGTTGTCCATCACGAACTTCAGCTGGTCGAACACCAGGATCACCAGGATGATCACCGAGAAGATCAACAACGACCCCAGGAAGGGGGCGACGAACTCCCGGAGCAGGTATCGGTTGAGGATCTTCATGGGGAGGCCTTTCCCGGCCGTTCGAAGCGGAAGGCTTGGCGTTCCTGGGAGGCCAGACGATACAGGAACCAACCCACGATGAGGAAGGCCGCGTTGGCCATCCAAAGCCCCACCGAGGGTTGGAGGGTTCCCTTGAGGCTGGAGACCTCCCCCAGGACGAAAATGAGGTAATACACGAAGATCATGCCGACGCCGAAGGTGAAGGCGATGAAACCCCGACGCCTGAACATGAGCCCCAAAGGCGCCCCGAACCAGGTGACCGCCAGGCAGGCGAAGGGAAGCGAGAGCCTCTTTTGGTATTCACTTCGGAGCCGCCGGAGCCGTTCGCCGTCCGAGGGGGCCGTTTGCGCCGTGGCCTTGCGCAGTTCCCCCAGGTCCATATCCAGGTAATCCTTCTGGATCTCCCCCATTTGGGCCAACTGGTTCCCCAAGGTCAACCGGAGGGTCTGCCGCTTGAAGAAAATGCGGTTGAACCCCTCGGGTTGGCCCGGCGATAGGAAGGTGTTGTAGCCGTCCTGGAGGATCAGGGAGACCTCCATCGTCTTGGGATCGGTCTTCAGTGTCCCGGTCTTGGCGGCGGTGGACCACCAGGAGGAATCGGGCGAGGGCTTGGAGAAGATCCGGAGCCCCTCTAGGGTCCCGTTGGAGTCCTGCTGGTCGATATAGAACTCATACCCTTGGAATGCATCGATGAAGACCCGTTCCTTGATGGCCACGTTGGCCTTCTGTTGGACGATGCGGAAGGTCCTTTGCTTGAAGGAATAGTTGGAGGCCGGCAGGACCCGGTCGTTGAAAAAGAGCATGAGCACCGTCGCGAGGACCCCGAACCCCACCAGGGGGGCCACCACGTGGATGATGTGGACGCCGTTGCCTTTGAGCGCGGTGATCTCCAGGTCGGTGCCGAGGCGGCCCAGGGCCAGGAGGACCGAAACCAACACCGCCATGGGGACGGTCATGGACAGGAAGATGGGGATGATGTTCAGGTAAAGCATCAGGGCTTGCCCGGCCGGGACGCCCTTATTGAGGACCAGATCCAACAGGCCCAGGATCTTATTGATCAGGAGGAGAAAGGTGAATACGGCCAGGCAAAGCCCGAAGAGGGGAAGGGTTTCCCGGAGGACATAGCGGTGGATGATCTTCAAGGTGGTCTTCAAGCCTCAGCCGAGTTGTGGGGGCCATCCCCGAAGGGTTCCGCTTGGGGGTGAGGGCCCGGTCCGCCCGACCCGGGATCCGGTTGGGTGGAGGCCGCAGTATAACATCCTGTTCCGGGGCCTCGGGCTCCGGAGGGAACCACGATAAGGTCGGGTACTGGGAGTTTAGGTCACCCGGGAGGGTCTGGTGGAGGCCCGAAGCCGCTCCAAAACCTCCGGAGGGGGTCCGTCCCGCCCCCTGGCCCGCGGATATTCCCTTATAATGACCCTAACCGCCCATGATCTTCTGACCCTGTATCCGGGGAACGAAATGTCCCCGGCGCGGTCCATATAGGTGGGCCCCCTATGGCCCCAACCCCTTGGAGAGTTCCTTCCTCTTGATCGGCTCCCCCAAAACCTTCGCCTATCACGCCGCCGGTCGATGGGTCCTTTGGACCTGGGCCTTGTGTTTCCTATGGGTTTTTTCGGCCATTCAGGCTAAAGCCCAGGCCCTAGCGCCCACAGGTACCCCGACGTTTACACCGGTGCTTGCCACCCCGACCCCCGCTTCCGCCACGCCCACGCCCCCCGCGGCCACCCCGACCCCCACGGGATCCCCGGCTCCGGTCGGTTTGCCTGGCGAATCCGAGATCCTCGATATCACGAACCACGCGAACCAATCGGTCACCCCTGGCAACTCAGCCCCCCCGCCCCCCCCGACGGGCCTCAAGAAGACCCTCCAGTCGGACGGCCTAGCCCTGGATTGGGCGGAAGCCCCCCTCGCCTCCGGGGTGACGGGTTACAACGTCTACCGTTCCCAGTTTCCAGGGGCGGGGTACAACCTGGTGAACGCCCAGCCCGTGACCGCCGCCCATTACCTGGACGGCTACGAGTCGAGCCTCGATCCCCCCAAGAACGGCGAGACGTATTTCTACGTGGTGGCGGCCGTGGACCGCGCCGGGAACGTGAGCCCCTATTCGGAGGAGGTCAACGCCAAGGTGGACGGCCTGGTGGAGCCCGGAAAGACCCCCGCGGCGGGCGAACCTACGGATAAAAAGAAGAAGGGGAAGGACAAGGATAAGGACAAGAAGGAGGATAAGGTCCTCGACCTCCCGGCGAGCAACATCCTCAACGTCAAACTGCCGGCGGACAGCCAGCTCTCCATCCAGGGCTACAAGAAGATCGACACCTCCTTCTCGCACTACACCTACAACCGACCGAACGGGGTCGGGGGCATCTCCAACAAGGTCAGCACCAACACGGTCAACCAGGAACTGGTGGTGAACCTGGACGGAAAGATCGGCGAGAACGTGGATGTGCACGTGGACTTCTCCGACGTGAACCGGACGGGCGGCCTGACGGACTCCAAGCAGGAGATCTCGATCCTCTACCACGGCAACCCCGACAGCACCATCCAGGAGATCGCCTTCGGGGACCTCGTGCTCTCGATCCCGAACACCGAGTTCGCGGGGTTCAACAAACAGCTCTTCGGCCTCCAGGCCAAGGTGAAGTTCGACCGCCTCAAGCTGACCAGCCTCTTCGCCCAGACGAAGGGCATCACCGAGACCAAGACCTTCCGGGGGGCCTACGTGCCCCTCGATAACGTCATCCAAGACGTCCAGTACATCCGCAGCAAGTACTTCCTCATCACCAAGATCGCTTCAGGCGATACGGCCGCCGCGGCCCTGCCCAAGCTGGGGGGGAAGCTGGAGATCTGGATGGACGACGGGAACCCCTACAACAACACCCCCAATTCCATCGGGTTGTTCGACAAGCTCTCCCCGGGCATCGACTACACCCTGGATTACGCGACCGGGGTCATCACCTTCCTGAGGCCGATCTCACAGGGCTTCCGCCTCGCGGTGGGCTACACCCGAAACGACGGCGCCGTTGTCGGCCTGGACGGGGCGGGCAACATCGACCTCAACAGCGGCCTGTCAGTGCCCCCGAACGGGGTCATGTCCACCACCCCGGGCTCCCCCCACCTGATCCTGGACAACGTGGACCCCACGGCGGTGAGCCCCTTCTACCTGGTCAACTATTACGACCTGGGCCGGGACAAGATCATCGAGCCGTCCCAGGACCCTGATTTCTACCTCGAAATCGTCGACCAGGGCTCCAACATCGCGGTGCCCATCACGAGCCATGGGGCCCGGTGGGACTACAAGATCGACACCGACTTGAACATCCTGACCGTGACGGACAAACAGAACCTGGTTTTTCCCGAGCGGCCCTTCGCCAACCCCAACACCGCCCTGGACTCGTCGAACGGCACCGGCACCTTGGATGTCTACAGCCAGACCACCTCCCCCACCAGCCTTTTCCGCATCCACATCCGCTACAAAACCCGGGTGGACTTCTTCAAACTGGACCGCCTGAACATCCTGCGGGGGAGCGAGTCGGTCTTCGTGGACGGCCGCCGGATGCGGCGGGACGTGGACTACTTCTTCGACTACACATCGGGCATCCTGAACTTCCAGGACCCGACGCTCCTGCGGCCCGACAGCCAGGTGGTGGTGACCTACGAGTACTCGCCCTTCGGCAACGCGGGCCAGTCCAACATCTTCGGGGCGAGGGCCGAGTACGACCTGACGGACCATTTCTTCCTGGGGTCCACCTTCCTCTACAACGGCACCCAGACGCCCCAGGACGTGCCCCAGATCGGGTCCACACCCAACTCGATGAACCTTTTCGACGCCGACGCGAGGTACGAGTTGACCCGGGACATGATCCATTCGGCCACCTCGTTCCTGCCGGGCCTCTCCAAACTCAAGCTCCCGCTGGAATCGAAGTTCTCGGCCGAGATCGCCAAGAGCCAGTTCAACCCGGACAACTACAACATGGAGGGCGAGAAGGGCGTGGCCCTGGTGGACAACATGGAGGGGATCGACGACAGCATCTCCGCGGGGATGTCCGAGAACCAATGGACCTCCTCCTCGGCGCCCCTGGCGAACAACGACATCAGCCCGGCCTTGGTGCCCGTCGTGGCCCAAGGACCCGGCAACAACCGCATCAGGTTCCGCAACAACACCGACACCTTCGTCATGTTCAACAATACCGATGGGCACCTGTCGGACCAGGCAGCCGTCACCAACACGGTGCCGGTGCTCCAGATCCCCTACGCCAACCTCCGCAACGACCGGTGGGGCGGGGTCTGGCAGTCCCTGTCCAAGACCGGCATCGACGCCTCGGGGGTCAAGTACCTCCAGTCCTGGATCAAGAACGACGGCGTGGATAAGTGGGTGGTCCTGGACTTCGGGACCATGTCCGAGGACGTGAACGGGATTATCCCACCCGGGTATTCCTCGGCGGTAAACCGGAATATCGTGTTGGGCTACGACAACGTGAACGATCAGTCCAATCCGACCCAATTCATCGGGGATGATGAGGACGGCGACCGATCTTCACGGAATTACGACTTCGGCCTACAGGAGTTTTATTTTAATTACCCTAACGGCGTCTTGGCATTTCCCGTACAACCGTTCACGGACGAAGCCGACACCCAGGAAGGGGCCCGGAACGGACGGTTGGATACCAAGGACATGAATGGGGACAACCAAGTCAACAACACCAACTCCTATTATTCTTTCGGCGTCCGCGCGAACTGGTCGGGGTGGCGCCTCGTCAAGATCCCCGTGAATTTCGCCCTGAGCGATGGGTCCTACACCACAACGGACGGCCTTTCTTACGTTTTCCACGGCGTCGGCACGGCGGGTTTGGTCGCCCCCATCATCCGGACGGTCCGGGTGTGGATGACGGGTGTCTCGGGTTCGGAGGTCAGCGGCGACATCGACTTGGAAACCCTCCAACTCACCAAGAACCGATGGGAACCCCGGGTGGATGCCGATGCCGCCGCGAACCAGGGGGTTTCGATCAACCCCAGCAAATTCGATGTCTCTTCGGTCAGCCGGGACCAAAACCCTTCCTACGACGCGTCCCTGCGCTTCATCCAGGTGGCCAGCGGCCAGGATCCCAACGCCATCCTCGCGACCGAGAAGTCGCTTCAACTCACTTACAACCTGTCCAACGGCGACTTCAGCCAGGCCGGGAAACCTCTTTTCTTCTCCACGAGGGTGTTCAACCAGGCCTTCGACTTCTCGGACTACGCGGACCTTAAGCTGGACCTGGAAGTCCGCTCTTTTTCCCCCGGGGAGGTGCTCTTCATCCGGTTGGAGAACGACGCCCAAAACTATTACCAGTACAACATCCCGATCACCTCCAACTCCCAGAACGTGTGGAACCCCGTGGGGGCCAAGATCGACGGGTCGGACAACAACCGGGTGGCGTTGGGCCGGCCCTACCTGAACCGGGTGAACCAGATTTCCATCGGCGTTCTGTCCCCCAACCTGCCCTCGGGCCAGACCAAGGTCCTCTGGATCAACAACCTGAGGGCCTCCGGCGCCACCACCCGGGAGGGCGTGGCGAAACGCTTCAACACCACCACCACGGTGGGTAATAATTTCGCCACGATCGCCACCCGGTACCGGGAGGTGGAGGGCGGGTTCTCGCAGATGGACCAGACGGGCACCAAGTTCCAACTCGCGCGGCAGAACGGGATGGACCTGACCTCGAACTCCATCAAGGTGTTCCAGGAGCCCGTGAACATCCAGGTGTCCATCTCGAGGGACGACAAGCTCACCACGAACGACCTGAAGTCCCAGCCCTTCTACCTGGACCTGCCGGAGACCCGGCAGAAGACCCAGACGGGAAGCCTCTCCTACTCCAAGACGCTCCCCAAGAGCCTGGGGCGCCTGACGAACCTGAGGGTGTCGGGGAGCAGCACCTCCGAGGCCGACAGCTACCTGGCGGGATACCTCACCCAACCCGGGATCCAGGGAAACAACGTCCGAGCGAACAAGACCTGGACCCTCGCCTCGGTTTACGACGCCCCGAAGAAGCTTTGGTTCATCCCCTGGGGATCCAACCAGTTGACCCAGAACTACACCTTCGCGCGGGACACCCAGGTCTTCGAGTTCGCGACGATCCCCGATTTCGACCGGAGCACCCGGACCCAATCCTACAATTGGACCAACAACTCGGAGTACTTCAAGAAACTGGTCTTCACCCCGGGCTACAACTGGACCCTCACGGAAGCGAAAGGCAACACCACCTTCGCGGGCCAGGCCGGCAGCGTGGACCACTACATCCCGTTCACCAAGCAGATCCAACCCAAGGCGGGTTTGTCCTTCCGGGGGATCAAGGGCGTCACCCCCTCGGTGGACTACACCGGGAGCAACCGGGAGGACTTCAGCTCCTCCAACGGGTCCCGGTTCAACAACGCGAACAACGTCAACTACACCCTGAGCCTGAACCCGGCGCTTTGGGGGAAGTTCTTCCAAAAACTCAACCTGACCCTGGACGGGGGCCGGTCGGAATCCTCCAACTCGACGATCGTGAACTTCGACCAGAAGCGGGCCCTGGATTTCGAGGAGAAATGGTGGCTCACGCCGCCGGACGGCATCGCGTTGAACAGTACCCGCAGCCTGACCCACCGGTTGAACATGGGCTTCAAGCTCCTCAACGTCGTCGACGTCCGCCCGACGGGGTCCTGGAGCCGGCAGTTCAACATTTTGAGCGAGGGGACCCCGCCGACCCGGTCCGACAACCGGACCCTGGGACTCGACACGTCCTACCAAAAGAAGCTGTTCCGAGTGCCCTACGCCCGCTTCGGGGTGAACTCGGCGGAGTTCCAGTTCACCCGGACCGACACGGCGCAGTACGATTCCTCCACGCCGCCGCTCCTGGACAACGCGAACTCGACCCGGACCTACGCCCTGGTTTTCCCCTATGACATCAACAACAAGGCCCAGGGGAACCTTCGGTACCAGCGCACCCTGGGGGACACCGTCACCCGGGACGTCTACAGCCACGCCCACAACAACCTGATCCAATTGGAATACAACCAGAAGTTCCTGCAGAATAAGGTGATCAAGATCCCGTTCACGAAATGGAAGATCAAGTTCCAACAGGCGATGGAGCTCCGGATCACGCTCCTGAGGGAGATCCTGAAGACGGACTCCCTTTACGCGCCCATCCAAATCAACAGCACCCGGAACCGTGGGACCGTGGAAATCAACTACAATGCCCTCAAGAACATCCGGTTGGGGATCAACTTCTCGTTGGAGCATTACGTGAACATCATGTTCCCGGAACAGGGCTACGACCTAGTCCAGGGGGGCATCTCCCTTGAAGCGAGGTTCTAACCCATGACCCCCTCCGGAAGCCGCGCTGTCCGCGCCCTGGCTTGGGCGGGAGCCCTCCTCGGGGTCCTGGCCTGCGCCCCGCGGGCCCAGGCAGCGCCGGCCCCCACGGCCGTTGTGGTTCCCCCTTACGACGGGGAAGTGATTCTCCAATGGACCCCCGAGCCCCTCGCCACGGCCTACCTCGTCCGCCGGGTCCAAGTGGCGCCCCTAACCGAGACCCCCACGCCCAGCCCGGCGCCCCTCGGGACGGTCGCCCCGGCCAGTCCCACGGATAGCCCGACCACCACGCCGAGCCCCACGGATTTCCCCACGGTGGTCGCGGGGGCCACCCTGGCCCTCACCGACGACCAAGTGACGAACGGCAAGGGTTACCGGTACGACCTCTTCAGCCTGGATGGGCTGGGGACCCCGACCCCTTCCTCGGTTTTCGTGACCCCCTTCGCGAACCCCTTGGTGGTTTCGACCCTCGCGGTGAATACCCAATACTCGGGGTCCATCCAAATCAATTGGAACGACTCCGCGGCGACCTACCCCATCGCCTACTACCAGGTTTACCGTTACCCGTTCATGGGATTCTTGACGCCCCCCCCAACCCCTGTCTCCCCCAGCGCGCCGATCAGCGTCTCCGTCGCCCTCTCGGCCTCGCCCACCCCCATCGCGACCACGCTTTCGGCGTCCTACCTCGACGGCGGGGCCACTCCCGGGCCGACGGCCTTCTATTACGTTGTCCGCGCGGTGGACAACCAGGGGCACCCGGGGGATTTCCCGAACCGGACCTCCCAGGGGGCCTTGGCCCAAACCAAACCGCCGTTCGCGCCGGGCCTCTCCGCCCTCGTGGGACCGAGTCCCACGCCGGTTCTCGCGGGGGGGGTCCGTCTCGCCTGGTCCGGCTCGGCCTCCTCCGAGAACGTCGCGTCCTACCAGGTCTTCCGGAATGCCACTCCGATCGCAACCGTCAACGCCGTCCCGGGGGTGGATGGTAGTTATGATGACCTGGGCTTGCCCCAAAACGTGGCATCGGCGATGGGCGTTTACTACATCGGCCTCTCGAACGGATCGGGTTCAGTCACGACCAATACGGTGAACCCGACGATCTTCCGCCCGGCGATCGGGAACGCGCTCCAAGCCACACCGGACTCCACCAAGGTCACCTTGACTTGGAACCAGGCTTCCCTGGGCTCCTATGGATTGGGCGGTTACCGGGTCTATAAGAGCCTCCAAGGGATCCCCACGGGCACCTCGACCATCACCCCGACCCTCGTGGCCGACCTCCCGGTCACTCCCACGGTCACGGCCACCCAAGTCTTCGTGGATACCCCCACGACGAACGCCTCGGGCCTATCCTATTGGGTGGCCCCCTATGACCTCTATGGGTTCGAAGGGCCCAATGCCGTCGCCACCCCTTCCGCCTTGAAGTTGGCCCCCACCCCGGCCTCGGTCGTCTCGGCGACCGGCCCGACGGGGAACAACCGGGTCTCGGTCAATTGGTCCGCCGGTGGAAACGGGTTCTATGGGCCGCCGGTTTCCTATTCCCTCTACCGCTCGGGAACCACGCTTCCGACCCCGACCCTCGTGGCGACCTTATCCGCCCAAGGCCTCGCTTACCAAGACGCCCTTCCGGGCTCCCTCGTGGGGACCCCGGTGCAGTACCGGGTCTCGGCGGTCGATGCCTTGGGGAACCCCTCGGACCTCTCGGCCCCCTCCAACGCCGTGACGGCGGTCGCGCCCGTGACGGCGGCCGCGCCCTCCGGCATCCAAATCGGCGGTAACGGCGTCTCCTTGGTCTTTACCTGGCCCAACAACCCGCCCGCGGACGCGGTGACGGCCTACCAAGTTTCGGGTCCGGATTTCCCCACCCCGGTGATCCTTCCCCAGGCGCCGGGGATTTATTCGATCTCGGTGGCCAACCCGGGCGACTTCCAACCGGTGGAGGACACCGTCACGGCCCTGAACGCTTCCGGAGCCAGCGCGTCCGCGACCTTGGGGGGGATCTCGGTTCCGCCCTACCACCTGACGGCGGTAGTACCGGTCCCGACCCATGAAGTGGACCTCTCCTGGGACTTGGTCCCCACCCCGAGCTCCACCATACCGGCCCTGGACGGCTACCGGATCTACCGGGCGCCCTCGGCGACCCCGACCTTCATGCCCATCGCCACGGTGTCGCTCGGCACGATGGGGTACCCCGATACCACCGTCCAGGCGGGCCAGTCTTACCTTTATCGGGTGACCCTGAAGGCCGGCAACTCCGCCGAGAGCCCCCTCTACCCCACGACGACCCCGATCCCCGAGGCCCATGTCTCCACTTGGCCCAATGGCCCGACCGGCCTGACGTCCTTCTCCAGCGCGGCGGCGGCCACCCTCCAATGGATGCCGAATGCCCCGTCGGACAACGTCGTTTCCTATAACGTCTACGGCGCCGGGAACCCCACGCCCATCGCGGCCGTCCCGCCGTCCCCCACGCCGCTGTTCGTCGTCACCCTGACGCCCGGAATCCGGTCCGGTTTTGAGGTGACGGCCCTCAACGCCGGCGGGGAAAGCGCCGGAACCCAGGCCCTCTCGATCCTCGGTCCGCCGGCGATCTCGCCGGGGGTGGGGTGGGTCCCCCCAGCGGGAGCGACCGTCACGGCGACGCCCGGGTTGGTTTGGATCTCGGGGATCGGCTATTCGGGCGACGTCACGGGTTTTGACCTCTACCGTTCGACCAGCGCCGGGTTCACCTGGCAGACCTACCAGGGAACCGTCGCGAACCCCGCCACCGTGTTCTCGGACGCGGGCGTAGCGGGCTATACGACCTATTACCGCCTGGTGGCCAAGGACGCCTTCGGATTGGGGTCCGACCCGGCGGCTTCCGCGCCCCTTTCGATCGACCTCTACCCCTCGGCGCCTGTTTCCATGGCGGTGACGCCGTCCAACAACGCGGTGACCCTGGTGTGGACCGCGCCTCCGGGCACGGCCCCTGCCCCCGACGAATACCGGATCTACCGGAGCACGGTCTCCGGGGCGGTCCCAACGCCCATCGCCACGGTGGCGCCGACCCAGCAATTCGTCGACGCGGTGGTCACTCCCGGCATGGCCTATTACTACCGGGCCTCTGCCGTGAACCCGGCGGGGGAAGGCCCCCTCTCGACGCAGGTCGGAGCCCTGGCGCTGAACGGTCCCACCTTGGCCTTGACACCCTTCTCCTCCAGGAACACCCTGGTCTGGACCCAACCCCTCCCGACCCCGACCCACCAGGTTTATGGATACCAGGTGTACCGGTCCCAGGCGCCCTCGACCGTCATGGCACCCCTGGGGGGGATCGTCTATGGGGCTTCCACGTCGATGTACATCGACACCACCGTGGTCTCGGGCCAGACCTATACCTACCAAGTGGCCCCCTCGACCTCGGATGGGGCCCTGGGCGGCTTTTCGGGCGCGGTGGTCCAGGCCGTTTTGCCCCAACCCGTCCAACTTACCGCGGTGTCCGGGAACGCCGTGGTCCAACTGCGGTGGCTCTTCCAGGGTGGCGGGTCCACGACCTATACCGTCCAGCGCCGCTTGGGGACGGAATCCGACTCGTCCTTCAGGACCCTCCTGGCGGGGATCACGGGGACCGACTACCTTGACACGGGCCTCGAAAACAAAACCTTCTATGTCTACCGGGTGATCACGGTGGCTTCAGCTTCGGTGACCTCCGGCAACGTGGACGCCGTCCCGGCCCAACCGCCGACCCTGGGCAACACAACCGTTACCGCCGACTCCGAGGCCAATGGAATCACCCTCCGGTGGCCTCCGGTCGACATATCCCATTTCGATACCACGAACCAGTTTCCCCTGACGGGTTACAAGATCTTCAGGTCCACGGACGGGGGAGGGACCTACGTCTATGTGGGTTCGGTCCCCGCGAACCAGACGACATTCCTGGACCCCGTGGACGTCCTGTCGGGCGATAGCCGGACCTACCTGGTGCGGGCCTACGACATCCCGCCGGACGAGCCGAACATCTCCCACGAGTCGGCCTACGACCCGGTCCGGGTGGATTCCCTCGTGGCCCAAACGGCCTTGGACCGAAACGCACTGCGGCCCTTCGGCCTGCCGAACGAGCGGGTGTTGAACATCCGGTTCATCGTGACGGCCCCCGGGAACGTGACGATCAAGGCCTATAACCTGTTGGGCACCTACGTCCGGACCCTGTTCGACGGCGCCGTGGCCAGCGGGATCCATTGGGCGAGCTGGGACGGGAAGAACATGAACGGCCAACTGGTGTCCTCGGGCGTATACCTCATCACCACCAAGATGCCCAACCGCCAGGAGGTCAACAAGGTCGCGGTGGTGAAGTGACGTAGTGATTGGCGGCTGATTCTGCTTCAAGAGGTATGAAGGTATGGGGATGCGGAAATTCATTTTCCCGGCGTTTTGTTTACTTATGGTTTCTTGTGCGGGTGTTACTCGGCAATGGGATGATTGCTATGTCTGCGGAGAACGCTATTCCCGTGACGCTAAATATTGCCCGGACATGGTTTTGGTTACGTTTAAAGATGACGTCTCCCCGGAAACGCGCATCGCGGTGCTTCGAAAGTATGCTGGGGAAATTGTCTCAAGCAATCATGATGTTCTGCCGATCGACGATCGTTTGCCACCGGCAACAATACACTATCCGTTTTATATGGTCCGGAAGTTAAAACATCGTCTTGATGTCGAAAAAACTGTCGACTTCATGATGCGAGAATTAAGTGTAAAAAGCGCACAGCCCAATTTTATATATCATTGAGGGGTGAATCCTAAATGGGTGCCAAATTTTTAGTTTCTGCTTGGATACGAACACTCTTCCCGCCTATTTGCCGGTCCTGCGGCGACTCCTTCCGGGAGGGCCTTTCCAACATACTCTGTGCTTCCTGTTTCGAGGCCATCCGGCCCTACAACTTACCGACCTGTTCCCATTGCGGGGAAGGATTGCCCGAACGGGCGTTCGAAGAAGCGAGCATTACCCGGTGTCGGGACTGCGGGGAGGGGGAATACACCATTGACCAGACCCTCGCCTTCGGCCCCTACGAAGGCCCCCTGCGCCTTGCCCACCACGCCTTCAAATTCGAGGGGATGGAACACCTCGCCGATGTCCTGGGGGCGAAGATGGCTGAATTGGCTTCTGGGTTTGGACCTGTCGATGCCCTAGTGCCGGTTCCCGTGAGGCCTGAGCGCGAGAGGGAACGGGGTTACCATCCCACCCGGCTGTTGGCCCAAGAAGTCAGTCGTAGGACGGGAGTTCCCATTCGGGAGTTGATTTGCAAAGCCAAGCCCACCCCCGCGCAGGTTTCCCTGACTGAAACCGAACGGTTGAAAAACCTTCAAGGCGCGTTCGAGGTCACGGAGAAATTGAACCCATCATCTCGGTTGGTGTTGGTGGATGACGTTTTCACGACCGGAGGAACCCTGGAGGAATGCGCCGCGACCCTGAAGTCCTGTGGAATCCCATGGGTGGGCGCCTTGGTTCTAGGTCGAACCCCGCGCGTAGGAAGGTAATGAACATCACAGAGGTATGTCCCGGGTAAGTTGTCAGCTCGGTTGGATGAATAAATCAGGAAATGTGATTCGAAACATATTGTTTCCGGTCGGT
>CAYMOV010000046.1:0-1924 GCA_964392085.1 uncultured bacterium
GGCCTTCACCAGGGCCTTCGCCCGGGCGACGCCTTCCTCCGTGGGGATCTCAAACTCCATCGTGATCGTACGGGAGGGTTGGGTGGACCCCGTCGTTTGGTCCGGTACCGGTTGGGGTTGGACCTGACCGGCGGGCAAGGTCGGTTGCGCCGGAGCGGAGGGGGTCGGGGTGGCGCTGGGGGTTACGGCCGCCTTGGGCGGCGCCGCGGATCCCCAACCGTAACCCAAGCTGATCCGGTGGGTGTTCCCCAATTCCCCATAGGGGATGAAGGCGTAATCGAGCCGGAAGGACTTCAGGACAAGTCCGGCGCCCGCCGTGAGGCCCTGGAGGCCTGTGTAACCCGTAGCCGTAAAGGGATGGTTGTAACCAACCCGGATCGCCAGGACGGAGTGGTACGTCCCCTCCAGTCCCCCTTGGATGGAGTTCGTGATTTGGGGCTGGTCCGTCCCGCTGATTGTGGCCAAGAGGCCGTTGCCGTTCTTATCCTTCCAAGCCTTGGACAAGCCCAGTTGGAGCGAAGAGGCGAGCGCGTTGCTGGACGATCCCAGCCCCAGGTTCGAGTAGGAAACGCCGAACCGCCAGCCCCCCTTCACCGCCAGGAGGGCCCCCAGGTCGACCCCAAGGAAGTTGGAGGTCGCGCCCGCGAGGGTTTCCTGGGTGTCGTGGACCGAAAGGCCGCCCGACAGGCCGCCGACCAGGGTCCGCCCGTAACCGGCTTGGGCCCCGATTTGATGGGCGCTGTACCCTGTCGTCAGGAAGCCGTTGGCGTCCCGGCCCTCGAAGGAACCGAAGCCCGCGTAGTGGACCGCCACGCCGAGGCCCCCGGCCCCCTTCAGGGGGATCCCCGCCACCAGGGTTTCCTGGAGGAACTGTCCGAGCCAAGTGTTGTGGTGGATGGAGAGGTCGACGTCGGTGAGCCCCGAAAGCCCCGCGGGGTTCCAAAGCAGGGCGGAGGCGTCGTCGGACACCCCCACAAAGGCCGAGCCCAGGGCCGCGGCCCGGGCCGTCTCCCCCACGTTGCCGAGGGGGTCCAGGCGTCCCGCCGCCGTCAGGGTGGTCTGGGCCGCAGAAGCGCCCAAGGGGGCGAACGCCAACCCCACAGCCACGATGAGTCCCAAACTTTTCCGCATGACATCCTCCTCGATTAATGGCAGACGACGAACGCCTTCACGGGCAATTTTTCCGACGCGCCCCCGTCGTAGTTGAGTTCCACTTTGTAGAGGTAAACCCCGGACTTGCACTTGGACAGGTCCAGGTCGCTGGTACAGGGCCCCGCGGGCCTTTGGTCGTCCACCTCGGCCACCTTCTGGGCGGCGGCGTTGAAGACCGAGATCCTGACCCGGCAGGGATTGGTGGGATGGTAGGCCACCTTGCACTGGTCACCCCGCACCGGGGCGGGGTATAGGAAGCAATCGTGGGATCCCGCCTCGTTCCCCTTCCCGGGTGTGGGAGTCGCGGTGGGCGTGAAGGAAGCCGTCCAGGTCGGGGACCAGGTAGGGGTATTCGTCGCGGACCGGGTGAAGGAAGGCGTGGACGTGGCGGTGGGGGTCCAGGTCGCGGTGGACGTCGGGCTCGGCGTGGATGTCCATGCCGCCGTAAGACTGGCAGTGGGGGTCGCCGTCTTAGTCGCAGTTGAAGTCGGCGTGGAGGTCCAGGACGGCGTGGCGGCGGCGGTAAAGGTCAGGGTGGGTGTTGATGTCATCGTTTTGGTCGGAGTCGGGGTCCCGCTGGGGGTGGGCGTGAAGGAAAGCGTGGGGGTGAGGGAGAAAGTCCGGGTCGCGGTGGGCGTCCCCGTGTTCGTCGGGGTTCCTGTAAAGGTAAACGTCGGGGTGGGAGTGGGGGTCCAACTCGGCGATTGGGTCCCGAAGGGCGTAGGGCTCGGGGTGAAGGTCCCGGCGCAGGCGGTGTAAACAATCGTGGTCG
>CAYMOV010000046.1:2024-19108 GCA_964392085.1 uncultured bacterium
CCCAACAAGGCACGAAGGACGGCATGGGCGTGGCGGTGGGGGTACCGGGCGTCCACGTGGGGGTCGGGGTGATGGATTGGGCGGCGGCTTGCCGGGCCTGTCCCAGCACAAGGAAGACCGCAACCACCGCCATGCCGATCCGCCCCATCCATTTACGCGCCATGTTGATATTCCCGCCGTTGGATTCGGATTATCGCCGCACCACGAAGTGAATGACCTTCGACCGCTCGGTCCCGCCCCCGTCGTAGTCCATCTCAACGCGGTAAAGGAAGACGCCGTCCTTGAAGCTCCGGAGGTCCAGCAGGCTTTCCTGCGGTCCCTGGGATTTCCAGTCGTCCAGGTCGGCCGAGAGCTGGGCCGCCAGGTTCCAAACCCTGATGTGCGCCCTTCCCGGGTGGGCCATGTAGTAGGCGATCTTCGCCGAATCCCCGGTGCAGGGCGCCGGGAAGATGAAGGTCTCGCCGGGGCCCGCCTGGTTGTCGACCACCGGCGGAGGGGTGGGCGTCGGGGTATAGGTGGACGTGGCCGTGAAGGTGGGCGTCGGCGTGGGTGTGTTGGTAAAGGTGGGCGACGGCGTCGGCGTCCAGGTGAAGGTCGGCGTGAAGGTCGCCGAGAAGGTCGGCGACGGCGTCGGAGTCGACGAGGCCGACTGGGTGCCGGTGACGGTCGGGGTGATCGTCGGCGTCAGGGTCCAAGTCGCCG
Organism: uncultured bacterium; assembly: GCA_964392085.1. Taxonomy (GTDB): domain Bacteria; phylum Oederibacteriota; class Muellerivitia; order Muellerivitales; family Muellerivitaceae; genus CAYMOV01. Next base: position 2,727 of record CAYMOV010000046.1, read on the forward strand.
TCACCGTGGGCGTGGCGGTCCAGGTCGGCGTGTTGGGCACGTTGTAGGCCAGGACGCTGCCGAAATACTCGGCCGTGTCGCAGTCAAGCGTGGTGAAGTAGCCGCCCAGGAATATCTTGCCCGCATCGGCTACGACCCCATAGACCGGGTAGCTGGGCTTGGGGGCCCAAGGCAAAGGCGCCCCAGTCGAGGTGTCGTAAGCCATCATTCCGCTGTACAGGCCGCCATTCCAATAGGCCATGGGGGCATCGGTGCCGGCCGCCGGGGTCCAGGGCAGGATAGCGCCCGTCGTGGCGTCCACGGCCGCCAGGCCGGGTCGGGCGACCCCGCCGATCAACGTGAAGGAACTGGTGATGTTGGTGAAGTCCTCCGACGACACATACAGGGTGTTGCCGTTGAAGGTCATACCGGACACCTGGCCGTTGGCGTTGGGGTTCCAGGCCTGGGCGGCGCCCGTGCCGGGATCCAACTGGGCGAGGTTGTTCCTTGCCTGTCCGCCGATGGAGGTGAACGCACCCGCGGCGTAGATATAGTTGTTGTAGGTCCCTAGGACCGCCACTCCCCCATTGCAGGCGGGGGCCCATCCCGTAGCCGTTCCCGTGGCGGGATAGGCCGTCAAAGCGGCGAGGTTCGACCTCGTCACCCCCCCGATGAAGGAGAAGTTCCCCGCGACGTAAATCGAGTTGCCGAGCTTGACCATGCTGTTCACCTGTCCGGTGGGCAGGGGGTACCAGGTAGACAGGTCGCTTCCGGTGATGAGGTCCACCGCGGCTAATCCCCTCATGTACACTCCCCCGATGAAGCCGAACTGCCCCGAGACGTACATGACACCGTTGGCGGTGTCGGGGTAAAGCGCGACCACCATGGCGTCCGCGTTGGGGTTCCAGCTGGTCAGGGCGCCCGTGACGGCGTTGACCGCGCATAGGTGGTTGCGGACCACGACGTTCATGGACTTAAAGGCCCCGCCCGCGAAGATCTGTCCCCCGGAATCCGCCAGGGAATACACCAGCCCATCGGCCTCCGGGTCCCAGGGCAGGAGGTTCCCCGTGGAAAGGTCCCAGGCCGCCAGGTAGTTCCGCGCCGTGACGGGGGCGCTGCCGACCCCCGTGATGGTGCCGCCCGCGTAGATCGTGGTGCCGGCGGACGCCAGGCAATACACGCCCCCGCTCAGGACGGGGTTCCAGGCGGTCGCCAGGCCGGTGGTCAGGTCCACCGCGCCGAGACCGTTGCGCGGCTGGCCGGCGAGGTTGGCGGTCCCCCCCACCACGAGACTGTTGCCGGATACGGCCAAGGACGTGACGAAAGGACCCGCCCCCGGGTTCCAGGCCTGGAGGGCTGCCGTGGAGGCGTCCACGGCGGCCAAGCCACTCCGGGGTTGCCCGCCCACGTTCCCGAAGGATCCGCCGAGGTAAAGGTTCGAACCCGACAGGACCATTGCGGTGACCATATTGTCGACGTTCGGGTTCCAGGGCAGGAGCGCGCCGGTCGCCGCGTTGAATGCCGCGGCGTTGTTGCGGACCTGGTTGCCCCCGATCTTGGTGAAGGTTCCACCCACGTACACCGTCCCCCCCGACACGAGGATCACGTTGGGGGACCCGTCGAGATTGCTGGTGTTCGGGTTCCAGGGCAGGAGGTCCCCCGTCGAGGTGTTGAACGCGGCCAGGCTATGGCGGGTTTGGCCGCCGAGGGTGCTGAAGAAACCCGCCACGTAGAGGGTATTGCCGGAGATCGCCAGGTCGTAGATGCCTTGGGCCATGTCGGGACCCGGTTTCCAGGTGGAGTCCAGGCTGCCGTCCCAGAGGACATGGCCCAGGTAGAGGCAGGGCAAACCGTTGACGCAGGTGAAATTGCCGCCGATGTACCAACCGCCGTTGCCGTCCGGTACCGAGGACCTGACCATGCCGCCCGCCACCCGGGGGAAATTGCCGGGCAGGAGTCCCGTCGTGTCCGAGATCGGAACGCCTTGCCCCGTCCGGGGCCCGGCGTGGGTGAATTGGCCGCCCAGGTAGACCGTCCCTGGGACGTCCACAACGGCCTGCACGATGCCGTCCACCACGATGTTTCCGGCGATGCCGCCCGGCCCGGTGGTTGGGGTGGGCATGGGCGTCCGGGTCCCCACGGGGGTGGGGGTCGGGGTCCAGGTGGGTGTCGGGGTGATCGCCGGGACCGCGTTGACCTTCCATAGTTCCTCCCCATGGATGCCGTCGTCGGAGCCCATGAAAAGCGCCTGGAGGGGCGCGGAATAGTACAGGCTCACTGGGTTGGTCCCGTGGCCCAGGCAGAAGACGTTGTCGGCCAGGGTGGTGCCGGTGGAGGTGCCGTCGCTGGTCCAAAGTTCGGTCCCGGTCGTACCGTCATTGGCCGTGAAGTACAGTTGCCCGCCCGCGTCGATGAAGTTGGCCGGGTTGGAAGTGGCGCCGTAGGCGCCCGGGTTGATGTCCTTGACCATGGAGGTGCCGGCGCTGGTGCCGTCGCTGCGCCAGAGTTCACTGCCGTGGATCCCGTCGTCCGCGTTGAAGTAAAGGGCTCCGCCGGAGGCGACCATGTTAAAGATGCCGGAGCCGGCCGTACCGGGGTTGATGTCCTTGACCATGGAGGTCCCGGCGGAGGAACCGTCCGAACGCCAGAGCTCCAGTCCGTTGGCCGAGGTGTTCGCGGTGAAGTACAGGGCACCGTTGAAGTCCACGAAGGGAGTCCCGAAGGTGAAGGGACCTAAGGACCCGGTGGGGATGTTCACGACCATGCTGGTGCCGGCGCTGGTGCCGTCCGTTGTCCATAATTGTTGGCCATGCGTCGCGTCCCAGCCCTCGAAAAAGACCTTCCCGCCGCCCGATAGGAGGTTCCCGACGTTGGTGTTGCCCGAGGGGGCCACCACGGCCACCGCGACCGTACCGGCGGGGGTGCCGTCGCTCTTCCAGAGCTTGACGCCATTCGTCCCGTCGTCGGTGAAGAAGTACACGGTGCTCCCGATCCGTTTGAAACCCGCGGGCATCGAGTCGGCGCTCCCCGGCGAGAGGTCCTTGAACAGGTGGGTCCCGCCCGGGGTGCCGTCGCTGAACCACAACTCCCGTCCGGCGCCCGGGCTTATTTCGCTGAAAAAGACCCCGCCGAGCCCGTCGCCCAAGGAACCGACGCCGGTCAAAGCGCCATGGGCGTCCAGGACGTAAGTCCCCCCGGGGGTCCCGTCCGACCCGACCAGGTCGCCGTTGCCGTTGACGAAGAAGAAATAACCGTTGCCCTGGACGTACCCCGATCCCGTCGTACCCATGACGGGTTGCGTTCCCGCGTTGGTGCCGTCGGTGGACCAAAGACCCGAGAGGGGTCCTCCCGACGCGTTGAAGAAAAGCTGTCCCGCGTAGTCCATCCAAGCGCCGAGGGTTGACCCCTGGGTCCCGGGCGAGACGTCGGCCGCCAGGCCCGTGCCGCCCGGGGTGCCGTCGCTCACGACGACCTGGTTCTTGTGGGTGGCGTCGTTCCCCAGGAACAGCGCGCCCGACCCGAAGGACACGGGTCCGATGGTGGAAAACACGGAAAAGGTGTAGGACGGGCTCGCTTGCGCCGTACCGGCGCCCGTGCCGTCGCTCTTCCACAGGGTGGAATCCGGCGCCTTGAAGAAAAGGGCGTTCGCTCCGGCGGTCAGGTAGCTGCCGCCGTTGGCCGATATTTGGACCGTCCCGGCTGTCGTCCCGTCCGACTTCCAAAGTCCCCCGTCGACGTAATAGAGCGACCCGTTGAAGACCACCGGTTTCCCCATGCTTCCCGTGGTGGTATGGACGACCGTCGTCCCCGCCGAGGTGCCGTCGGTGCTCATGAACTGGTGGAGGGGATAGGAGGAAACGCCGAAATAAAGCAGCGAATTGAAGACCGTGAACCCCCCCGGGGAGGAGTCGGAGCTCCCGGCGTTGATGTCGGCCACCATGCTGGTGCCGGCGCCAGTGCCGTCGCTGGCCCAAAGCTCGCTCCCATGCACCCCGTCGGTGGCGCTGAAGAAGGCCCGGTTGTTGAAGGCCGTCAGGTTGTAGATGTAGGAATAATTGGTCCCCGGGTTGATGTCCTTGACCAACGAGGTGCCGGCGCTGGTGCCGTCGCTTACGTACAGTTCCCGCCCCAGGGCGTCCGTGAAGGCCGTGAACACGAGCTTTCCATTGACCACGGTGAGTTCGTCGGGGCCCGAGGAACCGGAGGAACCGAAGGAGGCGGGGTTGATATCCTTGACCATGGACGTGCCCGCCGTGGTGCCGTCGGTCCGCCAGAGCTCGGAGCCGTGGGTGGCGTCGGAGGCGGCGAAGAACACGTAGCCGCCCATGGGGACGAACACGTTCTGCCCCACGTAAGGGGCGCTCAGGGACCAGTTCGTCCCCGGGTAGATGTCGGCCAGCATGGAGGTGCCGGCGCTCGTGCCGTCGCTCACCCAGGGTTCCAGGCCCGCGGCCTGGGTCGTGGCCATGAAGTACAGGCGGCCATTGACGTCGGTGAGGCCCTGGGGATTGGAGGAACATTCACCCGGCTCCAGGTCCTTAACCAGGTAGGTGCCGGAGGGGGTGCCGTCGGTGCGCCAGAGCTCGACGCCGTGGGTCCCGTCGCTTGCCGCGAAATAGCCGATCCCGTTGGAGACGACCGGCTGGCTTCCTTGTCCGTCGCTTTCGGTGGTGTTGAGGTCCTTGACCATCGTGGGGAGCGAGGCCCAAAGGACTGAGGGGGCCAGGAGCCCAATCCAGAGCGCCAGGACGGCGAGGATGATTCCAGCATTGGGGTTGTTCCGGCGGTTCTTTCCCATGTCGATACTGCCCCTCTCGGTTGCGATCCTTAACAGGATGATGAAAAAGTTGAATTGAAATAACTTTTTCGTTTCTTACTCGCGAATCACCCACCAAAAGCCGGGGGGTTTACTGCGATTCGCTCGAACCACGTGGCTGTTGACTCGCCTTGCGAAAACCCGTTTTCGCTTGGGTCGTCAGGCGGCCATGCCGCCTGACGGCAGGGTGTTAATGCACTATTTCAGCACCCTGTTAATGTATCTCGACGTTACGGCTTTGGACCACGCCTTCCGACGTCACTTCGATCCGGTAGTTCCCCGGCGCCACGAGGCGCCCATCCTGGGACCTGCCGTCCCACTCGAAAGCCCACCGGCCCGCTCCCAGGTTCCCCTCATACAACCTTCGGACTTCCGTCCCGGTGGCGTCCGACACCCGGACGGTCACTGGACCCGGCGCTTCCCTCTTCACCACGACCCTCAGGTTGTTCCCCGCGGCGGTCTCCCCCCCCGCGGCGGGCGGGGCCGCCATCGGCGGCGGTTGGGAAATGGCCGTCGGCGTCGGAGCCTTGGGCGGAGCCGCCACCCGCCGTTCCGGAGCCCGCGTCGGAATCGGCGTCGGAACTTGGATCGGGGGTGAAACCACGGCACTCGGCGCAGGCGTCCCATGACCTCCGCCCAATAGCTTCCAACCCACGAAAAGGAGGGGCAACAACAACAGGAGCCACAACTTTGAGACGCCGCTTCCTACAGCCCCATCCCCCGGGTCCGGAAGGCCGTATCCCCGGTAGGTCTCCTCGGCGGCCCGGCCGAACTCCCAAGCCTGTTCCTCGGAAGCCTGCAACAGCGCTTCCAGGTTGTCTTCCTCGGCCTCGTCCAGCTCCCCGTGGAAATACTTCTCGAATAAGGGGTTCATTGGGCCCTCGCCTTCCAGCGCTTCGAAAGGCGGTTTCGGAGGGCTTCCAGGCACCGCGCCAGGCGGGACATCACGGTCCCCACCGGGATCCTCAATTCATCCGCCAATTGGCCGTAGGTCAAACCCGCCTCGGCCCGTTTCGCGAGCATCGTCCTGCAGGGTTCCCCGAGCGCGTCCCGCTCGACCCGGACGGCCGCCGCCAATTCGGCGCGGCGCTTCTCTTCGTCCATCGCCCTTTGGCGGTCCATGGATTCCGGTCCCGCCAAGGCTTCCAGGTCCTCCGTGCCGGCCACCACCTGCCGCCGCCTATTGCGGATGACCCGGTAACACTTGTACATGGCGATCTGGTGGAGCCAACGGTGGAGGGAAGACCGGAACTCGAAGGTGGACAGCTTTTGGTGGGCGGTCAGTAAAACGTCCTGGACCACGTCCTCGGCGTCCTTGTCCCGGTATCCCAGGAGATGGCAACAGGCCCGGTAGATCTTGGGCCGGTAGGTCCGGTCGAATTCCCGCTGGGCCCCCAGGTCACCCTGGAGGAGTTTTTGTACCAGTTCGCGGTCGTCCAAAACGGTCCCTCTTGCCTCTCCACCCCCTCATGGATAGGTGCCGGGGCGGAGGCAAAGTATTCCAAATTTAATATTCAGCGGTTATGACGGCCCAGAAACAATAGCACGACAAATAGGGTTTAAAATCAGGTTTTTCGGCGGGATTAGCTTCAAGCGGCGGCAAGGGAAATCACGCTTCCCAGAATAGTCGGTCCTGGGGCGGATCGATCCCCGAAGCGTCCATCAAACCCTTTGAAGTACCTCACCCAACGCCTTCGTGCCGTCCTGGCCCGTGACCCGGATTTGGGTTTCCTGGCCCGGCTCCAGGCCCCCCGCCGGGAAGGCCACCTTCAAGCCCCGGTCCGTGGTACCGCCCAGCCAACCCGGCTTGAGCTTTTCAGCGACCACATCCCAGGCGCGCCCCTCAGCTGCCTTCGCCGATGCGGCCAGGGCTTCCCGCTTGATGGCCCACAACCGTTCCATCCGGGACCGGACGACTCCCGGGGCGACCTTAGGGTTAAGGTCCAGCCCCGCCGTCCCGGGTCGGTCCGAATAGGGGAATGGATGCAGGTCGGCGAGACGGAATTCCCGGACGGCCGAGACGGTGTTCCCGAAGGCCTCCTCGTCCTCCCCCGGGAATCCCGCGATCAGGTCGGTGGTGATGCCGACGTCCGGGACGACGGACCGGACCTTTTCCACCACTTCCCGGTATTGCTCGAGTTTGTGGGGACGCCGCATGGCTTGGAGAATCCCCGGGTCCCCGCTTTGGAGCGGCAGGTGAAGGTGGGGACACAGACCCCGACCCAAGAGCGGCAGGAGCGCCTGTTCGAAATCGGCGATGGAATAGGAGGACAACCTCACCCGCCGCACGCCGGGAAGGGCAAGGAGCCGTTCCACCACCGGCGCGAGGCGGGGCTCCCCGGTTTTCAGCCCCAGGTCGCGGCCATAGGACGCCAGTTGGATGCCCGCCAAAACCAGTTCGTGGACCCCGCCCTCAGCCAAACGGCGGCCCTCCGCGATGATTTGCCCGGCGTCCCGGCTTTGGAGCCCGCCCCGGACCCGTGGCACAAGGCAGAAGGAACAGCCGAAACCGCATCCCTCCTGGACCTTCAGGATCGCGCGGCGGTGGCCGTCGAACCGGCTGATGCCGCCGACCCAAGGGTCCTCGGGGGAATCGGTCCGACCCGACACGCCTGCGGTCCCAGTCGTGCCGGGGAAAAGGCCCGCGATCCGGTCGAACAGGCGGGGTTTGTCGCGGTTCCCCACCACCAGGGCGATGCCCGGGAGGGCGGCCACTTCCCCGGGGCGGTCCTGGGCGTAACAACCGGTCACCACCACCTTGGCGGAAGGGTTGAGCCTCAGGGCCCGGCGGATCAAGTGGCGCGCCTCGCTGTCGGCGGCGGCCGTCACCGAGCAGGTGTTGACCACCACCAGGTCCGCGCCCGACTCGAAGGGCACTTCCCGGAACGAGGCCTCGGCCGCCCGCTCGCGCAGGGCCTGGCCGTCGTATTGGTTGACCCGGCAACCCAGGGTCGTAAAGGACACCGTCCGCAACTCATCCCCCCGTCTAAACCTTACGGATTAAAGCGAACACCCTTTCACCACCATGGACTCAATGGTCTCAATGGGAAGCCAGGTTGGACCAAACACCGGAAGACGCCAACTTGACCGGTCTCAACAGCTTAAATCCATTGTGGCCTTCGTGTACATCGGGTCCATTGTGGTGAATAGGTTTACCGCGGTTGAAAAAAAAACGGCCCCGGGGAAAACCCCGGGGCCGTCGGAACTGATTGGTCAGGTTCGGATCAGAAGAACACCGACACGCCGACGCCGAACTGGATGCCCGAGAGGTTGATTTCCAGCGCCTTCTGGGTCTCACCGACGGGCAGCGGCTTTCCGTCGTCGACCGCGACCCAGGAGTTGCCCGTCGCGTTGTCCGTCACGAGCGACAGGGTCCCGGTGGTGGCGATGCCCGTAGTGTTGTTGGTGATCGTCCCGGTGTAGTTCTTGATGTTGGCCGCGCGGTAGAGCAGGTAGGGCTCCAGGCCCACCGACTTGCCGAGCATGAACTGCCCGCCCAAAGTCGCGTGGAAACCCATGGCGGAACCGGTGAAGTCCCCGTTCACGCCGGTGTTGATGGTGCCGTCGCCCGAGGCCGCGATCTGCGAGATGTTGATCGAGGACGGGTAATAGGCGCCCCCGAGGCCGAAGAAGAACTTACTGGTGTTCTTGCCGACGAAGTAACGGAGTGTGAGGCCGATCTGGTCCGCGTTGATCGTCATGACGCTCCGGATGGCGTCGCTGGAGGACGGGAATGGGGGCGTGGGGAAACCGTTGGCGGGAAGGACCTGCGGGCCCGAGGCGGTATAGGAATACTTGCCCACGGGGTAGACGCCCAATCCCACCGCGATGTCGAAGGCCGGCGCGGGGCGGAAGAAGGGCTCCAAGCCCACCCAGATGTTGCCCTTCGGCACCTCGCCGGTGAGGCCATATCCGAACTTCAGGGCCTGGGCCGACTGGAAGTCCGCGTCGGCGTTGAGGTCCTTCAGGCTATACAATCCGATGCCGAAAAGGCCGCGGATCCCGAATTTCTTGTACTGGGTCGCCACCTTGGTGCCGCCCGCGCCGGCCGAACCACCGGCCGCCACCTGCGCGTCCACCCATTGTTGGTCTTCCGGCGTCAGGGACGACTTGATCTTGTCGGCGTAGGCCTTCAGGGAGGCGTTGGGTTGCTTCTGGTTGGCCAGGGTGAAGTTGACCGCGGCGTTCTTGAAGTCCCGGGTCATGTATTGGGCGTAGGCCAGGTAGTAGAAGGGACGGTAATCGTTCGGCAGGTCGTGGGTGGCCTGCTGGAAGTAGGGGATGGCCCCGGCGTAATTCTTCTGCTGGAAGAGGGCCGTTCCCTGGGCCATGGCGTTGGTCGAACCGGTGGACAGGGCTGCGGAGCCCGCGGTCGGGGCGCTTCCGGTCGGCGCGGTGGCGGCGGCGGCCGGAGCCGTCCCCACTTGGGCCTTCAGGTTGTTGACATAGGCCGCCAGCTGGGCGTTGTTCGGGTTAAGGGCCAGGGTCTTCTGGTACTCGGCCAAGGCTTCGGCCTTCTTGCCCTGCATGTAGAGGCAGTTCCCGAGGGCCTGGTGGGCCTGGACCAAGTTGGGGTTCAATTGGGTGGCGGCCTGGTAGTACTTCGCGGCGTTCACGAAGTCCTTGGCCTGGTAGAAGCGATTACCGTATTGGTAATACTGGTCGGCCGTGGCGCCTTGGGCCTTCATCGGGCGGGGCGAAGTCAGGAGGGCAAAACACAACACCAAAATTGCCGCCGAAAAACGACGAATCATCACCGCCTCCTACAATTGATTTCAGTCTTGGACTCAAGCTCAGGTCTTGGGGGGCCCAGACAGGCCGTTATTATAGGCAAATCCCCCCGACCGTCCACCGTGACGGTGGTCAACCCCGCCCGACTTCCCCGCTTTCACGACCCGTTTTCACGTTATTTTCCTGGGGGTTCAGGATACCGACGGAAGGGTGACCGAACTTTCCACCTCCCGGGCCCCCGGTTCCGTTCCATAGATGAAGACTTTCGGCAAGATCTTCGATTGGGCGTTGAACTCCCGCTTGATCCGTTCGCCGAAATTTTCGGCCTCGGCGCCCTTCACCAGGCACACCAGGTGGCCGCCGAACCCGATCCCGGCCATCCGCCCGCCCAAAAAGCCGACCTGTTTCTTGGCCAGGTCGTACAGGAGGTCGATCTCAGGGCAGGAGACCTTGAGCTTGTCCACGAGGGACTCGTGCGATTCCATCATCAGGGCCCCGAAGCCGGCGTAGTCGCCCTTGGTGAGCATTTCCTTGGCCCGAGCCGGGCGGGCGTTCTCATGGACCAGGTGGTCGAGCCGTTTGCGGACCAGGATGTCGAAGTTCTTCCGGACCGACTCGTAGGCGTCCGGCGTCACGTCCCGCAGGGACACCACCCGGGGCACGTGCTTGCGCACCTCGGTGAGGAGCTGTTCGAACAACCCCAACCGTTTCTTGAATTCCTCGCCGGCCTCCCGCTTGCGGACCCCGGTCTCCACCACCACCAGCTTGTAGGCGTCGTGGTCGAAGGGGACGTAGTCGGGCTTGAAACTGCGGGCGTCGAACAGGACGAGGTGGTGGTCCCGGCCGAAACGGCTGGCGAAGGCTCCCCCGTAATCGCCCCGGAGGCCCATGAACTGTTCCTCCACCCGATGGCACATCTTCACGAGGGTGACGTCCTCGAGCGGCTGGTTGCCGAGCTGGTTCAGGGCCATGCCCGTGGCCACGCAGAGCGCCGCGGAGGCCCCCAGCCCTGAGGACTCGGGGATGTCGCCGGCGATCGCGAGGGACAACCCCTCGACCTTGCGGCCGGAACGCTCGTAGAAGTACGCCAGGCCCTTGGGATAATTGGCCCAACCGTCCCCCTTGTCGAACTTCAGGCTCCCCATGTTGAAGGTCAGGCGCTCGTCGTAATTCATGGAATAAATCACGGCTTGGCGGTCGTTGCGCCTTTGGGCCGCCACCACCATGTAATGGTGCCCCGTGGCCAGGAGCGAGAACCCGTCGATGGCCTCGGTGTATTCCCCGCCGAGGAGCGTGACCCGGCTCGGGGCCGCCATGAAGGTGATCTTACGGTTGTTCTCGCCGAACTGTCGGATGAACGAACCGTGGAGTTTCTTGACGAGCTCGGGCAAGGGCATGGGACATCCTTCACAGGGGTTGGGACCGGGAAGGCCCGGTCAAAAGGTCCTTCTTCTGAAACAATCCCGTCAGGCCTTCAGGCGGGCCCAGACTTCCGTGAACAGATAAAGCAGGGGGGCGTTGAAGAGGAGACTATCGATCCGATCGAGCATTCCGCCGTGGCCCGGCAGGACCGAGCCGGAGTCCTTCACGTCGAGGCTGCGTTTCATCAACGATTCCACCAGGTCGCCCGCTTGTCCTCCCAGGGTGAACAGCAGCGCCAAGAGGGCCAAAGCCACAGGCCCCAAGCCCCAGGCCCGGACCACGGGCACCCAGTTCGACAGGGCGGCCAAGGCCAGGACGCACATCACGAAGCCTCCCGCCAATCCCTCCCAGGTCTTGTTGGGCGAGACCAGCGGGGACATCTTGTGGCGGCCCAGGGACTTCCCGGCGAAATACCCGCCGGTGTCCACCGCCCATGTCGCGACGAACAGGAAAAGCAGGATCCAGGGGCCGTCCACCAGCCGACGCAGGAGAAGGACGTAACTGCCGAGGGCGCCGATGTAAAAGGCCCCGAACACCGTGATCGCCAAGACCGACAGGGCGGGTTTCAGCGCCCGTCCGGAGGCCAAGTAGGAGGAACCGATGAGGATCAGGGAGAGGCTCGCGGCCTCACGGAAACCGAACCCGAAGGGTTCCCCGGATACCGAGGCCAATAGGAGGGCGGTGGCCAGGAACCCCGGCAAGGCCATGGGGTGGAATGGGGACTTGTCCACCATGCGGTAAAGTTCGTGGAGGGACCACAACAACACCGCGGCCACCACGGCCTCAAAAAGCCCGATGGGGGCCCAAAAGGTCAACGCCAAGAGGATCGGGATGGCCACCAAGGCCGCCAAGAACCGTTTCGCCAAGGAGTTCATGGAGTCCCCTGGGTCGAGGCCTCAAGCCGAGACCCAGTTTTGGGTGTGCCGGACCCATGGGGTCCGGCATTGGAGGACCCGGCCGAACCACGGACGTTCACGAGGCCCCCAAACCGCCGGTTCCGTTTCTGGAAATCCCGGATCGCCGCGGCTAAATCCCTCTCGCGGAAGTCCGGCCAGAGCGTCTTGGTGACGTAGATTTCAGAGTAGGCCAGTTCCCAGAGCAGGAAGTTGGAAAGCCGCTTCTCACCCGAGGTGCGGATCATGAGGTCCACCTCGGGGAAACCCGCGGTCGACAACCGGGACCCCAGGGCCTCCTCATCCACGGCGGAGGGCGAAAGCCGCCCCGCCTTCACCTCGACGGCCAACTTCTTGGCCGCCTCGGTCAGGTCCGCCCGGCCGCTGTAGGACAGGGCCAGCACCAGCTTGAGGCCCGTGCAGGAGGCCAGGATCTTCCGGGCCCGGTCCAGTTCAGCCCGGCAGTCCCGGGGAAGGTCCGACAGGCGTCCGATGGCGTGGAGCTGGACGTTGGAGGCCTTCAGTTCGTCCACTTCGTGGCGGAGGTATCGTTTGAGGAGCTGCATGAGGAGCGCGATTTCGGCCTTGGGCCTGCGCCAATTCTCGGTGGAAAAGGCGTAAAGGGTCAGGGCTTCGATGCCCAGCTCACCGCAGAACCGGACGGCGGTCCGCACCGATTCGGCGCCCGCCCGGTGCCCGGCGATCCGCATTTGCCCGCGCTTCCCGGCCCAACGGCCGTTGCCGTCCATGATGACGGCCACGTGACGGGGCAGGTTGGGCTGGAGGCGGTAGCGCTTCAGGAGTTTAGGGTCGGGTGCCATTCGGTCCGTTGGTTGGGGGGCGGTCGGGGGAATCGAAGGATTCCCGGGCTTGGCCTTTCCCCCGATCGGGGTTAGATGTCCAAGACTTCTTTTTCCTTGTGATCGGCCAGGTGGCCGACTTCGAGGCTGTGCTTATCCGTGAGCTTTTGGACCTGGTTCTGGGCGTCCTTGATGCCGTCCTCGGAGAGCTTCAACTCCTTCTTCGCGGCGTCGAGGGCCTTATTGGCGTCCTGACGGACGCCCCGGAGGGCCACCCGCGCGTCCTCGGCGAAGTTCTTGACCACCTTCACCAGTTCCTTGCGGCGTTCCTCGGTGGGGGGGGGCAGGCTGATGCGGATGATCTTGCCGTCGTTGTTCGGGTTCACGCCCAGGTCGCTCTTGAGGATGGCCTTCTCGATCTCCCCCAGGGCCTTGGCGTCCCAAGGCTTGATCTCGAGGGTACGGGCGTCGGGGGTGGACATGTTGGCCAGCTGGTTCACCGGCATGACGCTGCCGTAGTAGTCCACCTTGATGTTGTCCAGCAGGCTGGTGGAGGCCCGGCCGGTTCGGACCGTGCCGAACTCCCGTTTGAGGGCCTCGAGGGCCTTCTGCATCCGGGCTTCGGTGTCCTTCAGGATCGTCGGGATATCTGGCATTGAAAGGCTCCTTCAAGGAAGCGATCGGCGGTAAGCGGTCGGCCCATTCGACTCCCTGCGGTCGCTCAGGGTCGTCGACGGTCAGCATCGGAAAAGCCTTCCAATGGCGCAACCACAAACCACGTTACTTAACTAACTATGGTGCCCAGCGGTTCCCCGCAGACCACCCGGAGGATGTGGTGGGCTCCGTGCAGATCGAACACCACGATCGGCAGCTTGTTTTCCATGCAGAGGGAGAAGGCCGTGGTGTCCATGACCTTGAGCCTGCGCTGGATCGCGTCGAGATAGTTGAGGTGGCGGTACTTCACGGCTTTGGGGTTTTTTCGGGGATCGTCGCTGTAGACGCCGTCCACGTTGGTGGCCTTCAGGATTGCGTCGGCGCTGATCTCCACGGCGCGCAGGGCGGCCGCGGTATCGGTGGTGAAGTAGGGGTTGCCGGTGCCGCCGGCGAAGATCACGATGCGGTGTTTCTCGAGGTGCCGCACGGCCCGGCGGCGGATGAAGGGTTCGGCCAGCTTGGACATCTCGATGGCGCTCTGCACCCGGGTGGGGACGCCTTCCTTCTCGAGGGCGTTTTGGAGGGCCAGGGCGTTGATGACGGTGGCCAACATGCCCATGTAATCGCTGGAGACCCGGTCCATCCCCATGCGCTCGCCGTCGGCGCCGCGGTAGATGTTGCCGCCCCCGATGACCAAGGCCACCTGGACGCCCATGCGATGGATCTCAGCGACCTGGGCGGCCACGCTCTTGGCCATCCGCTCGTCGATGCCGTAGCGGCGATCCCCCGCCAAGGCCTCGCCGGACACCTTCAGGAGGATGCGCTTGTAGATCGGCTTGGGTTTCTTGGCGACTTTGGGCATGGCAATCCTTCTCGATATCGGGCCGGAAGCCCGGAGGGAATGGCTGATTCTACGCCCAAGACGGCCTTCGGGAAAGGGGGGCTTTCGGGGTTCCGCAACAGCAACAGCCAACCCAATTTCACCGCAGAGACACAGAAATTCTTGGGTCAACTAAGGGCGTGAATTAAACACAGTGGCACAGTTATTGGGTTTGCAGGAACTGGGCAGTTTAACCGTGATTCTCCGTGTAACCCGGCCGTCTGTTTTATTCTTTTAAAACAGTGTCTCTGTCCCGCCCGCTTTCCATGAAATGGAGGCGGGACGATCCCACGTTTATTGAGGTCTCCCATGAGCGTGGGATGTGTCTCCGTGGTGGATGTTTTTTGGGGGCCGCAGTTTATTCGGCGCCGAGCTGGAGGCGGACGAACCGGCGGACCACCAAGTTCTCGCCGAGCTTGGCGGCCACTTCGGTCACCAGCTGCTTGACGGCCTTCTTGGGCTCGCGGATCGAGGGCTGATCCACCAGGCAGAACTGCTTGTAGAAGCTCTCGACCTTGCCCTCGAGGATCTTGGGCCAGACGGCTTCGGGCTTCCCGGCCTGCTTGATCTCGTTGAGGTAGATCGCCTTTTCCTTCTCAAGCTCGTCCGCGGGGACTTCCTCGCGGGTCACCCAGCGGGGGTTGGCGCCGGCCACCTGCATGGCCAGTTCCTTGGCCAGGTTCTGGAAGTCCTCGGTCTTGGCCACGAAGTCGGTCTCGCAGTTCAGCTCCACCATCACGCCCAGCTTGCCGCCGTGGATATAGGTGCCGATCATGCCCTGGCCCGCGGCCCGGCCCGCGCGCTTGGCCACCTGGGCGGCCCCGCGCTCGCGGAGGTAGGCCACGGACTTGTCCATGTCCCCACCGCACTCGGTCAGGGCCTTCTTGCAGTCCATCATGCCCGCGCCGGTCTTCTCGCGCAGGTCGCTCACCAGCTTCGCAGTGATCTCCATGTTCGCTCCTTCAAACGGTGGTTGGAAAAGGGCGGAGAAAGGCCCCCGGAACGGACCGTTCCGGGGACCGAAGTCCCGCCGGGGGGCGCCTAGGCGCCGGGGTTATTTCTTGTAGTCGTCACGCAGGCGCTTGGTCTTGATGCGCTCGACCTTGCTGTCCGCGTGCTCGTCGGCGATCTTCGCCACGTCCTTCGCGTCGCCGGCCAGGTGCGCGGTGTCTGGGGCGATGACCTCGATCACGGGTTTCTTGGCCTTCGGATCGACGACCACCTCGACCACGACCTCCTCGGTCACCTCGACCGAGGCGATGTCGACCGGCACGGTCGTGGTGGCGGCCTCGGCGGCCAGCAGTTCCTCGCCCATCACGATGGCGGGGGCGGAACCGGGGGCGACGTCCTGGCCTTCCAGCAGGGGCGCGCGGCCCTCGAGGATGGCGTTGGCCATGACCGACGTCACCAGCTTGACGGCGCGGATGGCGTCGTCGTTACCGGGCACCACGACGTCGATGAGGTCGGGGTCGCAGTTCGTGTCCACCACGGCCACCACGGCGATGCCCAGCTTGCGGGCTTCCATCACCGCGATGTTTTCCTTCTTGGTGTCGATGACGAAGATGGCGGCGGGCAGCTTGGGGAGGTTCTTGATGCCGCCGAGGGAGCGCTCGAGCTTGGCGCGGCGCTTGGCGATGAGGGCCTGTTCCTTCTTGGAGCGCTTCTTGAGCTCCTCGTCGGACATGCGCTCGATTTCCTTCAGGTAGGCGATGGACTTCTTCACGGTGTTGAAGTTGGTCAACAGCCCGCCCAGCCAACGGTGGTTGACGTAGGGCATGCCGCAGCGGTCGGCTTCCTCGCGCACGGAGTCCTGGGCCTGTTTCTTGGTTCCCACGAACACCATGGTCTCGCCGTTGGCGGAGAGTTCCTTGACGTACTGGTAGGCTTCCTTGAGCTTCTTGACGGTCTTTTGGAGGTCGATGATGTGGATCCCGTTGCGCTCGCCGAAGATGAAGGGGGCCATCTTGGGATTCCAACGGCGGGTCTGGTGGCCGAAGTGGACACCGGCCTCCAGCAATTGCTTCATAGAAACAGCCATCATGGTACGACTCCTTTTGTTTGCCTCCGCCTCGACCTACCCCGAAGGGAGCCCTGGGCCCACCGGGGTGGGAGGAAGGGCATTTGGTACCGGCGTGAGAGATGGGCCCCGAGGGGCCTTTAAAGCTCGAGAGTTATAGCATAGGGGGTGCCCCGGGGCAAGGAATGGG
>CAYMOV010000047.1:0-18060 GCA_964392085.1 uncultured bacterium
ACCGGGGCGCGAGGGTGCTGGTGGTGGACGACCTGTTGGACTCGGGGGAGACGATTTCGTTTTTAAAAATGAGCCTACTGGGGGCGGGTGCCGCCGAGGTGAAGGCGGTGGTCCTGGTCCGGAAGTTCAAGGACTCGCCCGGCCTGGCCGATTTCGTGGGGATCGAGATGGGCTTGGACCGCGCAACCCTGGCGAAGCGGGGCCTCAAGGACCTCTGGCTTTACGGCTACGGGATGGACCTGGACGGCCAGAACCGGGAACTGACGGAGATCCGGGCGAAGGAAATTCCTTTAGCCTGATGTAAAATGGATGCGTCTTCATTCAGGCTTGATATGGAGAGAAATGAAAGAGTTCTCGGCGCCAACGACTAAAAAAATACTATGGTATTTAGGGATCCCCCATTTCTTGATTGGTTTGCTGTTGGCGATTTACGTCATTTTTTATTGGATCCCTGACGAATGGGCCCAAATGAAGGGGGCGACCACTTTTATCGGTCCCCCTGCGCATCATTATTTGGTGATTCCGTTATTAGCCATATTGTTTTTATTATTGGGATGGGGAGTTTCGACTTGCAAGAAATGGGGATGGTTTTTGGCGGTATTATTCGATTTGATCTGGATTATTTCAGGCTGGTATTGGATTTTGGACCGAGCCGTTACAGACCATCGTCTCCTTTTGTGCGTCCCGCTTGAAACCCGGACGATTGCAAAAGATGCACTGAGAAACTCCCATGCTATGGGGCTCGAATTTTTCACCAAGTTGGCGTTTATTTATTCCTTGTTTCATCTCGGTATATTAATCCGTGACAATACCCACTGGCTCATTGGTTGGTCGGATAAAAGGTTTCAAGTCCTTGATCATTGTCCAACACCCGTTTTGATTTGGGGTCTGGTGGGCCTAGTTACCGGGGGAGTGGAATTTTTCGATGTGTTTTCGCCACACTGTAGTCATACCTTCTTTGGAACAGTGCTATATCAAAACCCTGCTATGTTGGTGAATGTAATCCTTGCGGTGTTGTCTTTGATTATTGGGGTTGGCTTGATCAAAGTTAAGCTCTGGGCTTGGTCTTCACTCATGGTCTTCAATATCCTGTGGATGGTTTCTTTTGGACTGACTATTCGGTTCGGTCAGATGGCGGAATTGGTTGAATTTAACAAATCCCTCAAAGTCGTCATGCCTTATATCCAAAATCCTGAGTCGAATGTTCGGTGGGCGCTTTTTTCGTCGGCACCAATAAGCTACCTGTTAGAAACGGCTTACCTGCTTTGGTTATATAAATATTTTATCCCCAAGAAAGAACCTTTGGAGGCTCAACATGACTGATGTAAGCCTTGGTGTTGTCCCTCCTTCCCGGACGCCCCTCAAGGTTTTCGGCGTCCTCGGCATCCTGTTGGGGGTCCTTTGCCTGGGGTTCGCCGCCCTCCTCCTGGTGATGGTGTCCTATTCCCACAACCTTCCCAATGGACAGGACCTCCCGATCCGCACCCAGGTACCGGGGGTGCTGGTGTTCACCTTTATGGGCTTCCTGTTCGCCGCGTTGGGGTGGGGCACCTTCATGGCCCGCCGTTGGGCACGGACCCTATCTCTCATCGTGGGTTGGAGCTGGTTGATCACCGGGGTGATTTCCACCGGGGTAATGGCTTTCATGGTTCCGAAAATGTTGAACCCGCCGGAGGGGTCCCCCTTGGGGCCGAGCGGTCGGCTCGCCGTGGTAGTTTTCACTTTCCTGGTGCTGGCCGTCATCTATATCGTCCTTCCGGTGGTCGGGCTGGTCTTTTACCACCTTCCCAAGACCCAGCGGGCCTTCGAGGCTTTCCACCCAGAACGGGATTGGACCGACCAATGTCCCCCCAGCGTCCTCACGGTTGTCCTGTTACATGTGTTGTTTGTCGTCGGAATGGTCGCCGCCCTCCCGTTCTTCAATTTTATGGACCCTTTCTTCGGGGTGGTCCTATTCGGTTGGAAGGGATTCTTGGCCCTGGCCCTTCAGGGCGCCCTGTTCCTTTACCTGGCCCGGGGACTTTACCGGTTGGAACGCAAGGCGTGGTTCCTTTCCGTATGGGCCAACGGCCTCTGGGCCCTCTCGGGACTCATCACTTTCTGGAACAAGGACTTGGTTTCCATCCAGGACATGTTGGGGATCGCCGCCCCGCCGATGACGGGTATCGACGCGGTGCGTTTGTTCTCCCCCATGGGCATGACGGTGTGGTCGTTGGTGTTTTGGGCCGCCTGGCTGGGTTACCTCCTCTGGATCGGCAGGCACTTCAAGCGGGACTGACGGGTGACCGCCCCTTCGCCTGATACAATGGGCCCATGCCCAAGCCCCGCCGACCGAAGTTCGACCTCGACTCCCTGACCGACGAGCAGCTCCTGGACACCCGGTTCCGGGACCTGCCCATCGCCATCGAGGGCACCTACCTGGAGGGCTGCGTCCAGAAGCTGTACGCCGAGCTGGAGGGGCGCGGCCTCCTGATCCGGCCCGCCTGCTACCTGGGCGACGAGTGGTTCTCCCCTGAGGGTTCGCCCTCCATCGCCATCCCCTTCTACCTGGCCCACCCCCGCCTGCAGCAGCTCGAGCTGAAGATGATGCTCGAGATCGAGGGGGGAAAGAGCGAGGCGGAGACCCTCAAACTGCTCCGCCATGAGTGCGGCCACTCGGTGATCCACGCCTACAGCCTGCTCAAGCGCAGGGACTTCAAGAAGGCCTTCGGGGACCCCCGGTCGAAGTTCCGCGACTACTACAAGTTCCACCCCTACAGCCGCAACTTCGTGCGGCACCTGCAGAACTGGTACGCCCAGAGCCACCCCGAGGAGGACTTCGCGGAGACCTTCGCGGTTTGGTTGGCCCCCGGGGAGGCCTGGCGCGAGCTGTACCGCGCTTGGCCCGCCCTGAAGAAGCTCGAGTACGTGGACGCCGTGATGAAGGAAATGGCGGGGAAGCCGCCCGCCGTGACCGAGGTGGATAAGTCCTACAACGTGCGCACCATGAAGAAGCGCCTGGCCACCCATTATGAACAGCGCAGCCGCCTTTACGCCGAGGAGGACCCTGGCTTCTTCGACGCGGACCTCAAGCGGCTCTATTCCCCCAAGCCCGAGGAGGGCTCCGCCCAACCCGCCGTCCAGTTCCTGAAACGCAACCGGGCCCTCTTTGAGGCCGCGGTGTCCCATTGGACGCGGGAGCGCAAGTTCACCGTGCACCGGCTCCTGAACCGGTTGATCGCGCGATGCGGGGAACTCAAGCTTTACCTGACCGTGGACGAGCCGAGGGGGCGGGTCGAGATGACCGCGTACCTGTCGGCCCTGGCGTCGCATTACCTGTTCACGGGCCGATTCAAACGGCCGAACGAACGCCAAGGCAAACAACTGCTTAAGTCGCCGCAAGATTAAACACAGGGTTCACAGGAAAGGCATTTCTTGATTTGGTTATGTTTCAACCCATAAAGTTTTCCCTGTGGCCCCTGTGTCTCGAAATGGGTTCGTTTTGAAGGTTAGCTTAAAGATCCTTGGAAAAGGTCTCGACGCCATGAAGAAACACCTGAAAGTCCTGGTCATCTTCGACTACCCGAAGCGCCCCGCGGCCGACGAGGACTACGCCGCCAACCTGTCGCCCGAGGACTGGCGATGCGAGAACAACGTGATCGCCGCCCTCAAGGAATTGGGGCATGAGGTCAAACTGTTGGGCATCCACGACCGGGTGAGGCCCCTGCTCTTCGAGATCCGCCGCCGCCCCCCGGACATCGTCTTCAACCTGGCCGAGGCCTTCTCGAACGACCGGGCCAACGAGGCCAACCTGGCGGGGTTCCTGGAACTTCTCCAGATCCCCTACACCGGCTGCCGGGCCCAGACCCTCTCGCTCTGCCGCCACAAGGCCTTCACCAACAGCCTGCTGTCGTCCCACCGCATCAAGGTGCCCAAGTCCGTGTTGGTGCCGCGACGAAGCCGCAAGAAGACCCTGGGCCGCCTGAGGTTCCCGGTGATCGTGAAGCCCCTCGGGCTCGAGGGTTCCGACGGCATCCACCGCAATTCCCGGGCGGAGAACGAGAAGGCCTGCTGGGAGCGGGTCAAGGCGCTCCACGCGGAGCTCGACACCGACGCCTTGGTGGAGGAGTTCATCGAGGGACGGGAAATCTACTCGGCGGTGTTGGGCAACCACCGGCTGGAGATCCTGCCCCTGCGCGAGATGCTTTTCGAGAACTTCCCCGAGGAACGGCAGAAGTTCGCCACCTACAAGGCCAAGTGGGACGAGAAGTACCGGAAGACCTGGGGCATCAAGAACACCTTCGCGAAAGACCTGCCCCCGGGCGTGGAGAAGAAGATCCGCCACATCAGCAAGACGGCCTACCGGGTGCTGCAGCTCAACGGCTACGGCCGTCTCGACATGCGGCTCGGGCCCGACGGCGAGGTGTACGTGTTGGAGGTGAACCCCAACCCGGGCCTGGCGGATGACGACGAGGTGGCCCTGGCGGCCCAGAAGGCCGGGATCAAATATCCCCAGCTCATCCAGCGGGTGTTGGCCTATGGGATGGCACTGCCGCCCTTCCGGGACGGCGGCCGCGTCGCCCTTTAAAACGAAAAACCCCCATCCACCACAGAGCCACGGAGACACTGGGGAGGATTCACGAACCGGGAAAAAGCACGAATGCCTTAATCGGTCGTTTGCACTGGAAATAGGGCGATGACTTCTCCTTTTGGATAAAACGCGCCTGAACGCGGATCGTCCGATAAAATGACGTGTCGAAAGGTCCGCACCCCCCACGAGGAGCCCCCATGAAGACCCGAATCGCCCTGCTTTTGGCTTTGGTCGCCCTGCCCTGGATGCCCGGCCAAGCCAAGGAAAACGAGGTGGCCAAGGCCATGCGCCTGGCCGCCGAGAGGAAGGCCGAGGCCCTGACCGCGGCCTCCCGGCCCACCCAGGCCGAGGTGTCGGTGGACACCACCCGCAAGGGCAACGTGATCCCCGAAACGCTCTTCTCGCAGAACGTGAACGTTTATGAGGGCTCCGGCGACGGGAAGGACGCGGCCTACAACGCCGCCGTGACGAGCATGGGCGCGAAGCTCATGCGCTTCCCGGGCGGCGGCTACTCGGAATTCACCGATTGGGAGAACTACAAGTGCGGCAAGCTGTCCTGGCTGCCCATCGACATGGCCAAGGGCATCGCCTTCGCCAAGGCCGCCGGGTGCCACCTGCAGATCTGCGTGAACGCCGCCGGGGAATGGAACGACCAGAAGCACAGCGTGGATGAGGCCGTGGCCAAGGCCGCCAAGTGGGTCCAGACCATGAACGTGAAGCCGGGCCTCTACTACACCACCTGGTGGGAATTCGGAAACGAGGACTACGACAAGCTCGGCAACACCGCCGCCGGGGGCACGGAGTACGGCGAGCGGTACGTGAAGTTCTACAAGGCCATGAAGAAGGTGGACCCCAAGATCAAGTTCGGCTTCCAATGCCAGCACGACAAAACCGACTTCACCGCCGCGTCCCTGCAGGCCCTGAAAAAGGCCCACCTCACCCCGGACTTCCTCATCGAGCACGTCTACCCCATCTGGATGCAACCGGACCAGGGCCGGGGCGCCAACGCCGCGCCGACCTGGGACAAGACGCTTTACGCCAACAACCCCTACGTGGACGCGCGGATCCTCGACATCGCGGGCAACTTCCCAGACGAGGTGAAGGAGAAGATGGACAAGTTGGTGGCCGACAACCTCGACCCCAAACTCGCGGGCAAGATCCCCGTTTGGGTGACCGAGTTCCGCTCGGTCCTCGAGCTGAAATATGACGACTTCGTGGACTCATTGTTCTGCGCCCAGGTCCTGCTGAAGTTCGCCGACCAGGGGGTCCAGGGAGCGAACATCTGGGACCTCAAGAACGGCTACAACGCCAAGAACATCTGCGACTTCGGCCTGTTGCGCTCCGGCGCCAACGCCGGTTTGCCCGACGACAACCCGAAGGACTCGCCCCGGCCGACCTATTACATCTATCCCTACCTGGCGAAGGTCTTTGGCCGTCAATTGGTGGCCTGCGACGCGCCGGATTACGCGCCCATGGACACCCCGGGCAACAAGGTGCGGGCCTGGGCCTCCAAGGACGCCGAGGGCGATGTGACGGTCTTCCTGTTCAACAACAGCCCCGACGCCCCGGCGCAGGCCACCGTGAAGGTGGCGGGTTTCGCCACCGGCACCGAGGGCAAGCTGTGGACCCTCGAGTCCGCCGGCAAGACGGTGGAAGGAGCCTCCGAACCGATCCTCCAGAGGCGCGACATTACCGTCAACGGGCAGGTGCGGCCCGACCCGGCGTCGCTTCCGGGCCCGGGGTCGCCGATCCCGGTGGGGAACACCTTCAGCGTCACCCTGGCGCCAGGGTCCATGGCCCTGGTGAAAGTGCCCAAGGGCAACGGGCCGATCCTGGCCCCCCCGCCCGTGGTGAAGAAGGAAAAGAAGTCTGAGCCCGCGGAAGCAGGCGCCACCGCCTCCGCCGCCAAGCCGCTGGTGGCCGCGGCCAAGCCTGGCGAGGTGATCCTGCAGGACTTCTCGATGGACGACAAGGGCGCCTTCAGCCCCTGGAAGGACGACAAGGGCAGCGCCCTGACCTACGAGATCAAGGACCTGGCGCCGGGCGGAAAACCGGGCGAGAAGATGATCGCCATCAAGTACAACCACGTGGGGGGCGGCTGGTGTGGGCTATTCAGCCGGGCCGGGGACGACTGGGCCGGCCTGGAGATCGGCAAGCCCAAGAGCCTCGTGATGCGGATCTACACCAAGGATCCCGTGGAGTTCGGCATGGCCCTGGCCGACGACGCCAAGGTTGAGATCAAGCTCGACTCGATCCAGACCCAGGGAGGCAAATGGGAGACCGTGACCGTCCCCATCGCCGACATCCCCCCGGCCTTCTCCGGGAAGATCCCGGGTTTCAACCTCTACCTGAAGACCGTGGGCGAGGGGGAGATCGACCTCGACCGGATCACCCTGGTGAAATAACCGCCGGGACGACCCAAACGGAAAAAGGCGGGCCTTTCGGCCCGCCTTTTTTTGTTGAGTTGTCATTACGAGCGCGCGGCTTGTCCGGCGAAGCGCAGGCTAAATGGGGGCGACAAGGATCCTGCTTGGCGCCGTCCGGTGTCCCTGTGACCCTGTGGTGAAATGGCTTCGCTTATATATCCAGGTCGATGACTTTCGATCCTTCCTTCATCGTCTTCGGGGCGCCCATGGGTTTCAGGACGAGCTTGTCCTCCTCCTGGAGCCGCTCGATCTGCGCGAAGTCCTGCCAGCGGTCGGGGGGAAGGTAGTTCTGGCCGCCCACCTTATCCTTCGACAAAACGACCTCCCGGTCGTTCCGCTTCCAGAACGTGAGGCCGCAGGAGGCGGTGTAGATGGGGCTGAGGTAGTCCTTCAGCTCCTTGTCCTCATCCGCGGGCAGGCCGCTCAGGTAGCAGAACATCATCTCGGGGACGAACTTGAACCGGACGCGGCTGGCCTTGTGGATAAAGATGATCCCGGCGTCCTCGATGAAGAGCTGGGTGTGTTTGGAGTTCTGGGTCTGTTCGCGGAAGGCGAGGAAGCGCCCGGCGTCGACCATGACGCCCGAGGCGCGGAGGGTGCGGTATTCCTGGTAGATCTCCCCGCTCATCCGGGCGAGCGGGTCGTCCTTTTCCGGTGCCATGAATTCCCTCTGGAGCCCCGGGGTTTTGGAGGTTGTGGGAGGTTCCGAGTGACATTGTATCGCCCCGGGCCCGGAGGGGAAGCCGCCCACGGTTTTTTGAGGGTCCCAAACGCCTAAAGTTTAAGAGTTTCTCGTGAATACGGGTTTATAAAGTTTTGGCAAGGACAGGGTTTAGTCCAATTTTGACCGGATGACTCAGCCCGGTTGGAACTCGACGCACCGTTGGGAGATGGAAGCGTGCTCGAAACCCACAATGGGAAACGACCGTTCATCCCTTTGGTCCGAGGCCCCGAGGCAATAGAGGAGCGGCAGGTAATGGTCCGGCGTCGGGACGGACTCGCAGGCGCCCGGCAGGCTCCGGTAATCCACCAGGGCGGCATCATCCCGGTCCGTAATGTTTTTCGCCGCCGCTTCGTCGAAGGCGACGGCCCAGGGTTCGGCCGGGGCCGACTTGTTCCAGTCGATCCGCCCGAGGTTGTGGACCAAGTTGCCGCTCCCGAGGATCAGGACCCCTTCGTCGCGGAGGGGCGCCAGCTTCCTTCCCAGCTCAAGGTGTTCCCGGGGCGTGAGGGAGGCGTCCAGACTGACCTGGAACACCGGGACATCCGCCTCGGGGAACAAATGGACCAGGACGCTCCAAGTTCCATGGTCCAATCCCCAATCCTCGGTGGTGGGGACGCCCAACAGTTGGGCAGTCCGTTTCGCCAGGGCGGGATGGCCGGGGGCCGGGTATTGGACGTCGAACAAGGCCTGGGGAAATCCCCCGAAGTCGTGGATGGTCTTTGGTTTCTTCGACGCTTGCACGTAGGTCCCCTTTCCGTACCCATTCACGGTTTCGGACCCAGGGGCCCCGGCCCCTGGGACAATGTTGAATGGGTTACACTCGTATCGTTGCGCAGGCTCCGCCTGCGGTTTGCAACTAAGAGGATGAGTGTACCAATGGGCGGAAACGCACAGGATGGCTTGGGGACGCGGCAAACGGTTTCTCAAGGCATTTAGGGCCCGGGGGAACGGTCCGTCTTCCAGGGCGTTCATGGGCGAACCGTGGGCCGCGAAGAGGACCGGCATGCGCTTGCTGGATTCCATCAGGGAATCATAGGGAACCCTCCAGTGAAATTCAGGCCCATGACGAAGATCCGCTTATAATTGTCGGGTTATATCGGTCAACGATCTTGGGGGTGTCGGCATGAAGCGTCTTTTCGGCTGGGTTTTGGTTTCCATGTCATTCCTCCTCGCGGTGCCGCCGGTCCGATCCGGGGAGTGGCGCGTCGGGGGCGGCCTCGCACCCTACGATTGGGGCTTCGAAACCAGTGATGGTTGGAATGCCGGTTGGACTATTTCGGGCAATACGGACTACAGGATCAAAAGGCATTTAAGGGCTTATGGCCGGTTGGCCTATTCGTTCAGGACTCCCACCGACGGGTCGGACCTCAGGTTCCACCAATTCGCGGCGGTCATGGGGATGGAAACCATCTTCCGGCCCTTTTACCTCGGGATGGGGGCTGGTTTCATGGATCGGACACAGACCGGTGAGGCACTCATGGTCTGGCTCCCAAATGTGGAATTCCAAGGGCCGGAGGCTTCCGGATTACTTTACGAGTTGGTGTTCGGGTTGGAGATCGGCATGGGGCGGGGGACCGCCTTGCGGATCGACCTGTTGCGCATGCAGGAATCGCCCGGTTTCGTCGGGCAGAACCAGACCGTGGCCCTGATGTTCAAGATTTAAGGGTTCCTGGCGGGTCCAGGCGAATGATCGGGGCCTATGGCCGCCGATCCGGAAGTCGCCGGGATGCGGCTCAGGTGAACCGTCCGATTTCGTTTTCGATCAAATCCTTGATGGCGCGCAGGGCCTGGGACGCGTCTTCCCCTTCGGCGAATATCCGGACATCCATGCCGTAGGTCACCGCCAGGGTGAGGATCGCCAATAGGCTCTTGGCGTTGGCGATCTGCGGCCCATAGCAAATGAAGATCCGGCTTTGGAATTTCGAGGCCGTTTTGACCAGGTTGGCCGAGGCCCGCATATGCAGGCCCAAGCGGTTGTTCAGCCGCGCGATCGCATGACAGACCAAGGGCAAACCTCCGGGTCGCTGAAATGTCCCCGTGGGCTGTTGGACGTTGAAGCCCCCGCGAAAGTGTCGTGAGGGCATCCCCGGGCCCATCGGCCCTGGAGGCGGGGCGGGTGGATCATGGGACCCTGGCGGGTGGACGAAGCTCCGGCTTGGACCCGTGGGGCCCCCAGGTCGGCCTTGGCGAACGTCCCGGCGACGGTACCCGGTCGCCTTGTGTGGTCGGGATGGATCCCGGGCGCGCCGACCCTCTCTCAAAATGATTGCGCCCATGGTTCCGTCCGCTGAATGTTCCTCGGAGAACGGAACCACTCCCTATAATTGAAACGCCCCATCGAAAATTGGTTCCGGAAAGTCCCCCCCGTGAAACGTCCCGCCTTCTGGCTCCTGATCCTCGGGGCCGTCATCGCATCGGCCGGCCCGGCCTGTTCCAACGAATGGCGGGTCGGCGTGGGCGCCGCGCCCTACTACTGGGGAAAACCCTCGGGGGAAGGTTGGGGTTCCGGCTGGATCTTCTCGGGACAGGTTCTGGTCCTCATGCAAAAGCCCTGGAGGCCCTACGCCCGTGTCTCCTACGCCTACAAGCCGAACAGCCTCCCCGAGGTCCCGACGTTCCATTCGACCTCGGCGGTCGTGGGGATGCAGGTGTTCTATAGGCCGTTTTACCTTGGGGTGGGGACCGGATGGATGCGGCAGGAGAACGTGAACCGCCTGATGGCCGAGGCGATCGTGGGCATCGAGTTCAAGATCCCGCCCAACGCCTATATCCGGCTGGACCTCTGGCGCCCCCAGGAAATCATGACCGCCCAAGGGCCACAGTCCGCGGGCGACGCCAGGTGCGTCTCCCTGATGTACAAGTTCTAACCTCGTCGTTAGGGAGTCGCGGCCGACCGGGGACCGGCGGTTTTCCACGATTCCCCCAGCTTTTTAGCGGCGGGGGAGCCCGACCTCAAGGTGAAGTCCCCGTGGAGAGGGTCGGCGAACCGCGGGTCCTCCCTCTTGCTGCCGTCGGGACTGCCCCAGTCCTGGGTCGCCACCGGGTTGTAGTCCGCCAGCTTCCTCCATTCGACCTTTCCTGTCCCGCTGTAGACAAGGTTGTCCGGCCAAGCGGTCACCCCGCCTTCGGGGGCCTCGAAGGCCCAACTCCCCGAGGCCCACAGGACGTTGTCCTCCACCCGAAACCCGTTACATCGGGGAAAACAAAGCCTCCCGTCGCCTTCCACCACGAACAGGTTGCCCCGGATCGTGTTGTTCTTGGCCATGTGGTCCTGCATGGGCCGGGCCACGCCCACGGATAGGTTGTCCTCCACCAGGTCGTTCTCCGCCTGTTCGTCCAAATAGTAGGCCGAGGACCCGTAGCCTCCCGTGTCGGGAATGTCCCTCACGTCGTTGCCGCGGATCGTGACGGCTTTGCAGAAACCCGTGTAGATGGCCGCGCCGTCGTGAAGCTGGAGCATGGCCCGACGGATCTTGTTGCACTCGATGAGGGCGCCCCCCGCCTGACACATCATCCCGTCGTAGGGGACGTCCTCGACCGTGTTGTGGGCGATGACCCCGCCGGATCCCTCCCAATAGACGCCGATGGCGCCCCGGTACAACCCGCCGATCCTCCGGATGACGCTGTCCTCCAACCGGTTTCCCCCACCGGTCAAGCGGACAGCGCCGCCGCCGAGGTCCGAGAATCCGCAACCCTCCACGGCGTTCCGGTCGCCGTCCATCGACTGGAGCCCCCAACCGGCCAGGTCCAGGACCTTAAGCCCCGCCAATCGGCAATCCCGAACATGGGTCAGTTCGATCGCGGCGGTGGAGTTCATCGCGCCGAACCCGGTGTTGGACAACGCGACGTCGGTCAAGGTCAGGGTCAGGCCCTGGATCGTCACGGCGGACACCGGAAGGTCCTTGTAACCGTTGAGGCGGATCAGGGTGGTGAGGGTCGGGGCCTCGAAATCCATCCGGTTCGGGTCCTCGCCCGCGCGGGGTTTGTACCAGACCTTGCCGTGGGCCTTGTCCAGGCACCATTGGCCCGGGTCCGTCAGGCCTTCCTTCACGTTCCAGACCGCGTATTGGCGGACGTCGAATGCGCCCGGTGGGTGGGTGGTGGAACCGGTGAACCGGAGGAGTCGCGCCTTGGGGTCCAACGACTCGATGCCTACCCACGATTCGTCCCACATGTGGAGGATCTCCAGCTCGGCGCTTCCCTGGTCCAGCCAGGACCCGAGGTCGCCTTCACGGTAGGTCATCTGGCCGGTCTCTTCCTGGGTAAGGGGCCGGCCCCACCCGCCGCCCGTGCTGCTCTTCCACCGGACATCGAACCGCGTCTCATGGGTGAAGAAGCCCTCCCTCGGAAGTCGGGCCCGAAAACGGGGGGAACCATCGGCCGAAAGCCAGCGGAAGGTCCAACCGGGCCCCACTTGGGCGGACCAAAGGCCGCCTTCCTTTTTCCAACCGGTCAGGGGGCGCCCCCCGGACAAGGTGACCGAGGCCCCGGGAGCCGCCTCCAGGCTGAGCCCTGAGTCCGCCACGTAAAGAACCAGCGGGGCCGTGAGGCGGTAGAGGCCCGATTCGAGCAGGATCCGGACGGGGGCCTGGGGAAGGGCCTTGCGGAGGTCCCGGGATTTTTCGATCGCGCGGGCGGGGGACCGGAGCGGCCCGTCGGTGGAGGCCGCGTTGGGGGCGGCGAGGGCACCGGTCCAGCCGTCATCGCCCAGGGGCGAGACGTAGAGGTCGCCCGCCTTCAAGGGGGCGACCAGGATGGGGATCAGGAATAGAAACTGGATGGCCTTCGGCATAAATCCTCCCGCCCCCATTGGACGATAGATCGGGACGGGAGGGTCAAATAAAGTCCCCTTTGGGTACCGGCCCAGGGACCTCCGGGTCCACGACGGTTTCATCATCGACCACTACCCCAAGGGGCGAATCACAAGCCGGGGTTCTGGGGAAAATAGGGCGGGTCCCGCGGCGCCGTTGGGTCAGCGGGCGACGAGAAGCTTCAGGACCAGGTTTTTCCGGCCCGGGGATTGGACCACCAGGAAATACACGCCGTTGGCGAATAACTTCCCCTTCAGGTCCCGGCCATCGAGGGCGAGGCGGCTCAACCCAGCCGGGAGGGAACCGAAGCCTTTCCGGAGGATGACCCGGGAGGCCGGGGTGACGACCTTCACCGCCACCCCGTCGGTCGGGGACGTCAGGCTGAGGTCCAGGGCGGCTCCTTGGCCGTCCCGGATGGGATTGGGATAGAGGACGCCGGTCCAGTCCGCGCCGGGGATCGGGGTGTCCGTTGGGTAGAACCAAGTGCCGGACGGGGTCGGGGAGGGGGTCCCCGTCGCGGTCGGGGTGTGGCTCGCCGTGGACGTTGGGGAAGGGGTTCCCGTAGGGCTTGGGGTATCGCTCGGTGTCCAAGTGGAGGTCGGGCTGGGGGTCCGGGTCCATGAGGGTGTCGGGGTGGGTGAGGGGGTCCGAGTGGGGGTGGCGGTGAAGGATGGTGTCCAGGTGGCTGAAGGAACAGGGGTGAGGGTGTTCGTCCCGGTCGGGGAGGACGTGAAGGTCGAAGTGGAAGTATTGGACGCGGTAGGCGTCGGCGTGGCCGACCACGTCGGGGTCGGTGTTCCCGTGGAAGTCCAGGTGGGTGAAGGGGGTAAGGTCCCGGTCGGCGAAACGGTGGCGCTTGGGGTGGAGGTCGGAGTGGGGGTGAGGGTCCTCGAGGCGGTCGGGGTCGCCGATCCCCCCGGACAAGGGGACCGTACGAGCCGGATGTCGTCGATGTAGAAATTACCCGTGCCGACCGTGGTGTCGCTGTTGTAGATGAAATAAAGGGTCGTGAGGGTGTCCGCGGGAAGGATGGATCCGGCCCCGAAATTGAGGTGCAGGGTCACGGTGTTGGATCCCGAGTTCACGCTGGGCAAGGCGCTCACCAGGCTCTGGTAGGACTTGCCGGAGGTATCGGCGAAGAGGGCGAGCTGGTGGTAGGTGGAGCCGGTGGAGAGGGACGCGTCGGCGTAGATGTCCAGCACCACGTCGGTGACGTCGCTCCAGGCGTTCGGGTTGAAGCCCGAGAGGTTGGCGATTTGGTCGTACCACCCGCCGGGGTTCGCGGTGATGTTGACGCGGAGTGAGTTCGTCCCCAGGGTGGCGTGGAGCGCCGTGACCGCCCGGGTGGCCCCGGTGCCGCTCCAGGCCCCGTTTTCCGCCGGGCTCTCGCAGTCGTTGAAGAGGACGGGACAGCCCGGCGCGGGGGTCGGGGAAGGGCTGGGGGTGGCGGAGCGGGTGAAGGTGGGGGAAGCGCTCGGCGTGAAGCTCGCTGTGGCCAGGGTGCCGGTCGCGGTGGGGGTCCGGGTCGCCGTCGGGGTTTTCGTGGAGGTGGGCGTCGGCGATGCCGTCGGCGTCGCGGTGGCGGTCGGGGTGAAAGTCGTGAAGGGCTGGGCGAGGGTGATCTCGTAAACCGTGCCCGACCTGGCCGGGAGGCTGTCGCTGAAGGTGGTGACCGCGAAGGAAGGGGCGGGGGTCACCAGGGTGAGGGCCGCCGAGGTGACGCCGAACCTGAAGGCGCGGATCGAGGATAGGACCTGGCCGCCCGCCAGGTTCTGGACCGTGACGGCGGCGGTGTTCACGTTCGAATAGTCCCGGTTCAAGGCGACGACCCAGAGCTTGTTGGGCGAGGAGTCGCTCCGGGAAGCGTAAGTGGACACCAACGACACGCTGGACGAGGTGGCGGGAAGGGACAGGTCCCCGAATTTCGACCCGGCCCCGTCGTAGTTGAGGTAGAGGCTGTAGGCGGCCGTGAGGTAGGTGGCGGGCGCGTTCGTCTGCCATTGGCAGGCGGCCACCCCGTACTTGCCGAAGATCCCCAAGGCGTCGGCGTGGGCGATGCCGCCCGAGACGTCGCCTTCCCCGCCGTAGTTCCATTCGGTGAAGGACAGTTTGGTCCCCGGGTAATAGGTGTTGACGGCGTCCTGGAGCCGGGGGATCAGGGTGACGGGGCCCGGGTAGTTCGGAAGGTTGCTCGCCACCCAACTCCCCTCGATATACGTGGGGTCCCACAGGCTGCGGGGCGCCTGCATGCGGGCGATGGCCATGGCCTGGTTGTTGTCGCTGCCCGTGATGCGGACCTGGCTCACGCCGTTGCTGGCGTAGACCTCCGAGTACCAGTGCAGGTCCAGGTAATGAAGGAGACGGTGCCCCGCGGTATTCGAGGCGGCCTGCATCTGGGCCAGGTAGTAGTTGAGGAACCCCACGCCATTGGCGTTGTTGTTGTAAGGGTTGTTGAAGCTTGCGGCGTCCGACGCCCCCTGGAGGTTCACGTAACCCGACCAGCCGTAGGACACGGGGCCGAAGACCTGGGCCCCGGGATCCATCCGGGTGATGGTGTTGGCCAGGGTCACGGAGCGCGCCGCCAATTCGGCGTAGCCGACCGGGGACGGGTGGATCAGGGGGTGGGTGCCCGACCAGATGTCCGGTTCGTTGTCCAACAGGTAGTACTTGATGCCGTTATGGGAGGAATCACCGAGGGTATGGATGAGGTAGTTCATCTCCTCGTCCATATAGACCTGGTTGTCGGTCTTGTCGGGAACCAGGGAAAGGGGCGAGCCCTTGTCGTCCACCACGGCCTTCCAATAGGTCGGGTTGGGCTCCGGCACGGTGACGGTGCCGAAGGTGCCGTCGGCCGCCACGTAGCCCCCCATCTGCAAAGTCACGACGCTCTCGGCCCCGAGGGCCCGGTTGTCCAGGTGGAACTTGGTGAGCACCGTGGCGGGCTGTTGGTTGCCGTCCTGGGGGATGCCCTCCGCGGCGAGCATGAACCAGTCGCTGCTGTTGTACCAGTCCATCCCGGCGCTGGAGGCGTTGTTTTCCCAGTTGTACCCCGTCAAGCGGTTGCCCCCCTGGCGGTAGAAGGGAAGGGTGACGCCTACGTCCTGGTTGGCGCCGTAGGTCAGGGGCGAGATGGGCGTGGGCGCGGCCCCGGCGTCCACCGTCAGGCCGACGGAAGCGGCCCCGGCGGGGAACGCCGGGAACAGGAACGCTAGGATGAGGAGGGTCCGCTTCATGCCGCCGCCAGGTTGGGAGGGATTCGTGGGTTCATCGGCCGGTTCTTGCCGTCGATTTCCAAGTCTAGCACGGGCCCCCGAATCCGCGATTCGTCCTAGGCCCAAGACAAAAGAAATATAAAAACCGTTTAACCTGTTGGGGCCTGGTTTACGAAAATCATGTTCGACCGGGCCCCGACGGCGCTATCCTGCCGAGGTGTTTTTCCATCCCGGAGGTGTTTTGTGACCGGTTCCAACCTGCGACGCATCCTGTGGGCCTTGAGCCTGGCCGTTCCCGTTTGGGGCGCCGTCCAGGCGTCCCCGCTGACCCCGGCCTTCGCCCCCCAATTCGGGGACCACATGGTGCTCCAACGGCAGATGCCCCTCACGATCTTTGGCCAGGCCCCCGCCGGGAAGATCGTGACCGTGACCCTGGCGGGCAAGAGCGCCAAGGGAAGCACCAACACCAAGGGGAATTTTTCGGCGGTCCTTCCGGCCCTGGAGGCGGGGGGGCCCTACGAGTTGACGGTGACCGCGGGAAAACTCTCCAAGACCCTGTCCGATGTGTTGGTGGGCGAGGTGTGGATCGCCTCGGGCCAGTCGAACATGGAATGGGTGTTGTCCTCCAGCCAGGACCCCGAGAAGGAACTCAAACGCGCCCACCGGCCGGCCCTGCGGCTCTTCACGCAGAAGCAGTTGTTCGGGTCCAAACCCTCCGCGAACGCCGACGGTTCCTGGATGGTCTGCGACGCCGGGAACGCGAAGGGCTTTTCGGCGGTGGGCTATTATTTCGGGAAGGACCTCCAGAATCAACTGAAGGTGCCGGTGGGCGTCGTCTGCGCCGCCTGGGGCGGTTCCGCCGGGGAAAGCTGGATGACGGAAAAGACCCTCCGCTCGGACAAAAACCTCAAGCCCATCCTCGACCATTGGAATTCCCAACCGGCCGCGCTCAGGCGCGACTGGGTCGAGGGCAAGGCGGTCACGCTGGAGTTCACCGACCTCAAGCTCATCCCGAGGGACGGCTCGAAGCCGAAACAGGTGGGGGAGGGCGATTGGACGGCCTGGGCGAAGCCGGGCAACAGCGCCTCCTTCGCCTGGAAGGGGACGGGTCCCGCGGGACGCAAGGTGGGGTGTTACGCGGGAAAGTTCCAGGCCGCGGCCTGGGGCGGCGCCGGGACCCCCCTGGCCGACGGCAAACCCCAGGACCTCAGGCCCTACGGGTTCGTGGAGGCCACCCTACGCGGCAGCGGGGTGGTGAAGGTGGAATTGACCCAACCCTCGGTCAAGGACTACGACTATCCGAGCTCCCAGCCGATCACCCTCACCGCGGATTGGAAGACCGCGCGGATCCCCCTCTCGCAATTCAAGCAAAACGGCTGGGGCCACGCCGTACCCTTCACCCAGGGCGCCTTGGAGAAGATCCAATTCGAGCACTTCGGCGGCGACCTGCCGGCGCTCCCGGAAGCCATGTACAACGGCATGGTGGCCCCCTGGACCCGGGTGCCCATGCGTGGCGCGATCTGGTACCAGGGGGAGACCAACACCTCCCGCGCCGAGCAGTACGCCTTCCTGCTCAAGGCCCTGATCGGCGACTGGCGCCGCGCCTGGAAGGAACCCGGCTTCGCCTTCCTGACGGTCCAGCTCCCGAACTTCAACCCTTCCTATAACAAGATGGAATCGGGCGTGTGGCCCGAGTTCCGGGAGGCCCAACTGGCCACCTTGGACCTGCCGAAAACCGCCGTGGTGACCACGATCGACGTGGGTGACTCCCACGTCATCCACCCGATCCGGAAGGGCCCCGTGGGGGACCGCCTGGCCCGGGCCGCGATGCACGTGGCCTACGGCAAGCGGGGGGGCCTCTGTCCCCTTTACCTGACCGACAAGATCGAGGGCAACAAGATCCGCTTGGCCTTTAAGAACGTGGAGAGCGACCTGAAGACCATG
Organism: uncultured bacterium; assembly: GCA_964392085.1. Taxonomy (GTDB): domain Bacteria; phylum Oederibacteriota; class Muellerivitia; order Muellerivitales; family Muellerivitaceae; genus CAYMOV01. The sequence goes on from CAYMOV010000047.1 coordinate 17,688, forward strand.
GGGGGGAAGCCGAGGGGCTTCACCATCGCGGGGGACGACCAAAAGTTCGTCCCGGCCCAGGCCCGGATCGAGGGCGACGAGGTGGTGGTCTGGGCGAAGGGCGTGCCCAAGCCGGTCGCGGTGCGATACGGCTGGGCCGACGACCCGGCCTGCAACCTCTTCGGCAAGGACGGCCTGCCGGCCTCGCCCTTCCGCACCGACGCCTGGCCGCTGATCACCGCCGGAAGGCGTTGAGCGGACCTCCGATGCGGACTTTCATAGGGGCTCTGCCCCTATGTACCCCGAGGCAACGATTCAAGCCGGTTCTAGTCCAATCCGGGAAGGCGTTGAGCGGACCTCCGATGCGGACTTTCATAGGGGCTCTGCCCCTATG
>CAYMOV010000047.1:18160-19012 GCA_964392085.1 uncultured bacterium
AACGATTCAAGCCGGTTCTAGTCCAATCCGGGAAGGCGTTGAGCGGACCTCCGATACGGACTTTCGGTAATGGTAGGTAGGGAGTTATTGAACCTGGCCGTTAACAGGCCCAAGGGCCTGTGAGGGGCTCAACAAAGGTAATCATGTGTTCACCCATGCTTTCGCCGGGATTGAAATGAGGGGCTTTGCCCCTCATAGGTTGAGAGCGTTTAGTCCTAACGAGCCTATGTACCCCGAGGCGATACCGGTTCGGTATTTGTCCAATACAGGAAGGCGGTAAGGCCCCCGGGACCTGTTTATCCGGGGTCGTTATTTCGGGAATAAACCCATGTTTCCGGCCCTCTAGCCCTTGAGCCGAATCGTGGGGTAGCTTGGATGAGGGCCGCAGAAGCCGGGTTTCAAAGGGGTTGCCCATCGTGAAACCGCGCGAGACAACATGGCGTCATGGATCCGGCCCCCAAGGCCGAGGGATCCTGCCCTTTTCGTTCCTTCTCGCCTGGGTCTTCCTGGCCCCCGTTTATTCCCTCGCCCAAGCCGTGCGGGGCGTCGCCGGGGATTACTGGGCTGACCGGGTTTTGGGCCAGACGGACTTCGCCCAAATGGCGTTCAACTCCCCGGTGGCCAACCGCCTGGCCCGGCCGGGGGGTGTTTTCGTGGACCGCGTTTCCACCCCGAACCGTTTGTATGTGTACGACGCCGGCAACAACCGGATCCTGGGCTTCAGCGATATCGGTGTCCTCCAACCGAACCAATCGGTGACCACCGGCACGGCCTGGTCCCCCGACATCGTCCTGGGGCAGGCGGACTTCACCCACACGGCGGCCAACGGGGATTCCCAACTCCAAGGCTTCC
>CAYMOV010000048.1:0-18710 GCA_964392085.1 uncultured bacterium
TGTGTCTCTGTGGTGAAATTGGGTTGAAGGGCTGTTGATGGAAACGTACAAACTGAAATGGTCCGAGCGGGTGATGGTGGCGTTGGCCATGCCACTGCTTCATTTATTGGGGTGGTCGCTTAGGATCAAGGAAGCCGGGCGAAGCGACCTGGGCCCCCGGGCGAAGCCCCAGCCCCCGGTCCTGGCGTCCCTCTGGCACGAGACCATCCTCATCGGCACCTGGTACCACCGTGGGTGCGGGGTGAACGTCATGATCTCCTCCTCCCGGGATGGAGAACTCATCGCCACCATCGCCCGACGGTTGGGCTACACCCCTGTGCGGGGGTCCTCGACCCGGGGTGGTCGGGAGGCCGCCCAGGCCCTGGTGGACGCCCTCAAGGCCGGGTCGAACTGCGCCATCACGCCCGACGGGCCCCGGGGGCCCCGTCGCCAAGTCCAACCGGGCGCGGCCTTGATCCCCCGGATCTCAGGTCGTCCCGTGGTGCCATTCGCCTTCGCCGCCGAGCGCTGCTGGCGCCTCAAGAGCTGGGACCGTTTCATCATCCCCAAACCCTTTTCCCGGGCGGTGTTCGTTTATGGGGAGCCGATCGCCGTGACCAAGGACGAGGACTTGGCCGTGGGGCTCCAAAAGGTCCAAGCGGAGATGGACCGGGTCATGGCGGTGGCGGAGGGGTATTTCCAGAAAAATACGCAAACAACAATCCCTTTTTGAACCACGGGGAAAGCGGGGGTCACGGAGTTAAGGATATTTGATCTATCCCTTATAGATTGAAAATTATAGTCCCCGTGTTCCCCGCCCACCTTTTTTCCATGATATGGAGGGTGGGACTGTCCCGCATTCATTGACCGCTTAAGTGGGCGCGGGACGTTCTCTCCGTGATGAAAATCTTGTCGTTTTTGCCTTCAATATATTTGAGTTTAATTTGAGGGGAATCCTATCGCCGGGTTAAAATGAACCAACGAATAAACCCGAACCAGCCTTTTTTGAGGTTTCCTTGCCCATCCTGAAATTCATCTTGGGGTGCCTTTATCCCCTCGCCCGGTTCGCCTTGTTCATCGCCCGGGTCCGACACGGTTCCTCGACTTTCGAGGAGCGTTTGGGCGTTTACCGGGAAATCCCGATGGACGGGCCCAAGGGGCCCCATGTTTGGCTCCACGCGGCCAGCGCAGGGGAGGTCAACGCCATCCTTCCCCTCGTGAAGGCCCTGCGGTTCCGTCGCCCCGACCTTCACCTGACAATCACCACCACCAGCCGGACCGGCCGGAAGATGGCCAAGGAGCGGGCCGGCGCCGACCGGGTCCACCTGGCGCCGTTGGACATCCCTCTCTGCCTCACCCGGGCCTTCGACTCGATCCGTCCCGACCTCTACTTGGTGGCGGAGACCGAGTTCTGGCCCCTTTGCCTCCTGGAAGCCAAGCGCCGGGAGGTTCCGACGATCCTGGTGAATGGTCGGGTCTCCAACAAGAGTTTCCCCACCTACCGGATGGTCCGGTTCCTGTTCCGGGACGCTTTGGAATCCTTCGCGGCTTGCCTGGTGCAGGCCCCGGTGGATCGCGACCGGGTGATCGCCCTGGGGGCCCGTCGCGGAGGGGTGGAAGTGATCGGCCAGATGAAGTACGACCTTTCGCCGCCGGACCCCGAAAAGGTTCGGGCCTTCGCGGACCGATTGGGTATCCGGGAAGGGGAGGCGGTCTTCACCTTCGGCAGCCTCCGGCCGGGGGAAGAGGAACCCGTTTTGGAGGGTTTGGGCCTGCTTTTCGACGCCCTGCCCCAGGCAAGGGTCATCCTGGCACCCCGCCATTTCGATCACCTGAAGTATTATCAGGAGGCGCTGGATGGCTTGACGCGGGCCCGGTCATTGGAATGGGCCCTTCGGAGCGGCGTGAAGTCCCCGTCCTGGCGTGTCCTGGTGCTGGATACGGTCGGGGATTTGGCCTCGGCTTACGCATTGTCGAGGGCGACGTTCGTGGGCGGGACCCTGGTTCCCATCGGCGGTCACAACGTCATGGAACCGGCCTTGTCCTCCGTACCGGTTTGTTTCGGGCCCTACCTCTCCAACGTCGCCGAGGCCGCTGAGGCCTTGGGCGCCTCCGGGGGCGGCCAAAAAGTCGCCACGGCCCAAGCCGTGATGGAGTGGATGGCGTCATTGGGTGATCCAAATGTATCCCACGAGGCGGGTCTCAAGGCGCGCGCCGCGGTGGATTCCCTCCGGGGCGCCACGGACCGCACCGCGGAACGAGTTTTAAGGTTCCTCCAAACCCGATCCAAGGTCGCTTCATGAGTTTCCGCCAAAAATACGTCGCGTTCCTCCACCGTAAGCCCACGGGCCTGCGGGAGGAACTGATCTGGATGATGCTGAAGGGCTTGGCCCATGTCTACCAGGGCCTTTGGTGGGTCCGGCGCCTCGCCTACCGCCTCCGCATCCTGTCCCGCCGCCGTTTGTCCTGCCCCGTGGTGAGTGTGGGTAATATCACGACAGGAGGCACCGGCAAGACCCCCATCGTGATCCACTTGGCGGCCCATTTCATCTCCGAGGGCCTGCGGGTGGCGGTCCTGTCCCGGGGCTATGGGGGCAAGCGCGACCAAGGGAAACCCCTTTGGGTCTCCGACGGCCAAAAACTGTTGGCGGGTCCCCGGGAGGCGGGGGATGAGCCGGTGCTGATCGCGCGCAAGGTGCCCAAGGCCGCCGTGGTGGTCTGCCCGAACCGGATTTTGGCGGGCCAAGCGGTTATCCGGCGTTTCAAGCCCGACCTCATCATCCTCGACGACGGTTTCCAACGCCGCTACACCACCCACCGGGACCTGGACCTAGTGGTCATCGACGGCATCCAACCCTTCTCGACGGGCCGGGTGCTCCCGGCGGGGCTCCTTCGGGAACCCCTCGACGCCCTGGCGGACGCGGGGGTCTTCATCCTCAACAAGGCGGACCTTGCCCGGAGCGTGGAGGACATCCGAACCCAACTGGCCCGCTGGAATCCCCGGGCCCCCGTCATCGAGTCGGTGTACCGGGTGACGGGACTCCGGGACCTTTTGACCGGGAGAAAGGTGAAACCCTCGCTCTTGGACGGGGTCCCGGTGGGCATCCTGGCGGGCATCGGCAACCCGCTTTCTTTCGTGCGTACCTTGGCCCAATCCAACATCGTGGTTCGGCACGCCTACACCCTGGATGACCACTTCGCCTACAACCGGGAATCCCTCAAGGGCATCGTGGACGACGCCAAGGCCCGGGGGCTCCTCTACCTCGTCACCACCGAGAAGGATGAGGTCAAACTGCCGAAGTCCCTGGCTGAGGAAATCCCGGTGCTGGTCCAGGAGATCGAGTGGGTGGTGACCGAGGGGATGAAACACTGGGAGACGATCCTCAAGAGCCTCCAACTGTCCGGGGGCAAGGATTGAAGAAGCTGGAATACCTGGCCGCCCGCCTGGCCCTCGGCTTCTTCCGCCTCCTGCCCCTTGGCCTGGCCCGGGGATTGGGCCGGGGCGCCTCGACCCTGACCTGGGTCCTCCTGGCCCAACCCCGCCGCACGGCCCTACGGAACATCCGGCTGGGTTTCCCGGAAAAGGACGAGGTTTGGGTCCGACGGACCGCCCGCGCGACCTACCGCCAACTGGGGTCCAGTTTGGGCGAGATGCTCCAACTGCCGCGTTTCGACAAGGCTTGGGTGGCGAGGAACGTCCGTTTCGTCGGGATGGAGCCCTTGGAGGCCTGCCTGGCCCAAGGGCGGGGCGTCATCGCCCTCGGGTGCCATTTCGGAAATTGGGAACTTCAGGGTGGGGCCTGGGCCCTGAGGGGTTATCCCACCGCGGTGGTGGCCTTCCCCCAATCCAACCACCAAGTGGACGAGCTGATCCTGAAAAACCGGGAATCCACCGGGATGAAGGTGATCTACACCGGACACCACGGAACAGCCCAACTGCTCCAGCACTTGAAACGGGGCGGGGTGGCGGGCATCCTGGCCGACCAAAACGCGGGCAAGGACGGCCTGCGCCTGCCTTTTTTTGGCAGGGATTGCTCGGTCGCGAAGGCGCCGGCGGTCCTGGCGCGCAAGACCGGCGCCGCCCTGATCCCTGGGTTTTTGGTGCGGGAGTCGGACGGGACCTTCACCAACTACGCCCTCCCGGAAATCCCAATCGCCCAGACCGGCGACGTGGAAAGGGATATCCTCGAGACCACGAAGGCCTGGCTGAGGGTGCAGGAGGACTTCATCAGGCGGTATCCCGAGCAGTATTTCTGGCTCCACCGGCGGTGGAAACATTACGAAAACCATTAAGCAATCAGGAGTTTGGAATTAGGAATGAGGAGTTATCGGCTAAACTCCTAACTGCTAGCTCCTAATTCCTAATTGGCTTCGAGGACCTGCTTTTGACCACTATACCCACAACCATCCCCGAGGACCTTCGGATCCTGGTTCTCCGCTATTCGTCCCTCGGGGACGTGGCCCTGACCCTGCCGACGCTGGATGAGATCGCGTCCCATTACCCCAAGGCCCGGGTGTTCTACGCCACCAAGGGTGAGTATGCCCCCGTGGTGAGGCACCATCCCGTCGTGGAGAAAGTCCTGACCCTGGACGGGTCCGATCCCTTCGCCCTGTCGTCCCATTTGTCCGAACTGAAGGCCCTGAAGGTCCACGCCGTGGTGGACCTCCACGGTTCCCTCCGCTCCCGGTACCTTTGTTGGCGCCTCAATGTGAAAAAGACCGTGCGGTATGACAAGGAAACCAAGCATCGGCACGACCTGGTGGCGCACAAGACCAAAACCCCCGCGACCCACACCGTCGAGAGGTACGTTCGGGCCCTCCGGGGCATCGGCATCCAAGCCGCGGGACCCCTTCCCTTGACGGTTCCGGTCCCGAAATCGACCGCCCAGGACCTCAAGGACTTCTGCTCCCGCAATAGCATCAAACCCTCTGATTGGGTCGTGGGCCTGGCCCCGGGCGCCACCTGGGAGACCAAGCAATGGGCCGGATCCAGGTACGCCGAACTGGCGGACCGGTTGGTGGAACGGTACCAGGCGAAACTTTGGTGGTTCGGCTCGCCCGGGGAACAAGGCGAGATCGAGGGCATCCGGGGCCGAATGAAGGCGACGTCCGCCCAAAGGGGCCTGAATTTCGCCGGCAACAAGAAGCTGGAGGAAACGATCCGATTATTGGGCCGGTGCGACCTGTTCATCGGAAACGACTCGGGGTTGACCCACCTGGCCGTGGGTCGGGGAAACCGGGTGGTGGCGATCTTCGGGTCCACGACGCCTTCCCTCGGCTTCGCCCCCTGGGGGCCGATGAACACGATCGTGGAGAACGCGGCCCTGGCCTGTAGGCCCTGCCACGTGCACGGGCGCCATTCCTGCCCCAAGAAGCACTTCAAGTGCATGGAGGACATCACGGTGGATTTGGTGGAGGGCGCCGTGGTGAGGGCGATGAAACGCAACAGATGACAACCCAATTCCACCACAGGGACACAGAGTCACAGGGTGATTAACTAAAATATGAGAAGGAAAAAACAACGACAGAGACACTGGGAACTTGGCGTGTTTCGCCTTAACCCCGAGCGGGCTGTGTCCCTGTGCCCCTGTGGTGGATATAGGCGCAGCCGTTGAAGCCGACGATCGCCATCCTCCGGGGCGGGCTCCTGAGCCCCTTCGAGATGCAGGCCTTTGAGCCCCTCAAGCGGCGGTACGACCTCACGACTTTCACACCCCACGAGACCCGGTTTGACTTATCGACGGTGGAAATTCCCCGGGAATCACTCTATTGCCCCCTCGTGAACGCCACATTCCTCGATAAGGGCCGCCAGGTCCAGGCCCTCAGGGACCGCCTGACGGGCCAAACCCACAGTTATTGCGGTCTTGCGCCAAGGCTGGTGGGCTTCGACCTGATCCACACGGCCGATCCCTTTTATTGTTTCAGCTACGAGGCGGCACTTGCGAAGCGACGGACCGGCTCGGGACTAGTGGTCACCCAATGGGAAAATATCCCCCATAAGAACGAACGGAAGTTCGTGGAGCGCCAAACCAAACGAGCTCTCCACCTCGAGGCCGATCTGTTCCTGGCAGTATCCGAGGGCGCGAAAGCCGCCTTGTTGGCGGAGGGTGTTCCGGGCGAGAAAATCCGAAAGGTCTACCCCGGCATCGACACCCGGCATTTCACGCCCGGCCCTCCCGATCGGCCGCTCCGGAAACAACTGGGGTTGGGATCCAAGGATTGGGTCGTCCTGTACGCAGGACGTCTTTCGCGCGAGAAGGGGGTCTTCACCCTCCTGGAAGCGTTCAATGGCTTGGTCCGACAAAATCCCCAGGCCCGCTTGGTCCTGGCGGGGAAGGACGAGGACCGAGTGGTGGAATACGTTCGAAAAAACAGCCTCGCAAACGTTGTGAAAATCTCCGCGCCGCTCCCTTACGAGCAAATGCCGGAGCTCTACCGGCAGGCGGACCTGTTTGTCCTTCCCAGCCTACCCACGAAGGGTTGGATCGAGCAATTCGGGTTCGTATTGGCCGAGGCCCAAGCCTGCGGCGTCCCGGTGATCGGCTCGGACTCAGGAGCCATTCCCGAAGTGGTGGGGGACCTGAACCGGACCTTCCCGGCGGGTCATGCGGGACGCCTGGAGGCGGCCCTCCGGGAGTCCATCCGCTGGACGGGACCGAAGGCCTCCCGGCAGGCCCGGGAGAGGGCCCTCCGCCTCTTCTCGCTGGAGTCCTTCGGTCGGCAGGTCCAGGGAGCCTATGAAACGGTTTTATCCGCCGTCCGGAAGCGCCGAACCGCCTGAAAAGGGCCGTTTGGGCCGAAAATCACGATGCCCCTTTGATATACTCGCCGCCGGACCTAAAACCCATTTGAGGCGAGTTTGAAACCCACCCTATCCGTCGTCATCATCACCAAGAACGAGGAAGCCAACATCGACCGGTGCGTCCGGAGCGTGATGTCCCGCCGGCTCACGTCCCTCCAATTGCTGGAAACCCTGGTGGTGGACTCCCAAAGCACCGATCGGACCGTCGCCCTGGCTAAAAGGGCGGGAGCCAAGGTCGCCGTCCGCCCCTGGCCGGGTTTTTCGGCACAAAAGAACTGGGCCCTGGGGCGGGTCAAGGGCGATTGGGTCCTTTCCCTCGACGCCGATGAGGCCCTCACCCCGGCCCTGTGGGACGAGATCGAGCGGACGGTGCCCCAGGCCCCGCCCGACCTGGACGGCTTCTACCTCAAGCGCCGGGCGTTTTTCCTGGGGAAGTGGATCCGCCATTGCGGTTGGTGGCCGGACTCCCAATTGCGCCTGATCCGCCGGGGCCGTGGCCGGTTCAACTCCAACCCGGTCCACGAGGGCCTGGAGGTGGCCGGGAAGACCAGGACCCTGGGGGAACCCATGGACCACCATACCTACGTTTCCATTTCCCAATACCTCCGGAAGATGGACCAATACTCCGCCCTGGCGGTCCAATCCGCCCCCGAGAAGAAGAAACGCCATTGGCGCTATTACCTGGTGGTGGATCCCTTCGTGACCTTTTTCCGGATGTACGTGTCCCGGAGGGGTTTCTTGGACGGCTGGCACGGCCTGGTGGTCTCGGGGCTCTCGGCGTTCCACACCTTCGCCAAGTACGCGAAGCTTTGGGAGAAAGAAGTCGTCCAATCCGACCGGAACGGTTCCCGCCGTGGCCGCTGAGACCACCATCGTCATCCCGGTCTGGAACCAGCTGGCCTTCACCCAGCTTTGCCTGGACAGCCTGAAGGCCCACACTCCCGCCGGGTCCTATGACGTGGTGGTGGTGGACAACGGGTCCACCGACGGGACGGGGGAATATCTCCAAGCCTTTCGGGCCCCCGGCTTCACCGTGATCTCCAATCCCCAAAACCTCGGCTGCGCCCCGGCCTGGAACCAGGGAGTGAAGGCCGCCCCGGGATCCCTGGTGGTGATCGCCAACAACGACCTGGTGTTCGCGCCGGGCTGGCTGGAAGGCTTGAAAACCGGGATGGACCGCCACGGCCTGGGGATGGGCGAGCCGCTCTGCCGGGAAGGCGCGATGGACTATGACCTTCCGGCGGTCGCCCGGGAGTCCGTCGCCCGGAACAAGGGCAAGACCAGCCTTGACGTGATCGGTTATTGCATGGCCTTCCGCCGGGAAGTCTTCGACAAGGTGGGCCTCTTTGACGAGTCCTTCGCCTTCGGTAAGGGAGAGGACAAGGATTTCCAGAGGCGGATGAAGGAGAAGGGCTTGACCTACGCCCAGGTGGGGGATTCCTTCGTCCACCATTTCGGAAGTGTGACCATCAACGTTCTGAAGGAAACCATGCCGGGGTTTGAGGAACGCAACCTGGACTACTTCCGCGGGAAGTGGGGGGCCGACCTGGAACAAAAACCTGGGCCTCTAACCAAGCTGAAACGCAGTTGGACCAAGTTCAAACGGTCCCGAGGGTGGCTGTGAACCGAACCTTCCGAAACCTCATCGTCCGGGCGCCCAACTGGCTGGGGGACAGCGTCATGGCCACGCCGGTGGTCCGAGCCCTCCGAAGGGCCTATCCCGACGCCCAGCTCACCGTCCTGACCCGCGCGCCGCTCCAGACGATCTGGGCCGGGTTGGATGGCGTGGATCGGGTGAAGTTGATGGACCGTAAGGGGGCCCACCAAGGCTTCGGAGGCCTGATGCGCCTCGCCGGGGAACTGCGCGCCGAGAAATACGACGCGGGCCTGCTGTTGGTGGAGTCCTTCTCCAGCGCCTTCCTGTTGCGGGCCGCCGGAATCCCGAACCGGCTGGGGTATTCCGCCGAGGGCCGGTCCCTTTTCCTGAGCCCGTCGGTCAAGAATCCCCTGCCCCGTAGCCGCCATTGGGTGGTGGAGGGACTCGACCTCCTCCGGAGGGGTTGGGGTTTGGATCCGTTCCGGGAACCGGCGCGGTTGGAGTTCCCCCGGACGCCCCTGGCTGAAAAAGAGGTGGATCGGCTCCTGAAGCTGGCGGGTTCCCCCCAGGGGCCCTGGGTGGCCTTCGCCCCGGGCGCCACCTACGGCCCCACGAAGAGGTGGCCCTTGGCGAACTGGATCGCCCTGGCGGACACGATGCTCCGCTATTCCAAGGTCCACTTGGCTTTGGTGGGGTCCCGGGAGGAGGCGGAATCCTCCGAGGCCATCCTTCGGGGGTTGGCCCCAAGCCTCAAGGGACGTGCGAAAAACTTCGCGGGGAAGACCAGTTTATTGGGTCTCGGGGCACTCCTGGGCCGATGCCGGACCCTGGTGACCAACGACACCGGCCCCATGCATGTTTCCGCTGGGGTGGGGACCCCGGTGGTGGCGGTCTTCGGCTCCACCTCGCCCCCCTGGACCCGTCCCCTCGGCACCGGGCATCGGGTGATCTACAAGCGGGTCCCCTGTAGTCCCTGTTACCTGAAGCAATGCCCCATCGACCTGAGGTGCCTTACCGGGATCCGGCCGGAGGACGCCTGGCGTGAACTCCAGCCGCTCCTGAAGGGGAAACCGGTCCGGGTGGGGCCTGAAAAGCTGTCCCCGGAACAAGCGCAATTGGGGGCGTCATGAGGCGGATCCTCCTCGTCAAGCTCCGACCCCTGGGCGACGTGGTCCTGGGCGCCCGCGCCTTTTCCGCCATCCGGAAGGCCTATCCGAAGGCCTGGATCTCGGCGTTGGTCCAGCCCCCGACGCACGAGATCCTGAAATTCTCCGGCTGGGTGGATGAGGTCTTCGCCTATTCCAAGAGCGCCCTTGACCGGCAGGGCCTTTGGGCCCGGACGATGAAGGAAACCAAGCTGGTGGACGCGATCCGATCCCGGAAATTCGGGTTGGTGGTGGACTTCTACGGTTCCCATCGGTCGGCCAGGTTGGTGAAAAACTCCGGGGCGACGGTCCAGATTGGCCTTGACCTGCCCGAGACCCAGGGCTTTTACGACCTTCGGGTGGGCGCAAAGGATCGGTTGAAGGTAGCCGCCACCGAACTCGACGCCCGCTTGGCCCGGGTCCTGGGCGTTGAACCCAAGGGAGAGGTGTTGTGGCCGGTTCCTCCCACGGCGCGGGAATACGCCGAGCGTTTTTTCGGGTTCCAAGGCTGGGACATTTCGACCCCAATCGTCGCGTTGAACCCCTTCGCGAGCTGTCCCTCCAAGGAATGGGAGGACGCCAAATGGGCGGGGGTGATCCGTGCGCTCGAACCGAGGGGGGTGAAGGTCTTCGTCACCTGCGCCCCCATGGAAGTCCCGAGGCTCCATGGGATCGAAACGGCCTTGGGCCGTAAGATCCCCGCTTATGCCGGGGGGTCCATCACGCCGCTCCTTGGGCTTTACCGCAACGCCCGCGCCGTTTTGTCGGTGGACTCGGGTCCGAAGCACCTAGCCGCCGCCGTGGGCACCCCCACGGTGACTGTTTGGGGTCCCGAGCGGACTTCCCGTTGGCATCCCTATGACCTCGCCAAGCATCCCCTGGTTCTGCGTGAGATCGACTGCCGGCCCTGCGGCCTTTCGGTCTGCGTGGAACGGAAACACGAGTGTCTCCGTTCCCTGGAGCCGTCCGACGTCCTGAAGGCCCTCGGGACCGTGATGAAGGATCGGTGAGGGGAATCATGGACGAACCCTTTCCCTACCAAAACCTCCTGGTGATCCGCCCCCGGTTCATCGGGGACCTGATCTTGGCCACCGGATTGGCCATGACCTCGAAAGAAACCCGCCCAGGGGCCAAGGTGACCTTCTTGGCGGACGCGCCCTTCGCCGAACTCCTCCAGGGCCACCCGGCCATCGATGAGGTGCTGGAGTTCGACCCAAACCGGAAAAACAACCTGCCGTACCTTTGGCGGTTCCTGCGGGTACTGCGGGCGAAAAAGTTTGACGCGGTCCTGGACCTGTTCGGAAATCCACGAACCGCCCAATGGACCTACTTTTCCGGGGCGAAGGCTCGGGTGGGTTACAAGTTGCGGGGGAGGTCCTGGGCCTACAACCGGGTGGCGCCGCCCAGTTCCCCGATGCTCCCCTCCGGCCGCCGCCCCGTCACGGAAGCCTACCTGGACCAGTGGAGGGCCCTGGGCTATCCGTCCCCCGCCAAATATTGGACAAGCCTCTTCGTCCCCGAGGAAGAACGCGCCCACGCACGGAAACTCCTGGAGCGGGCCCAACTCCAAACAGGAGAAAAGGTTATGGCCCTCTGTCCAGGGGCGTCCCATCCCGCCAAACAATGGCCCCTGGAGAAATTCGTCGAGTTGGCGCGGCGATTGTCCGGCCAGGGGGTCCGCCCCCTTTTCCTTTTCGGCCCCAAGGACCGGGAAAGCGCCGATCGGTTGGTGCCGATGCTGGAAGGGGGATGGGTTTTCGTGAAGGAGCCCACTCTCCGGGGCTTGGCGGCCCTGATCCAGGCCTCCCAACTTCTGGTGTCCAACGACGCGGGCCCGATGCATGTGGGACCGGCGGTGGGTACCCCGACCGTGGGGATTTTCGGGCCCGGGGAGCCCGAGATCTGGTTCCCCTACGGCCCCCCCCACCAATATGCGTACCGGGAAATCTCCTGCAGCCATTGCGGCCATGATGTCTGCCCCTTGCCCAAGCTGGATTGCATGGACCAACTAGGGGTGGAGGACGTAGAGGCCTTGGTCCGCCAAGCCCTGGGATTGAAACCGGCTTCCAAGACCTAAAACAAGGCCGATAAGTGACTTCGGGTAAGTCTCGGGTATAATGCCGCCACTCTAACAGGGTCCTAGAATATTGCTTTTACACCCTGCCGTCAGGCGGTATAACCGCCTGACGACCAAAGCGAAAACAGGTTTTCGCAAGGAAAGTCAGCAGCCACGGGGTTCGAGCAAATCGCCGTAAACCCCTCGCGTTTTGAGGGGTGATGAGCGATTCAGACACGAAAAATTCCCGGCAGGGAAATTTTTCACCATCCTGCTACTCGGGAGAATGACCATGTTCGGCAAAGGGAAGATCTGGTTTAACGGCAAGTTGGTGGACTGGAAGAAGGCCCAGATCCATGTCCTTTCCCATGTGATCCACTACGGCTCCAGTGTGTTCGAAGGGGTCCGTTGCTACGAGACCCCCAAGGGCCCGGCGATCTTCCGGGCCGATGCCCATATCGACCGGTTGTTCGATTCCGCCAAGATCTACCGAATGGAAATCCCCTTCACCAAGGCCCAAATCACCAAGGCCATGGTCGACGTGGTGCGCTTGAACAAGCTCAAGAGCTGTTATATCCGTCCCTTCGCCTTCCGCGGCTACGGCGCCATGGGCCTGAACCCCCTCAAGAACCCCGTGCAGGCCTGCATCGCGGCCTGGAACTGGGGGGCCTACCTCGGTGAGGAATCCCTCAAAAAGGGCATTTCCGTGCGGGTGTCGAGTTGGCAGCGCCCCGCCCCCAACACATTCCCGACCCTGGCCAAGGCCGGGGGCAACTACCTGAACGGTTCCCTCATGAAGATGGAGGCCATCGACGCCGGTTTCGACGAGGCCATCGCCCTGGACACCCACGGCTACGTATCCGAGGGTTCCGGTGAGAACATCTTCATCGTGAAGAACGGCGTGATCTTCACCCCGCCCTCCTCCTCGGCCATCCTGGCGGGCATCACCCGCCACGCGGTATTCGTCTTCGCCCGGGAAATGGGCATCGAAATCCGGCAACAGGTGCTGCCCCGCGAGTCGCTGTACATCGCCGACGAGGTTTTCTTCTCGGGCACCGCCTCGGAGATCGTTCCGGTCACCACGGTGGACAACATCAAGGTGGGCAACGGCCTGCGCGGCCCCGTCACCGAGCGCCTCCAGAAGGCCTTCTTCGAGATCGTCCGGGGCGAGACGCCGGACCGGTTCAACTGGCTGACGCCGGTAAAATAACGGCGGCGGATGGCGGTTAGCGGTCGGCGGATAGCCAAGAACAACCGACAAGAACGAATGGCCCTGAAGCCGACCTTGGCGGAGGAACCGTTGAGCCAGTTGGAACCCCGCAAGATCCTCCTGATCCGCCTGCGCGCCATCGGGGACGTGGTGCTCACCACGCCCCTCATTCGTGCCCTCAAGCGACAATATCCCCAAGCCCAACTCCATGTCCTGACCGACGCCCTGCCGGGGACGCTCTTGGCGGGAAATCCCCATGTGGACAAGTTCCTCCAGGCCCCGCCGCGGGGATCCTCCCTGGGCGCCCAATTGAGCCAGTTTCGGGACCTTCGACGGGAAGGTTACGACCTAGTATTCGACCTTTTCGGAAACCCCCGAAGCGCCTGGATGACCCTGGCGACCGGGGCCAAGACCCGAGTCGGGTACGCCCATCGATTCCGTAAGGTCGCCTACACCCATCCCGTCCCCAAGAACCAAGTCCGCAAGTACCAGGTGGACGTCAACCTCGACGTCCTGCGCCACGTGGGCATCCCCGACGACGGCCTCCAAACCGAACTTTTCTTGACGGACGCCGAAAAGACCTGGAGCCATACGGCTTTGTGGGATCTGGAGTCCAAGCGGTCTAAACTCAAGATCGGATTAAACCCGACGGGGTCCTGGAGCGCCAAGCGGTGGCCCCTGGTCCATTGGACGGAATTGACGGAACGGCTTGCGGGGAAGGGCATTCGACCCTTGGTGTTTTGGTCGCCGGGGGACCCGGAGGGCGTGAAACCTTGGGCCAGCGCCTTGGGGGATAAGGTGGTCCTGGCCCCCCCCACCGACCTTCGGCAGATGGCGGCCCTGATCTCGGGGTTGGACTGCTTGGTGGGGAACGATGGGGCGCCGCAACACATCGCCCAGGCGCTGGGGGTGAAGACCCTGACCCTTTTCGGTCCGACCTGGGGCCTGTCCTGGAACCCGCCTTCCGACTCGCGGTTCGGGTTCCTCCAGACCTTCCCATCCTGCGGCCCCTGTGACCGGACGCTTTGTCTGAATCGAGAGGACGGGAAACCGGGTTACCTAGATTGCTTGAACAACATCCAAGTGGGACTTGTGGAAGAAACGCTCGGGAAAATCATGCGATTCGTCTGATGAACCCCGCTGGGGTGGAGGGTTTCACTTTTCATGCCGGCCTCCGTCCCGTATTCATCAAAAGGCATCGCCGGGCCAGCCGCCGACCCTCCGACTTCCGGTGGTCGCCGCCATCCCCCTTGAGTGAAATCCCTAAGCTTTTTCCGGAACGAACCCCGCGTCCTTGATCATCTGGTGGTCCTCCGAGTCCCCGGCCCCCCCGACGGTCAAATACCCGTTCGTGAAGATCGAGTTGGCGGCGTAGAGCACCATGGGCTGGAGCGACCGGAAGGTCACCTCCCGGCCCCCGGCGGCCCGGACGTCGGCGTCGGGATGCACGAAGCGGAAAAGCGACAAGACCCTCAGGGCGTAGAGCGGGTTCACCAGGGTCTTGGCGGCGTAAGGCGTGCCGGGCCGGGGGTCCAAGAAGTTAACCGGCACCGAGTCGGCGCCTAGCTCCCGCAGCGAGAAGCAGAGCGACACCACATCCTCATCCTCCTCGCCCATCCCCACGATGCCCCCGGAGCAAATCTCCATACCGGCGCCTTTGGCCACCTGGGCGGTCTTCACCCGGTCCTGGAAGGCGTGGGTGGTGACGACTTCCTTGAAATGCCGCTCGGAGGTCTCCAGGTTGTGGTTGAACTTGTCCACGCCGGCCTCGGCGAGGCGTTGGGCCTTCTCGGGGGTGAGGAGTCCCAGGGAAGCGCAGACCTTCAGGCCCCCCTCGGCCTTGATGCGGCGGGCGGCCTCGCACAGGACATCCAGGTCCTTGTCCGAAGGGCCGCGGGTGGCGGTGACCATGCAGTATTTATAGGCCCCGGCGGCTTTCGCTTTTCGGGCTCCCTCGACCAATTCCTCGACGGTCTCCAGGGGATACTTCTCGGCGGGGGTCTTGTAACGGGAGGACTGGGAGCAGAATCCGCAGTCCTCAGGACAGGCGCCGCTCTTGGCGTTCTCAAGGATATGCAGGCGGACTTTGTTGCCGTGGAACTTGCGACGGACGGTCCAGGCCGCTTGGAGGATATCCAGCGTCTCCGAATCGGGGGCCCGGAGGACGGAAAGGGCTTCCGCCTGGGTCAGGGACTCAAGGGCCAGGGCCTTCTCGGCCAAGGCGCTCCAATGGTATTGGGTAGACCGGGATTCCAATTCGGGCATGGCGATTCCTTTAACGCGGTTGCGGTTGGGCCGCGAAGTATAACACAGGCCCTCGAACCGCTTCAGCGGACTGAACTCGCTTCCGGAATGGATTTAATCTCCCCCATCCCGGGTGAACGTGGATATACCGCGCTCGGACCAGGAGTCGATCGATTGATCCCGTGGGTTCATCCGACTGGTTTGTGGAAATCGACCCCTTTGGAAAGCAGGCGGGGAATCAGGGAGCCCAATACCTCTGAACCGATTGAATGATTGAATTTGGTTTGAGAACCATTAGGTTAGGAGTCGTTTATTGATAGGGATTTGGACCCCTTCGGGAAAACCTTTGACCATCAAAATGATGCGTAAGGATATACGTTTAACCTGTTCGACTTTGGGTTATTGAATCAGCCAAATTCCGAGCTTTAACGAGTAACTAGATCAAAAAAATGCTATAAATTCATTTAAATAGCGCCATTTTAACGTAAAAAAAGCCACATTTAACATTAAACCGTTGATAGAATTTAAGGGTGGTTGGAGATTAAAGGTTTAACGCATCAACTAAAGGGTCGTTAAAAAGACTAGAAACTGTCTTCGCGAGCCAAAACGAGATGACTGGGAGATGGGCGTCGTGACCCAAAAAAGCGTTTTGATCGACCGCATCCTTTCCTTCGCCCCGCGCATGCTGCGCTGGGCGGCGGTTGGTCTTTTGCTTTTTGTCGGATCGGTTTCCTCCTCGGTCCGTGCCGCGACCTGCACGCCGAGCGCGGCGACCATCTGCGTGGCCTCGGACGACAATTCCTACGTTTGGTTCAACGGAACATCCCTGGGGCTTTTCGCCTACGTCAATTGGGACCAGGCGGGTAGCCCAACCTGCATGGCGATTCCGTTGGGGCTGATCAACGCCGCCGGTACCAACTACGTCAACATCCGCACCGTCAACACCAACTGCTGCGAGGTCTGGACCTCGTGGTCGATCGACATCACCTGCTCCAGCGGCCTGCACGCCTATGACTCGAACCTGGACAGCGGCGTTTCGTTGTACTACGACAGCACCGGTAGCGCGCCTCCCCCCAACGACGGGGGAGGGCACAATTGGTGGGACCCGCTTTACACGCCGCCCGGCTCTTACTTCACGGACCCCCACGCCACCGTGACGGGTACCATCTGGGGCAAGACCATCTGGGACCCCCATACGGGCGTGGGCTTGCCGCCTTCCTCCTGGACCTCGAGCGGAAGCGGAACCGGCGGTTACGAGAACCTTTACTGGCGCCAGGGCTTCACCCTGAACCCGACGACCGTCTTGCCCCCGCCCTCGTTCACCATCACCAAGTCCGCGAATCCCACCAGCGGACTCCAGTCGGGCCAGAACGCGACCTACACGGTCGTCGTCTGTAATTCGGGTATGCCGGTTTCCACTCCTTTGACGATCATCGACAACTTTGATCCGGCCATGCGGTACAACGGGCCCTACACCTTGTCGCCTCCCATCGGCCAGACCAACACGGGGACAGGAGTCGTGACCTTCATCTACAACAAGGGATTCCCGGGTGGCGGAAGCTGTGTCACGCTCCAGTACGAGACAGTCCAGGATTACCTCCCCAGCACCGACTACTGTAAAGCGCGGAACAATACCGTCACTGTGGCAGGCTACAACGTCTCGGCTGGCGCGGTCGTCACGATGTTCTGCCCCACGAACACCTTCACCTACACGCCGACCTCGACCTACACCTCTACGCCCACCTACACCCCCACCCCGACATGGACCAACACCACCACTCCACCGCCTTTCACCAACACGCCGACCTATACCCCCACCCCTAGCTACACCTTCACTTTCACCCGGACTTTCACTCCGACATGGACAAATACCTTCACCTCGACCATTCCGCCTGGGACCAACACCTATACGCCCACCAACACGTATTCGCCGACCATTAGTCCCACCCCTACCATCACCTGGTCGCCGACCAAAACCTATACACCGACCAGCACTTATACGCCGGGTCCCATTCCGCCTCAGTCCTATTGCGGTTATAACGGAGGGACCACGGCGGTCTGGGTGGACATGCAGGTCGAATGCGGACAACAAGGCAACCAGGACCAGCGTTTCGGGGTCAAGCTCATCAACAATGGGTCCGCTCCCCTCACCTTGAGCAACTTCTGCATTAAGGCCTGGGCCTACGAATCCTCGGCCCTAAACATCGACTCGTTTACAAACAGCTCCGGAACGACCTGCAACCTCGGGGGGTCTTCGTGCTTGAATGTCAACAACACGGCCGGGACTGTCAACGTGGGGGCCTGGACCGCTTGTACCGCGATCCCAGGCCATTACGCGAACCAGGTGGTGACCTGGTGCTTCACGGTGAGCCAAGTAATACCCCCGAACGGGGGTTACTGGTATTCCCAACAAGATACCTTTGACTTCGGGCGGAACAATTCCAACATGGACAACGGCAATTTCGCCGATGATTACTCGCACTTTGGGTTAGGGAACGGGGATTGCGGAAGTTACAACTCATGGAACAATAGCGGCTTTTTCGCCTTGTATTACAACGGCAACCTGGTCCAGGAGGTTTCCGACACTTCGGGTACCCTGGATGCCTATACAGGTAAAGAGCCCTGCGGGAATATCACGCCGGTCTGTAGCCCCACGGTGACGTTCACTCCAACGCAGACCCTCACCCCGACGCCCACCTATACCCCTACCCCGACCCTGAGTCCGACCAATTCCTACACTCCTACGACAACCTACACCGGGACGAATACCTATACTGCCACCCCAACCTACTCGCCGACGAACACCTACACCATTACCCAGACCTTTACCCCCACCCCTACCTATTCCTTCACGCCGACCTACACGATGACTCCGACCTACAGCTTCACCTTGACGCCGACCCAAACATTCACCTTCACGATTACCCGGACATTCACCCCGACCCCGACCTATAGTTTCACCCCCACTTACACTTATACGCCGACCTACACCTCGACCTATACCTGGACGATCACCAAGACATCGACCGCCACCCAGACCCCCACCCCAACAGTGACTTTCAGCAAGACGCCGACTCCACCCTGGACTTTTACCCCGACTTCGACAGTGACCAACACTCCAACCTTTACCTACACCCCTACGCGCACTTTTACCCCCACATCGACTCCAACTTTTACCCCAACCTTTACATCGACTTATACCGCGACCTTCACGGCCACCTTCACACCGACTTTCACAACGACCTTTACCCCCACTTTTACCCGTACCTTCACGCCTTCGTTCACGGCTACATTTACCCCAACCTTTACCGCGACGTTCACGCCGTCCTTTACCCCGACATTCACCCCGACCTTCACGCCGACCTTCACGCCGACCTTCACGCCGACGTTCACCCGGACGTTCACCCCCACCTTTACGGCGACGTTTACACCCACCTTCACCGCGACCTTTACCCCCACCTTCACCCCGACGTTCACGGCTACCTACACGTCCACGGATACGGCGACTTTCACGTCCACATTCACGAAGTCACCCACCCCGACTCAGACCCCTACCCCGACCCCCAGCTTTACTTCGACTTTTACCCCCACCTTCACGCCGACGTTTACCCCGACTTTTACCGCGACTTTCACGCCCTCCTTTACACCGACGTTCACCCCGACACTCACCGCGACCT
>CAYMOV010000049.1:0-1561 GCA_964392085.1 uncultured bacterium
TGTTCGACGGCGCCCCGATTTTGCCTGTCACCGACTCGGTGGTGCTCTCGACCCTGCTCGACGGCGTGGTGCTGATGTGCCGGTGGGACTCCACCCGGTCCAGCGAGGTGCAACGCGCCCTGGAACACCTGAGGAGCGTCGGCGCGCCCGTCCTGGGCACCCTTTTGAACCGCGTCCTCGTCAAGAAGGGCCTCTACGGCTATGGCGGCTACGGGAACTACGGCGGTTACGGGAAATACACTTATGGGCCGGAGGCCCAAAGCGACAAGAAGGGCAAAAGCTGACACCCATTGTCATCCCGACCTGCGCGGAGGGATCTGTTGATAAGGGCCTTTCGTAGGGGCGACCCGTCATACCAACCCAGGACACCCCCATCGCATCCTTCTTCCCTCAAGAGAGAAGGGGAAGGGAGCTGGGCGACAAAAACACCTGAAAATGGGTGTTTTTCCCGTCGAATATCCCGGCGTTTTCAATGAAATAATCCAGCTCCCGATGATCCATAAGATGAGTTACCACGGGAGGGCATCGTCATGAACCGATTCACCAGGGGTTTTATCTTCTCGGGGACGTTGGTGGTCGCCCTCCTGCCGGGTTGTTCGCATAAAACGAATGTTTCCCCCTCTGGGCCCCAACCCGTCCCCGCGACCGCCACCCCGACCCCCACGCCTTCGGCGACGCCGTCGTCCTCCCCGACGGCTTCGGCCACGGCTACGCCGACGGTCTCGGCGACACCCACCGCGACCCCGCAGGTGACCGCCACGCCGACGGTGACGGGGGGGGCGCCCATCGCCACCATCACCGCCACCTTAACTCCGACCGCCCTGCAGACCCAAACCGCGGCCACCAGCCCGACCCGGACGCCGACGTTGGCGTCGACGAACACCCGCGTACCGACCCAAACCTTCACCCTGACCCATACCTTCACCCCGACCGTGACGGGCACCCTCCCCACCGTGACCTCCACCCCGACCTGGACCAACACCTGGACCATCACCCCCATCCCCACGCTCGTCACCTGCTCGAACACCACCACCCTGGGCGACACGTCCATCAACGCGGACGTTGGATTCACACAAGGCGACATCTTCCTGAGCCGCTACAACCTCTTCTGGGACTCGAACGTGACCGCCATCAAGGGGTGGTTTGAGATCCCCGGGAGCGCCACCGGCCAGGTGGAGTTCGTGGTCTACGACGAGACCGCGGGCCAACCGGACCGGCTGGTGTACGCCTCAAACCCGATCAACTTCCCATCGGGCTCCGCCTTCAGCCCGGTCACATTGGCCTGCTCGCCCAACATCTCGTTCCCGGCGGGCAACTATTGGGTCGGGTTCTGGGGCGCCACGAGCGGCACCGGGTTCAGCGCCCAGCACCAGGGGACGGGCCTGGGGACCGTCGCCTATTTCCTCAACCAGGCGGTCCTTCCCGCGGTCATGCCCCCGCTCGCGGGCAACGGCATCGAATACGGCGGCAACCTGACGCTGACCTGGGACGCCTGCCACCAGCCCGTGATCACCCCCACGCCGACCGACCTGCCCACCTTGACCCCGACGCCCACCTTCAC
>CAYMOV010000049.1:1661-18699 GCA_964392085.1 uncultured bacterium
TGATCACCCCCACGCCGACCGACCTGCCCACCTTGACCCCGACGCCCACCTTCACCTTCACCCCGACGGGCACCCTGACGCCCCCCCTGCCCACGCCGACACCCACCCCGACCTGACGTGGAGGGTTATGGGGGACTGGGGTTTTTAATTCTTCGTAGGGGCGACCCGCCGGGTCGCCCTTTTTCTTTGCCGTGTTTTAGTAGGGTGGCCTTCATGACGCAGGGTCGAGCCCCCCTGAAGGGGCTATAGTGAATAGTGAGGCCTGATCCCGTTCGGTGTTTCATGAGGCGTCCGTTGCCCTGGGCCAATTGTTGATTGTGAGGCCTGACCCC
This sequence comes from uncultured bacterium, assembly GCA_964392085.1. Lineage (GTDB taxonomy): Bacteria > Oederibacteriota > Muellerivitia > Muellerivitales > Muellerivitaceae > CAYMOV01. The sequence goes on from CAYMOV010000049.1 coordinate 1,994, forward strand.
GTTCGGGGTTTGCTTCCCCGACCAACTTGACCAACTTGACCAGGTAGCGGTACCCTGGAAGGCATGAAAAACAAATACTCCGTTTACGAGGCCAAGACCCACCTCAGCGAGATCCTCCGGGGGGTCCAAGAGGGGCGTTCGACCGTGATCACGGACCGCGGCAGGGAAGTGGCGCGGGTGGTCCCCATCGAGGGACTCACGGGGTTCGAGAAACGGGTGGCGGAACTTGAGCGTGCGGGCGTCATCCAGGGGGACCCCAACGCCGATCCCTCCAAGATCAAACCGATCGCGCGGCGTCCCGGGGCCTTGAAGCGTTTCCTCGAGGACAGGAACCGCTATTGAACGCCGCGTTCGTTGACACGTCCGCTTTTTTGTCGGTCCTTCTCAAGGAACCGGGGTCCGATTCGGTTGAGCGGTTGTTTGGGGCCCTGAAGCCCGTTTACGCCTCGAACCTACTGGAGGCCGAAGCCCGGAGCGCCTCGGACCGGGAGGGTTTGGATCGGCGGGAGGTGGAAGAAGCGCTTACCCGTGTGAAGTGGGTCCTCCCGACAAGGCCCCTTTCACAGGAATTACGCTTGCTGGGGGCCGCCGGGATCCGTCTCAAAGGGGCGGACCTGTGGCATGTGGCCTGCGCCCTATATTTGGCGGGGGACCCGAAGGGATTTCCCTTCCTGACGCTGGACGACCGCCAAGCCGAGGCGGCGCGGAGGTTGGGGTTCAGGGTCCTACCTGAAGCCGACGGGGTGCGGGAAGCCGGCGCGGCTTACCGGGCCCGCCCATCGGGCCGGGTCAAAAAGGCGAAGGGCCGCCGTTGACGTCGTTTGTTACCCGGCAGGGACCGCTTCATAACCCTTTTCACCACCAAGTTCACCAAGAACACCAAGAAAGTCTTGGGAAACGAAAGAAACGGCTCAAGCAACTTGGTGCTCTTGGCTTAGCGGATGAAAATTAAGGGGAAAAGTCCAAGTTCACCAAGTTGGTTTGAGGTTTGAAACAAAATTGGAGAACTTGGTGTGCTCGTTTACGCCCTCAGGCGAAGCCTGACGGGTGGTGGTGAGAAATGCTTTCGGATTTGCCGCCTTTTCAGCCCATGGCTCGCCCGCTTTGGGTTCTGGGTCGTCATCCCGCGCGCTTGCCCCAGGCCTCAGGCCGATTGGGCAACGTCTTGCCGGCCAAAGTTCATCATTAACTTTGGTCCTCATCGCGGTGGGATCCGCTTATCAGGGCCTTTCGTAGGGGCGGCATTTATGACGCCCTTGTTTTGCGGTGTTCTCGTGGGGCCACCCGCCTTGCCCCACAGCGTCCCGTTCCGAATTGTTGATTGTGAGGCCTGACCCCATTATTTCGAAGCCGAAAGCCGCCTCGCATTCCCCACATGAAACCGTATGATTTAACGAGTCAATCAAAGGCCTGCACCCCAATTGTCACATGACACCGGTCATACATATTTCATGGTAATATAGCGGTTCGGCTGTAAACCTTTAACCCGGGCGATTCAGCCGCTTGCATGGGTTTAGATTTGGCCGGTTGTTGGTGAGTGGCCTTTGGCGGTTGTTGCCATCAGCCATCCGCTAAAGTTGATCAACTGGAGGTTGCCGCCTCCCTGACCTAGTACATGTCGGCTTATCGCCTTCGCCGTAAGCAAACGGCGAGCCCCGAGGCGCGCGAAGCGCCTCGAAGGGCCAACGGCTAGCGGCCAACGGCGCTTATGGAGTTTCCCATGACCATCGAACCCATCACCCTTCTCTTCACTTTAAGCCTCATCCTCGGGCTGGTCCTCACCCCCCTCTGGGCCAAACTGGCGGTCAGCCGCGGCATCGTGGACAAACCCGCCCACCGGAAGACCCACACCCAGAACATCCCCTACATGGGCGGCCCGGCGGTCTTTTCCGCGGCCATCTTGGGGCTCGTCGCCACGGGATTGGCGACATCACTCATGGTCGGTTATGACCAGGCGATGATCATCAAAACGACCGTGATCCTCGTCCCGGCCTTGGGCGTGATGGCCGTCGGGCTCTGGGACGACTGCCGCAACATCGCCCCCCGCACCAAGTTCGTCGGCCAATTGGTCTTCGCGCTCCTCTTCGCCCAATTCGGCTTCCGCTTCGAGATGCTCCACGTGCCGGGCCTCCCGGCCACCGACCTGCCGCCCCTCTTCGCGGTGCCCCTCACGGCCTTTTGGATCGTCTCGATCATCAACGCGTTCAATATGGTGGACGGTGTGGATGGTTTGGCGGCCTCCGTCGGCGCCTCCAGCCTCTTTCTTATCGCCATCGGGTCGGCCTACCTGGGCAGTGAGGCCCTCATGATCCTCTCACTCTGCCTGCTCGGCGCGGTCTTGGGGTTCCTCTACCACAACTGGAAGCCCGCCAAGGTATACCTGGGCGACGCCGGGTCGAACGGTTTAGGGATGTTCGTGGCGGCGGCATTGTTGGCCATGGGTAAGGGCCGGCCCATCTTCATGCACCCGGACCACCTGGCCGGCATCGATTGGCCTTTCCGCTACCAAGTTTTCGTCCTCACCCTTATGGTGGCCCACCCGGTCTTGGAGATCTGCCTGTCGGTGGCCCGCCGCATGTTCCGCGGCAAGCCCATCACCCGGGCCGACAACGGCCATATCCATCATCGATTGGTGAATATCGGCCTACGGGCCCCCCAGATTTGTTTGATCGCGGTAGGGGCCTCACTCCTACCGGGTATGGCGGCCCTCTCCTTGATCTCGCGGCATTTGGGTTGGGCGACATGGCTCTTAGCCCTCAGCGGAATGATCTTCGGCGTTTCCATCAGCGTTTTGGGGTTCCTGAAATTCCTGGACCCCAAGGCGATGGAACACCTGAGGCCCCATTACCGCATCGCCCACCATTTCATCGAGATGCAGAAGATCAAGTTGACCCAGGTGGATGACCGAAGGGAAGTCTTGGCCCTCATCAACGGGACCTGCCGGGAATTCGGGGTCCAGAGCTACCGCTTTTTCATCCTCCAAGACAACCTTGGGAAGGGCGGTTTGGATTACGCCTACGATTGGGTCCCCCTCCAGCAGAAGGAATACCTCAACTTCATCAAGAGGGCGGATGGGTCGAAGCCCGAGGCCCCAATCAGCGACCGTTATGAGATGCCGAACCACCGGGGGGAGGCCCAATGGACCTTCCAACCCAACCTGCGCTTGAACGAGGGCCCCCACCAGGATGATTCGGAACTCGACGTGGAGTACCGGGTCTTGGTGCACGACTTCATGAAGGAAGCCCTCGAGGCGGCGTTGCGCGTGGGGAAGGGCCGGGAGACGCTCCTGGTGCCGGCCGTGGCGCCGATCTCGGGACAGGGGTTGAGGGGCCACGCGTTGAGAAGGAAAGTGAAGCTGAGGGTGGTGGGTGGCGGACTAAACGACTGAAATAAGACGGTTTTGTCCTTGTTCATCTGGGCTTTTTCCTTGAAATAGGCTTTAATTTACCCAGTTTAGATTGCCGTATAATGATGGGGTGTGAAAGAAGGGTGGGAAAGCTGACATGACCTGGCAGGAACGCATTACTATCGATCCCGCGGTGATGGTCGGGAAACCCGTGGTCAAGGGTACCAGACTCACGGTTGAGTTTGTCATCGACCTGTTGGCCAGGGGTTGGAAGACGGAGGATGTCCTGGTCAATTACCCGGGCCTCAAGGCCGAGGATATCCAAGCCTGCCTTGTTTACGCCAGCGCAGTCCTGCATGAAGAAAAAGTTTACCCCCTCCCGGCGTGACCTTGCGCTTCATCGCGGATGAAAATTTCAGAAGGGCATTGATAAAGCCCGTCCTGGGCCGAGGCCACAAGCCGAGGATCGCGATTAGGTCGTGTTCATTTCAAGGGAATGAGCCCCTGGAAATCTTGCTGAACCATTGAAACGGGAAGGTCATGACGTGTTTTGGGTCCGGGTTCAGTCGCCCGGCGCCAAGGACGTGGATGTCCTCTCCCGAGCGCAAGCTGAAAAGCGGATTGTGTTGACGTTTGACAAGGACTTCGGGGAGTTGGCTTTTCGAGCGGGGTTGCCAGCCGAATGCGGGATTATCCTTTTCCGCCTGGATGCAGCGTCCCCTGAACAACAGCGGGTTAGGATTTTGGCTGTCCTACGGCAAAAGATTGAATGGATTGGCCACTTCGCAGTGGTTGGGGAAGAGCGGATTCGACTGACACCTTTGGCTGGAAAGAGAAAAGGGTCGTGAGTTTGGGTTTAGGGGAGGTTTTCTTAACTGCAATCCCAAGACCTGACCCCTTCACCCCTTCAGACCCCTTCACCCCTTCATTTTGGGGGTAAAATCAACGCTGTAGCTTGGATGCAAGGAGAGACTGGATGACTCCCCAGATAGCCTTGGATAAGGGCAAGATCGCGGATTTTTGCCGTCGCAACCATATCCGCAAGCTGGCCTTTTTCGGCTCGGTCCTTCGGGAAGATTTCCGCCCCGACAGCGACGTCGACGTGTTGGTTGAGTTCGCAACCGGGAAAGGTTCTGGTTTTTTGGGTTTAGCCCACATGTCGGGCGAACTCTCGGAAATCCTGGGTGGACGGAACGTCGACCTGCGTACACCGGGCGAGTTGAGCCGCTACTTCCGAAACGAGGTCGTTTCTTCGGCATCAGTCCAGTATGCCGAAGCCTGACACCCACCGCGTCCGCCACATGTTGGACGCGGTCGAAGAGGCCCTTGGGTTCTCCAAAGGGAAGACCAGAGCGGACCTGGACTCGAACCGCATGTTGGTGCTTTCGCTGATAAAGGAAGTGGAAATCATCGGCGAGGCCGCCGTAAAGATCGATCCCGCGTTAAAGGCCAAACATACGGAAATCCCTTGGACCGACATGGCGCTCATGCGGAACCGCCTGATCCATGTCTATTTCGATGTGGACTTGGACGTTGTCTGGGAAACGGTTCAAAACGACCTGCCGGACCTGAAACGAAAACTGGAAAACCTGCTCAAGACGTTGTAATACCAGCGTCGGCCTTCAATAGTGAATAGTGAGGCCTGACCCCTTTTTTCCGAGACCTGAAACTCATGGTTCGCGGGGGCAAAAGGGCCGAGAAATTCAAGGGTGCAGCGGATAAGCTGGCCGTGGGGGAAGCCCTTGATGAACGTTACCGGAACCACAAACTGAGCGGTAATTTCAAGGGCCATTGGGAATGTCACTTAGAGCCGGACTGGCTTCTCATTTACAAGTTTGACGGAGAGTGGATCGTGTTTGAGAGGACAGGGACCCATTCGGACCTTTTCGATTGATTTCCTTAACAGCAATCCCAAGACCTGACCCCATGCTTCCTCTGTTCGAATACATTGAGGTTTTCTACAACCGGATCCGACTTCATTCGACGCTCGGCTACAAAAGTCCGGTTGAGTTTGAGGCGGCTTCTACCCTAAGCTGAGATGTCCATTTTTACGGGGCAAGACCAGCCTGACCCCTTTTTTTCTTTCACTTTAGAAACAGTGAATTGTGGTGACTGACACCTTCCACTTTTTTCGTGGGTCGATTATCCTTTGTTACCTGGTGGAAAAGTGGATAGTGAGGGGCCTGACCCCTTTGTTACGCGCTTCGCAAGAAGGTGAAGCTGAAGGTCATTGGCGGCGGGCATGGGTAATAAAATAACAAAAAGTTGTACTTAGAGGCCCAATTAACAAGTGCAACACAAAAAAATATCTCAACCATTGATTAACGGAAATATTTCGCTAGGGAGAATTGCATTTCACGGGGCATTTTGGAATATCTCCATTACGGTAATAAATAAAGTTATAACAACTATTGGACAAATACTTATTGCGTGGTTTTTAGTGCCTGGAGATTTAGGTTTAGTGGCGATGGCGGCATCTATCAATTCAATAGCGGCGATATTTACGGCAAATGGATTAGATGATTTGTTGATACAGAGACATAGCAAGTACAATAAGGACGCGCCTCAAATATTTTGGATATCAATTTGTTTAAACCTATTTGCATTAATGTTTGTTTTATTACTTACAGTTTTAGTAACAAAACATTACGGTGATGTTCGTATAGCGAACTTAATGTTAATACAAGCCATAAGTTGGCCATTCTCATCGATTTCATTAGTTCTGGTTCCGAAATTAAGAAATCAGTTGAGGTTTAAATCATTGGCAATTATGAATCTTGGTGAAGGTTTCATATTTACTGGATCATGCGTTTTTTTTGCCGCGATTGGGTTTGGATCATATGCAATGGTATGGCCAATATTTATACGGACACTATTTTCTGCATTAATGAGTTGGTGGTTAGTAAAAAAACTACCTATCAATCCACCTGATACAAAGAAATGGCTACAGTATTTAAAGCCCGGCTCTTTACTAATTTTGGGGAATTTTATATCGATTATTACTGTTCAATTACCAATATTTATTATTGGAAACATGCTTAATGAAAATTTCACTGGAATATTTTCTTGGGGATATTTAGTTTCCTCACAGTTAGTATTTCTTTTGGCTATAAATTTAAGAGGGATATTTACACCACTTTTCTCAAAGTTAAACAAAAGTATAAAACGCAGATCTAAAGTTATAGTTAAATCCTTACATATACTCATGACGTTGGTGGTGCCTATCTGTGTAACGCAAGCATTTCTAGCTACGCCTATGATTAAAATGTTATTTCCGGTCAGGTGGTTTCCTGCTATTCCAGTGATAATTTGGCTAAGCCTGGGATTTGTTTTACAACCTGTAGCAGTTATTGCGTTTTCTGCTTTCATCGCAATGGGTAAAAATAAGACATATTTTTCAACGACACTAATTCAAGCCGGACTAATAAGTTTTGGGGTATACCTTGGTTGTATAGAAAAAGATGTCGAGAAAATAGCAAAAGGTGCTGCTTTAGGGATGGCGCTATGTTTACCGATGTATTATTTAACTTTGGGTAAAATAGTAGGTGCAAGAACGATTTTAAAGACTTTAAAACCTGTAATAATAAGTGCTTTAGCCGGAATACCAGCTTATATAGTTTTGTTGATAAGCAATGAGAATAATTCGAATTTAATCTATTTTGAGACGGCTACTTTATATGCGGTTCTACTAGTAGTGTTTTCATTGTGTTTTGATAAAGATGAAATGATGCATTTGTACAAGGTTGAAATAATAAATATAGTTAATCGAATGCGAAAAAAAAATAATATGAGTTGGAGCGATTACCGCTCAAATGTCAGAAACGTAAATGGAAATAATGATTTAGAAGGTTTGAAATGATTCAAGATTCAATAGTGCCTTTTCTTTTTTCACTGTGTGTTTTTTCCCTGTCCCTTATTGTTTTCAAAGATCGGTATAAATGGTTCGTTTTTTCAATAAGTGTTTATTTATCAACCATGGCGGAATCTCAAACTGAATGGATGGATAATAGGTTAATTGGTCCTTTGGAAACATTGCGCCATTTCAGTCGTCCAATAAGTTTTGCTGGTATCGTTGCTTTGATTCTAGTGACTTTATTTACGAAAAAGATTAATTTCAAAGCTTCTAAGGCTACGGTTCTGCTCTTAATACTACAGATTTATTTGATGCTACGCGAAGTGATGATCCCAAACAATGAAAGTGTTATTTATAGGATTTTAATTTATGCGACTATATTTATATTAATGGCCATTATATTTCCGCAGTGGATTAATACGAATATTGAACTAGTTACTTTTGTGAAAAGTATAGTTTGGACTGGGATGATTTTTGTTTTGGTCACATGTTTGCAACTTTTTTATGATCCTGCGGCAATAATATGGGATGGCCGGTTATTGGGAACTACTGGTAACGCACAACATGCAGCAACGATACTGTCATTAATGATAATCCCTACAATTTGGCTAACAAAAGTATCGAGGGACGGTATAAATAGGTTTTTTTGGAGAATTATGACATTCATATTCATGTACTTTTTATTTTGGACTGGTTCAAGAAATGGATTTTTGATGTTGGGAATTGGCTTGCTATTTTATTTTAGAAAAAATAGCAAGAAATTATTGGTCGTTTCAACGTTCATATATTTTTTAATTGTTTTGATGGCGAGTTATATTAATACTTCAGATGCAATTCATCATATCTCAGGAAATACGGAAAACACTAGATCGGTAATTTGGGCAACTTTATTTAACCAATTTTATGATCACCCATTAATCGGTGTTCCGATGGATAAAATCGAATATTCGGAATGTTCATATTTGTTGATAGCAGCCCGAGGGGGCATAGTGGCTTTGATATTACTATTCGGATTTATAAATGCTTCATTAAGAGAATCGTACTTTCTGTTGAATGTGAAAATGGAGGGTTTGGTGTTTAAAAGCATTTCGGATTTATTATTCTCTTCTATTTTGGCGTATTTTACTGGTGCTCTTTTTGAAGGCTATCTGATAAGTAATCTAGCATTTCCGATATTCTTTATTTACTTAATGCTTGCGGGAACCAGTGCTATTCGAAAACATATAAGAATAAGTACTACCCCGTTGAAATTGGGTAATAATTGAAAAAGGAATCAATATGAATTATGTAATAACTAAATACACTAAATATATTACTTTGTTGTTCTTTGTTTTGTCTTGCCTATCTTTTGCTTTTACGTTGCGATCAGCCTATTACAGTTGTTTCGACTTTAAAACATTGACGGATGTGTCGAGATGTCTTCTAAATGGGTACGACATTTATGATAGTAATGTTATTAACAAGTTCAAAATATTGCCGACTTACGAACCTTCTTGTTACCTATTTTTAATGCCATTTTTATTTGTGAGTTGGGAAAAGGCCAAGCTTCTTTGGATCGGTCTTAATATCGTTTTAACCGTTTTATTGGTAAAGGATATTACTGAACTGTATCTTGAAAAAAAGCACTTCCCCTATTTATTAGGTCTGGTTATTTTGTCTCAACCATGGCGAACACACATGCATGTTGGGCAATGCGTTATTTGGAGTTTATATTTCTTTGTGCTTTCTATAAAACTGGAAAAAAAGGGAATGACAGTGCGTTCCGGTCTGGCATTGACATTATCGCTATTCAAATTTCATCTGATAATTCCGATGCTTTTGTTTTTTGTTCTTTATAAGAGGAAATGGAAAAACGTTCTAATTGCGAGTGCTTTTCAGTTTATCATCTTATTGATAATATCGGCGTATGTGAAAGCTTCACCCGTTCAATTATTGCTTGGGCCCTTAAAATATACTAAGACATTAACCGGGAAAATTGAAACTGGATATTTAGATGTATTTGCTTTTTGGGGGCGTTTAATAGACAGTTCAACAAGTCTTTCGATACTATCCGGATTAATTATAATCACGGTGTTAATCCATGTTTTACTTAATAAAAACATCAAAGATGAATTGGGAATATTAACAATTACATCAATGATCTCGTCAATACTTATGTATCATAGAAGTTATGATTATTTGGTAATTGTATTTTCATTTTCTTGGATTTTGAATTCCCGCAATAATATTAATGTTAATCTAGTGGCGTTTAGTATTGGCGTGTATTTAGTGGGATTTTGTTCATTTCACTATTTTGAATATATCCCATCATTGCAATATATTGCGGAATTAATGCAGGGCACATATTTTTTAACTATTTTATCTATATCTTGGTATCTCTCGATATTCGCATTAATTAGTCAGATGAAAAAGGGGAATGTTAAATGCGAGTAATTCACTTTATTGATAGTTTGTCTGATGACAAGGGAGGACCAAGCAGGTCTGTATCGAATCAGTGCCTTTATACATCGAAAGCTGGCGTTGAAGTTGATTTAGCTTGGTCGAATACTGACATAAAATTAGCCGACGAAGCAATAAACCTACCCAAGAACGGCGTTAAACTCATACCTATAGATGGGTATTTTCCTTTTATTCGAATTTTCAAAGAGGTGAAAAAGCACGATCTTATTCATATTAACGGTATCTGGCGACCATTTACCGCCATAGCGGCATTATCTGCAAAAATCCTGAAAAAACCTTTCGTCATTACTCCTCACGGAATGTTGGAACCCTGGAGTTTAAATCAAAAATGGTTTAAGAAGAAATTGGCGTTATTAATTTACGAAAAATACCTTCTTGATTCGACCGTGTTTTTACAGGCAACTGCGACTGAAGAAGGAAAGCATTTTAAATTAATAGGATTAAAATCCCCTGTGGCTGTAATACCAAACGGAGTAGTATGGCCAGAGAAAATAAAACCAGTGAAAGTGCCGGGAAATAAAAGACGACTGTTGTTTTTGTCCCGTATCCATCCTAAAAAAGGTGTGATTGAGTTGTTAAGAGCTATTAATAAAAATCGATTCGATTTTATTGATAATGGATGGGTATTGACTATAACTGGTCCGGATGAAGGCGGACATTTGAAGCTTTGCAAAGATGAAGCCCAAAAATTGGATATATTAGATTTAGTAGAATGGATGGAACCTGTATCTGGAAGTAAAAAATGGGCCCTTTTGAGGTCGGCACAGGCTTTCGTTTTGCCTACCTATAGTGAAAATTTTGGAATTGTTATAGCGGAAGCATTGGCTGCATCGGTGCCTGTTTTAACAACACAGGGTACACCATGGCATGAACTAGAAGAGATGAAATGCGGTTGGTGGGTTCCGGTTGGGCAAGAAAGCCTTAATGCGAGTCTAAAAACTGTAATACTTACAAAAACTTCACTACTAAAGGCTATGGGCCAACGAGGTAAGGCCTTGGTCCATCGAAAATATGGATGGAAAAATATCGGGATCATGTTGGCAGAATCATATCGCTGGGCTTTAGGTCAGGAAATTAAACCAAGTTTTGTGGAGGTGTCGGATGTTAAAAAATAAAAAATTAAAAACCGATCACATTACTACTAATATGCGTCTTATAAGAATCTTTTGGAATATAGTTTATGTTTTCCTTTTTAAAACGAGTCCGGTTGTTTTATTCGGATGGCGTAATCTATTGCTAAGAGTCTTTAATGCAAAACTTGGCCGAGGCGTTCATGTCTATCCAAACACCCGAATATGGGCCCCTTGGAATTTAAAAATGGAGGATGATTCCTGTCTTGGGCCGGAAGTGGATTGTTATAACGTCGCCTTAATAACTCTGGGCGTTAAAGCTGTTGTGAGCCAACGAGCCTATCTTTGTACTGCGAGTCATGACATCAGATCTCCTCGGTTTGAACTTATTTCTGCCCCTATTGCAATTGGAGTAAATGCATGGGTCGCGGCAGAGGCATTTATCGGACCGGGCGTAACCATTCATGAAGGAGCGGTGGTGGGGGCCAATGCTTGTGTTATAAAGGATGTACAATCTTGGACTATAATGGTTGGAAATCCAGCCAAAGTGACAGGACGTCGGAAAATCACTAAAGGGGAGTAGTACTCCCGTAGGTAAAATGATCTCCATTTTGATCCTTACATTCAATGAAGAAAAGAACATCAAAGATTGTCTGGATTCTGTTTCTTGGTCTAAGGACGTTTTGGTATTTGATTCATACAGTGAGGATTCGACCTTACAAATAGCTAAAAAATCAGGTGCGAGGGTTATACAAAGGCGCTTCGATAACTACGGTTCACAACGGCAGGCTGCTCTTGAGAAGGGTAAGTTTAAATATCCATGGATCCTGGTTTTAGATGCCGATGAACGCGTAGATGAGGAATTGGCGGTGGAATTGAAGGCAATCGCTTATGATAAAAGTGTTCTGCACGATGGTTTTCGCATTAGACGGATGGATCATTTCCTTGGACACTGGATACCCCGATCCACCCTTTATCCGACTTGGCATCTACGTTTCTTCAAAGGAATTGGTGCCAGATATGAAAAGAGGACGGTTCACGAACATCCTGTACTCACAGGTTCAATTGGGGAGTTGAAAGGTCATTTGCACCACTTCTCTTTCAACAAAGGTTTAGATGAATGGTTAGCTAAACATAAAAAATATGCCAAGTTGGAAGCCGCAGAGGGTCTGGCTTTAGCTCGTCAACCCATAGACTGGGTGGACTTCTTCAGTCCGGACCCGGGCCGGCGGCGGCGTTCATTAAAGGCCTTTTCTTACCGGTGGCCATGCCGAGGGGTTTTCCGTTTCCTATACATGATGATGGTAAGGATGGCCTTCCTGGATGGCCCAGCCGGCATCCGTTACAGTTGGATGATTAGTCGCTATGAAAGCTGGGTGAATCAAGAGATGATTATCTTGAGGAAAGCCGGGCAATGAGGACGAAAATCTTAGTCCTTTATCACTTCTATTACCCCGATGACGTGGTCAGCGCACGGGAATTCTCTGATCTATGTGAAGGCATTGTTGAGAGGGGATTTAACGTCGAGGTTTGGGCGGGGAACCGGGCTTGCCATGATCCTTCCGCTAGCTACGGCCCATCGGAAGAAACCATTAGAGGCGTCAAAATCCGAAGATTCTGGCGACCGGCATTCAACCAGCACTCCTTCTTGGGCCGCATCATCAACTCGATTTGGCTTCAGAATGTCTGGTTCTGGAAGCTCCTGTTCACCTTTACGCTGAAGCCCGACATCATTATGACTGGCACCGACCCGCTCTTACTGGTCCTGGCCACGCCTTTCTTCAAGCTCATCCGACCCAAGGCCAAGATGGTCCATTGGGCCTTCGACCTCTACCCCGAAGCCGCGGTGGCCGATGGCTTGGTGTCGGGGGATGGCCTGCTAGTAAAAACCATCCGCTTCTTCCTCCGCCGCGCCTACGCCTCTTGCGACTTGATCGCCGACCTCGGCCCTTGTATGAGAAGACTGCTTGTTCGTTATGACAACGGTGGTGAAGTGGGACAACCCGTTTCAGTAGTGAAAACCGTTGAGGAGAAGTTCGGAATTAGGAACGAGGAGTTAGGAGTTAAATCCAATTCAAACGGTAGAAAACATATAACCTTGACCCCTTGGGCGTTGGAAGAACCGGTGACTCCTCTCGCATCAGATCGTATGGAAAGGAAATTGCTCTTTGGCGACTCGTCTTTGGGTCTTCTATATTCTGGTAGTTTCGGACGAGCCCATGAGTTTGAACTTATCTTGAAATTGGCCCGTATGTTGGGGAATAGAGCGGCTTTCGCATATAGTGTTCGAGGTTCACGTCTGGAAGAGTTAAAGAATGCGATCAGCGCAAATGACCAAAACATTCGCTTTGCGGAATTTGCGTCGCCTGATCAACTTTCGGCTCGCCTCTCGTCTCCGGATATTCATATCGTCAGTCTTCGGCCCCAATGGAACGGCACCGTGGTACCTTCCAAATTTTTTGGTGTCCTTGCAATCGGGAGACCTGTTTTGTTTGAAGGAGACTCTAATTCTGATATTTCCCAATGGATCCGCAAGTATAAGGTGGGCTGGAACCTGCAACATGATAATTTACAATCGACGGCAGAGGAATTGATCCGGTTTAGTAAGGATACTGTTAACAAAGCAGCGATGTACAAGCACTGCCACACGGTTTATCAGGAACACTTCTCGAAGAAGGCAGTTATCGATAAATGGGAAGGTGAATTGAACCAATTAATACAATTAGAATAACCTAACTGAAATTAAACTTTTAAAAATTGAATGTTGATTTAAAGGTTTTCCACCAAGTGGAATTTTCATCCCATGCGATATTAGTAACATAGTCCCATATCACAGTTCCATCGGCCTTCGATTTAACGGTTTTGAGTTCCATTTTCCAAAATGACTTTGGCAAAAATTCTCCGGGCAACTTAGAAATTGATTGATGATAACGTGGCCAGATATATGGATAAACCGGCTTATTGTAAAGCTTTGCTTGTTGAATCATAGCGGTAGCGAATGTTTTCCATTTATCGGGATCGGCCGTTAGGGTGTAAAGACTCGGGAAAATAACATCTACAATATTTGCTAATGGTTTTAATCGATCGTTTTGATTTTGCCAATATTGATATGGAGCAGAGCCGGGTGAATTTTGAGCCCGGTTGAGATCCCGTATCGGCAAGAATCCATAAATTCCAACTTGGGTTTTGGGCGATTCATCATGAATCCATCCGATAATAGTTTTGAAATTGTTGATGGTCATATTAATGGCTTCATCATTTCCTAAAGCGGGCCACCGCTCAATGTCCAAACACACTAATGGAACGTTATTGATTTTCCAGTATTTTGCTAGATCTCTTACTCGCTTTTCTACAGTTGGGGAAAGATCTTTATGACTACCTGGGGGAATCATCTCGGGTGAAAGTATTGGATCAAGTATGGTATTTTCATAAACCACTACTAATTTATTTATCCTATTACTGTTCAAGATCGGTCTGTTCAAATACCCACCTATCGCGTCATACAATTTGAAATCTGTGCCAAACATGGGATCTGCGAATAGCATGAAAACGGTTGAAACGAAAAACGGAAGGAACATTTTTAGGAAATCAGAGGTTTTCATGATCTCTCGATTCTGAGGTGAGGGATGTAGGTGCACAGTCTGTTTGGTTTGGTAATAGAAGATATCTTAAATGGAGACAGATTCAAGGTGCCCAAATTTAAATAATAGTGCGTCGAGACGCTGACTATCGTTTTGATTGCGATTGTTGAGGTGTCAGGCTGGACTTGCCCCGTGAAAATGGACACCTCAGCTTAGGGTAGTTTCCGCCTCAAACCCAACCGGACTTTTGTAGCCGAGCGTCGAATGAAGTCGGGTCCGGTTGTAGAAAACCTCAATGTATTCGAACACCTTGGACCGGGCCTCCTCCCGGCTGTTGAACCGCACCATCTTGACCATCTCGTTCTTCAGCGTCTTGAAGAAGCTTTCCACCACCGCGTTGTCGTAGCAGCTTCCTTTGTGGTTCAAATAGAGGGTCAGGTACTGACAATTGACAATATTTCCAACCGGATGAAAACATTCTTCGGCGGGCTACCGGGTCGTTGGCAGGACCGGCTGTTTAGGTAGGAACTCTTGAAGTTCTGGGGAAGCCTCTTCCGAGTCGGCCTGTCGTGGGTCGGCATCAACGACTTCGCCCACCGTTTAAGACCCGCCCGATCCAGCTTTCTTTGGGCGCCCAGGGGTGGATATCCCTGATTATCTGATTACTCAATCAATGAGTAAGGGTACTCAATGATTGAGTAAAAGGTATAATCGCCGCATGGCCACCCACCCCCGCCCCGCCCAAGACTCCGGTTCCGACCGGGCCCCCGTCACCTTCGCCTACCGCCGCCCGGTGGTCGCGGACCTTTTGAAGGCCCTCGCGAAAGGGCCGCAGCTCCTCCAGATCGTCATCGGGCCCCGGCAGGTCGGGAAGACCACGGCGGTCCTGCAGGTATCCCAGGAATGGCCGGGGGAGACCGTTTTCGCCGCCGCTGACGGGCCGCTCCCCCCGGGGCCCGAGTGGGTCGAGACCCATTGGGAAAGGGCGACCCGGGCCTGCCGCGGGAACCGGGGGGCCCTCCTCGTCCTGGATGAAATCCAGAAAGTGCGGGGCTGGAGCGGGACGATTAAGTCCCTGTGGGACCAAGAACGCCGCCGTCCCTCGGGGTTGAAGGTGATCCTCCTGGGTTCCTCGGCGCTGCTGGTCCAAAAGGGCCTCAGCGAGAGCCTGGCGGGAAGGTTCTTCCTGCACCGTTGCACCCATTGGAATTACCCCGAGATGCGTAAGGCCTTCGGTTGGTCCTTGGACGAATGGATCTTCTTCGGCGGGTACCCGGGCGCCGCGGCCTTCCGGAACGAGGAGGCCGCCTGGCGGAATTACGTGGTGGATTCCCTGGTGGAGACGGTCCTTTCACGGGATGTCCTGCAGATGAACACGGTGGCCAAACCCGCGCTCTTGCGCCACTTGTTCGGTTTGGCGACCGCCCATCCGGCCGAGATCCTCTCCTACAACAAGATGCTCGGGCAATTGCAGGACGCCGGGAACACCACCACCCTGGCCCATTACCTCCAACTCCTCGGCCAGGCCTACCTGGTCTCCGGCCTGGAGGCTTACCGGGTCGGGAGCCGGTCGAAACGGGGGAGCAGTCCCAAGTTGATCCTTTGGAACAACGCCCTCGTGACGGCGTTTAGGGGCGAGGGTTTCGCCCAGGCCAGGAGGGACACCGCGTTTTGGGGCCGGTTGGTCGAGAACGCGGTGGGCGCGCACATCCTGCAGCGTCCGGATCCGACCGTCGGCGGCGTTTACTATTGGCGTCAAGGCGACGAGGAGGTCGATTTCATCCTCACGACCGGCAAGGCCGTGACCGCGCTGGAGGTCAAGTCGGGCCGACAGTCCCGGGCTACCGGCTTGGCGACATTCCGGGGGAAATATCCCGGCGTCCAGGCGCGGTTGGTGGGATCGGGCGGCATACCGCTGGAGGAATATTTTTCAGGTCATTGAAAATGGAGTCCGACGGGAAAACAGGATGGTCCGAAAGGCGAAAAGCGGAACCCCCGCCGCAAATGACCGAAAGGGTCAGGCACAACAATCAACAATTGCCGATTGGGGAGTCGGGTGCCGACCATTGACACCCAGGCATTGTCCTGACCCCCTGATCCGCCGCGCTTCGCGGGGACTTGCGGTATGACCCTCAATCATGTTCCATCGGTCCTGGCGGGGTTATAGTCGATGATCCGGTTCAGGATTCGCAGGGCGGAGGGCGATATGGAACAACTGATCTTGGCGGTGGACGATGAGGCGCCGGCGCGTGAACTCTACCTGGACGTCTTCGCGGAGGCGGGGTTCAAGGTGCACGCCGTCCGGGACGTCATGGACGCCGTGAAGTTCCTCGACGGGAATTTCGTGGACCTGGTGGTGACCGACATCCGCATGCCCGGGTCCAGCGGCCTGGCCC
>CAYMOV010000050.1:0-11733 GCA_964392085.1 uncultured bacterium
CGAAGTCCCGAATTTCCAGGACCCGTACCGCTTCAAAAAGCGGTACGGGTTTTTTTGTTACTGGGCCTTTTCCCGTCAAAGGGCCCTAACCGGTGAGGCTTTAAGTGCCAACTTGCCCCGGCCGGGCTTGCGATCGGATCCTCAAGATTCCTTTCGTGGGTGAACAGGGCGCTAAAGCGGTTGGGGCTCCAGGTTTCCTCGGACCCACGCCGCTTTCCCAAGGGGCACGGGTTTCCCACAAGGGAACCATCCGGTTCGGCGAGGGAACCCGAAACGGCAATCCAGGCCCGGGTTTCAAGCCCGGCCTGAACCACAAGGAGCCTGAAATGAGTACCCCCTACAAGCTGGAAACCCTCGCGGTGCACGCCGGCCAGGAAGCCGACCCGACCACCGGGAGCCGGGCTGTGCCGATCTACCAGACCGCGTCCTATGTGTTCAAGAGCACCGACCACGCCGCCAATCTCTTCGCCCTGAAGGAATTCGGCAACATCTACACCCGCCTGATGAACCCCACCACGGACGTCTTCGAGAAGCGCGTGGCGGCCCTGGAGGGGGGCGCCGCGGCCCTCGCCACGGCCTCGGGCCAGGCGGCCATCACCTACTCGATCCTCAACCTCGCCCAGGCGGGGGACGAGATCGTCTCGGCGGACAACCTCTACGGCGGCACCTACAACCTGTTCCACTACACCCTCCCGAAACTGGGCATCACGGTGAAGTTCGTGGATTCCTCGGACCCGGGGAATTTCGACAAGGCCATCGGACCGAAGACCAAGGCGGTCTACGCCGAGTCCATCGGGAACCCGAAGCTGGACGTCATCGATTTCGCCGCCGTTGCGGACGTGGCCCACCAGCACGGCGTGCCGTTCATCGTGGACAACACCGTGTCGCCCTACCTCGTGCGGCCCATCGAGCATGGGGTGGACATCGTGGTGTACTCCGCCACCAAGTTCATCGGCGGACACGGCAGTTCCATCGGAGGCGTGATCGTGGACTCGGGTAAGTTCAACTGGGAGAGCGGCAAGTTCCCCTTGATCACCGACCCGGACCCCAGCTACCACGGGATCAAGTTCGTGGACGCCCTGAGGCCCCTCGGCAACATCGCCTACATCATCAAGGCCAGGGTCGGCCTGTTGCGCGACACGGGGGCCGTGATCTCCCCTTTCAACTCCTTCCTGTTCTTGCAGGGCCTGGAGACCCTGCACCTGCGGCTGGAGAGGCACAGCGAGAACGCGCTCAAGGTCGCCCAATTCCTGGAGAAACACCCCAAGGTGGCCTGGGTCAACTACCCGGGCCTCACGAACAGCCCCCAGGCGGGCAAGGTCAAGAAGTACCTGCCAAAGGGAGCGGGCGCCATCCTCGGGTTCGGCATCAAGGGTGGCCTGGAGGCCGGAAAGAAGTTCATCAACTCCGTGAAGTTGCTTTCGCACCTGGCCAACGTGGGAGACGCCAAGACCCTGGTGATCCACCCGGCTTCCACCACGCACCAGCAGTTGTCGGAGGTTGAGCAGAAAGCGACCGGCGTGACGGCGGACTTCATCCGGATCTCGGTGGGCATCGAGAATGTCGAGGACATCCTGGCGGACATCGACCAGGCGTTGAAGCAAGCGTAAATAAAACGGCGGATAGCGGTTAGCGGCTGGCGGTTGGCCAGGAAACAACCAATCGCCGGCCGTAAACAATAAGGCGCCAGCCACAACTGTACGAAAGGAAGAGGAACATGGCGAAGATCTACGAGGACATCACGAAAACCATAGGGAACACCCCCCTGGTGCGGTTGAACCGCCTGACGTACGGGTCGAAGGCAAACGTCCTCCTCAAGTTGGAGTCGTTCAACCCCCTCTCGAGCGTGAAAGACCGCCTGGGGATCGCCCTGATCGAGGCCGCCGAGCGCGAAGGAAAGATCGGCCCGAATACCGTGATCATCGAGCCCACCAGCGGCAACACGGGCATCGCCCTCGCCTTCATCGCGGCGGCCAAGGGCTACAAGCTGATCCTGACCATGCCCGAGACCATGAGCTTGGAGCGGCGCCAACTGTTGAAGATCTTCGGGGCGGAATTGGTCCTCACCGAGGGCCCCAAGGGGATGAAGGGCGCCGTGGCGAAGGCCGAGGAACTGGCCCTGACCACCCCGAACAGTTTCGTACCCCAGCAGTTCAACAACCCGGCCAACCCGGAGGTCCACTACCGCACCACGGCCCCGGAAATCTGGGCCGACACCGACGGCAAGGTCGACTACCTGGTGTCCGGGGTCGGGACCGGCGGGACCCTGACCGGGGTGGGCAACTTCCTGCGCGAGAAGAAATCCGGGACGAAGATCGTGGCCGTGGAACCCAAGGAATCGCCGGTACTCTCAGGCGGCAAGCCGGGCCCCCACAAGATCCAGGGCATCGGGGCCGGTTTCGTGCCCGGGGTGCTGAAGACCGACCTGATCGACGAGATCATCCAGGTCACCTCGGAGGACTCGGGTGAGACCACCCGGCGCCTGGCCCGCGAGGAAGGGATCCTGGCCGGCATCTCATCGGGTGGCGCGCTTTGGGCCGCCCTGGAAATCGCCAAGCGCCCCGAATCCGCGGGGAAGAACATCGTGGTGGTGATTCCCGATACAGGCGAAAGATACTTGTCGACGTGGCTTTTCCAATGATGGGTTAACCGGCGACAACGCCGATCACGAGTGAAGGAGGGAAATATGAGCGAACACAAGGACCCATCACCCATCATCAACGACGCCCTCGTCAAGGACATCCGGGACGCCGTCAAGAACCTGGAGTACGGCGTCATCACCATCAAGGTCCACGCCTCCAGGATCATCCAGATCGACGTCACGGAACGGAAACGATACGATGACATTTGGCGCGTCGAAAGTGGAGGGGGGATTTAATCAACATGCCGGGCAGCTCGAACTGTAAAAAATCCGGGAAGGGGGCTTGACTTCAAAAGTGGCGCAGGAGTAAGGTTCATCCATCGGCGAGGCTTTGGTTGCCAAATTGCCCCGGCCGCACCACCTTCCTTGGCGGAGTTTCAAACAAGGGGGCGGTGGAACAGGGCGCTAAAGCGGTTAAGGTTTCCAGACTTTCAGGAACCCGCTCCGCTTTAACCAGCAGGGCGGGTTTTCTTTTTTTAAGGGTTTCCCGGCGAGGCTTTAACAGGTGGTGAAGTAAGCCAAATAGGCTTACTTGTTTTTAAGCGCAGATCAGAATTTGATCTGCTCACCCCCTGGCTGTTGACAGGACAAGACAATTTTTAACGTCCTGTTAAGTGCCACCAACTTGCCCCGGCCGGTGCCGCGTTCCTTCGAAGGGTTTTCCGGACAAAGGCGCGGTACGAACAGGGAGCTAAAGCGGTTGAGGATTCTTGGACCCCAAGAACCCGCTCCGCTTTCGTAAGCGGCGCGGGTTTTTCTTTTTGAAGGGTTTCGCCGGCGAGGAGTTCATCCAAATTGCCCCGGCCGGGCGCCTTTTCCCTCGGGGGAAGGAAGCGAACAGGGAGCTAAAGCGGGACTCGTACGCAGGGGACCACCCCACCGTCCGGACCGCAAATTCTGGTGGCCTTCGGGCCGCCCCAATCGAGGTAGGACATGAACAAGCGACGAGTTTTAGCGGCGATTCTAGTGGCGGTTTCCCTGGCCATCCACCCAGTGTGGGCCCAGGACGACACGGGGGACAAAGTCGACAAGCCGAAGAAGGGCCAAAGCCTGGAACAGCGGATCGACGAGATCGACCAGCGGTCCCTGATCCTCCAACGGCTCTGGGAGAACAAGCAGGAGGACGACGCGGCCAAGGCGAAGGACGGTGCCAAGGTCACGGCCAACGCCAAGGACGGTTTTTCGATCAAGTCGAACGACGGCGCCTTCGCCCTGAGGATCGGCGGGTACCTGCAGGTCGACTCCCGAAACTACGTCCGGGACCGCCAGTACCGCGGCGCGGACACCTTCCTGATCCGACGGGCTCGGCTCGACCTGCGGGGCACGGTGTTCCAGGTGGCGGACTTCCGCCTGGTGCCGTCCTTCGACAGCGGGGTCGGCGGCATCCAGGAGGGCTACCTGGACCTCAAGTTCCTCCAGGGCCTGGCCGTTCGGGGCGGGAAGTTCAAGTCGCCCATCGGGTTGGAAAGGCTCCAGTCCAGCGCGGACATCCTTTTCGTGGAGACGGGGTTGGCCACCAACCTCACGCCCAATTACGACACCGGGTCCGGCCTCTGGGGCGACCTGCTCGGCAACCGGATCAGCTACAACTTCTCGCTGGTGAACGGTTCCCCGGACAACACGACCCTGGACGCCGACAACAACAAGTCGAAGGAAGGGGCCGGCCGGGTCTTCTTCACTCCCTTTGGGAATGATTGGAACCTGCTCAAGGGAATCGGATTCGGGGTGGGAGGCAGTTACGGTCATGAGGACGGGACCTCGGCCGCCACAACCTTCAAGACCGTGGGCCAGCTGACCGCCTTCAGCTACGGAGCCGCCGTCCAGGCCCGGGGCCGCCACATCCGGATCGACCCGCAGGCCTATTGGTATATCGGGGCCTTCGGGGTCCAGGGCGAGTACATCCGGTCCTCGCAGGACCTGATCAACGCCACCACGATCGCGGCGTCCAAGATTGTCCGGCGGATCAGCCTGGAGGCCTGGCAAGTACAGGCGTCCTACGTCCTCGGGGGAACGCCCTCCTATAAGAGCGTGACGCCGAAGCATAATTTCGATCCCACGCACGGGACCTGGGGTGCCCTGGAATTGGCGGCCCGTTGGAATGTGTTCGTGGCGGAGGGGGAGGCCTTCAACCAGGGGTTCGTGGCCGGTGCCACGACGGCGCGGCGGATCAACAGCGCCGGGATCGGGTTCAATTGGCACCTGGCCAAGGGCCTCAAGCTCCAGAACGACTACGACCTCTCGGACTTCAAGGGACGGACGACCAACACCTTCCGCCTGACCGAACGGTTCCTGTCCACCCGACTTCAAGTCGCGTTTTAACCACGACCGACTTAACCAAGGAGAAACGAAATGAAGCGCTTGAACCTGACCTTAGGGGTCCTGGGGCTGGCCCTGCTGTTGAGCCCCGTCGCGCAGGCCCTGGCCGGATCGAAGACGGTCACCCTGTTGAACGTCTCGTATGACCCAACCCGGGAGCTTTACCAGGATTACAACCAGGCCTTCGCCAAGCATTGGAAGGAGAAGACCGGCCAGGACGTGACGGTCAACCAGTCGCATGGAGGGTCGGGCAAGCAGGCCCGGTCGGTCATCGACGGCCTTCAGGCCGATGTGGTGACCTTGGCCTTGGCCTACGACGTGGACGCGATTGCCGACAAGGCGGGGTTGCTGCCGAGGGATTGGCAGAAACGCCTGCCCGACAACAGCGCCCCCTACACCTCGACCATCGTCTTCCTGGTGCGAAAGGGCAACCCCAAGGGGATCCATGAATGGGACGACTTGGTGAAGCCGGGCGTCACCGTCATCACCCCCAACCCGAAGACTTCGGGGGGCGCTCGCTGGAACTACCTGGCGGCGTGGGGCAACGTCTTGAAGAACGGGGGTGACGAGTCCAAGGCGAAGGATTTCGTCGGGAAACTCTATAAGAACGTCCCGGTGCTGGATTCCGGCGCGCGCGGGTCCACCACGACCTTCGTGGAACGGGGGATCGGCGACGTGCTGATCGCCTGGGAGAACGAGGCCTTCCTCGCGAAAAAGGAAAACCCGGGACAATACGAGATCGTGGTTCCCGCCGACTCCATCCTGGCGGAGCCTACGGTTTCACTGGTGGACAAGTTCGCTTCCAAGCACGGGACGACAGAAGCGGCCACGGAATACCTCAAATACCTGTACAGCCCCGAGGGTCAGGAGATCGCCGCCCGCAACTACTATCGACCGCGCCTCAAGGTCGTGGCGGATAGATACGCTTCCACCTTCCCGAAGTTGAAGCTGTTCACGATTCAGGAGGTTTTTGGCGGCTGGACCAAGGCCCAAAAGACGCACTTCGCCGACGGCGGGGTGTTTGACCAGATCTACCAACCGGGAGTGAAATAAGGAAGAGGGGTTCGAGGCCGCCGGGGCACCCCGGCGGCCCCCACCTTTCGGTTCCGCCTTGCGGAACCAGCGGGTCTATGTTGGAATCCTGGGCGCCACCCCAGACATCGAACTCCACGGCGGGTAAAAAGCCCACCGGACCGAGGAACCAAGGTGAACCTGAACAGCTGGAAACCGAGGGGAGTCCTACCCGGCTTCGGCTTGACCATGGGCATCACCCTGACCTATCTCAGCCTGATCGTCCTGATCCCATTGGCCGCCCTATTCCTGAAGACCTCAACGGCTTCCTGGTCCCATATCTGGGACGCCGTCACCAACCCCCGGGTCGTGGCTTCCTATCGGTTGACTTTCGGGGCCTCCCTGATCGGGGCCTCCCTCAACGCCTTCTTCGGCCTCATCATCGCCTGGGTCCTGGTGCGGTATTCCTTCCCCGGCAAGCGGGTGGTCGACGCCCTGGTGGACCTCCCCTTCGCGCTCCCAACCGCGGTGGCCGGCATCGCCTTGACCGCGCTCTATGCCCCCCAAGGGTGGGTCGGTCGATGGCTCACCCCGCTGGGGATCCAAGTGGCCTTTACGCCCCTGGGCATCACCCTCGCCCTCACCTTCATTGGGCTCCCTTTCGTCGTCCGCACCCTCCAACCCGTCCTGGAATCGCTCGACCCTGAGATTGAGAAGGCCGCCGTCAGCCTGGGGGCCAACCGCTGGCAGACTTTGAGCCGCGTGATTTTCCCAACCTTATTGCCTGCCTGGATCACGGGGGTTTCCCTGGCTTTCGCCCGGGCCCTGGGGGAATACGGGTCGGTGGTCTTCATCGCCGGCAACATGCCCATGAAGACCGAGATCACGACGCTCCTGATCATCACGAAGCTCGAGCAGTACGACTACACCGGCGCCACGGCCATCGCCACCGTCATGCTGATCGCGTCCTTCCTCATGCTCTTGGTCGTGAACCAGCTCCAAGCCTACGCGGGCCGCCACCGAAACCATTGAACCAGAGGCTCCGAGTTCCATGAAACCCGAATCGAACATTCCAACCGGCGGGGACGCCCACCTCCGCGCACTCACGGAACCTCCCTGGGTCCGGCGGTCCCTGATCGTAGCGGCCCTGCTTTTCATCGGGTTTTTCCTGGTGTTGCCCCTCGTGATGGTCTTCGCCTCCGCGCTGGCCAAGGGGTTCCAGTTCTATTTCGACGCGATCCGGGAACCCATGGCCCTGGCGGCCATCCGCCTGACCCTGCTGGCGTCCTTCATATCAGTGGTCCTGAATACCCTGTTCGGGCTCGCGGCGGCCTGGTCCATCACGCGTTTCGAATTCAAGGGGAAGAGTCTATTGATCACCCTGATCGACCTGCCCTTCACGGTCTCCCCGGTCATTTCCGGATTGATCTACGTCCTCATGTTCGGCCTCCAGGGGTGGTTCGGTCCCTGGCTTTCGGACCACAACCTCCAAATCATCTTCGCGGTCCCCGGAATCATCCTCGCCACGGTCTTCGTCACCTTCCCCTTCGTGGCGAGGGAACTGATCCCCTTGATGCAGGAACAGGGCACCGAGGAGGAGGAGGCCGGGATGGTGCTGGGGGCCACGGGTTGGCAGATCTTCCTCAAGATCACCCTCCCCAACATCAAGTGGGGGCTCCTTTACGGCGTCATCCTGTGCAACGCCCGGGCCATGGGGGAATTCGGCGCCGTCTCGGTCGTGTCCGGGCACATCCGGGGCCTGACCAACACCCTGCCGCTGCACGTGGAAATCCTCTACAACGAATACAACTACGCGGCGGCCTTTTCAGTCGCCTCGCTCCTGGCCCTGGTCGCCGTGGGGACCCTCATCCTCAAGAAAATCGTTGAATACAAATACACCGACGAATTGAAGGCCCAGAAGGAAATGACCGCCACGGGAGGGGAAGCGCCATGAGTATCGAAGTCCGGGGCCTCACCAAGGTCTTCAACGGCTTCACCGCCGTCGACGGGATCAACCTGAAGATCGAGACCGGGTCGCTGGTGGCCATCCTTGGCCCCTCCGGGTCCGGCAAGAGCACCCTCCTCCGGATGATCGCCGGCCTCGAAACGCCGGACAAGGGCGAGATCCTTTTGACTGGGAGGGAAGCCACCCACGTGGCCGCCAAGGAGCGGAACGTCGGTTTCGTCTTCCAACATTACGCGTTGTTCAAGCACATGACGGTGTTCGAGAACATCGCCTTCGGCCTCAGGGTCCGGAAGGACCCCGAAGACGAGATCCGGAACCGGGTTTTCGAGTTGCTCAACCTCGTCCAGCTCCAGGGTTTGGAGAAACGCTATCCCTCCCAGCTCTCCGGCGGCCAACGCCAACGCGTGGCGGTGGCCCGGGCCCTAGCCCCCCGTCCCACGGTGCTCCTTTTGGACGAGCCTTTCGGGGCCTTGGACGCCAAGGTCCGGGAGGAACTTAGGGATTGGGTGGCCAAGCTCCATGAGGAAAGCCACGTGACCACCCTCTTCGTGACCCACGACCAGCACGAGGCCCTCGAGGTGGCGAACCGAATCCTCGTAATGAATCACGGCAGGATCGAACAGGAGGGCACCCCTCTCGAGATTTTCGACGAACCGGCCACCCACTTCATCGCCCAGTTCGTGGGGGAGTCCAACTACATTGAAACCACCGTTTCGGAACCCGGCTTGGCGGTCTGGGGACCCATCCGTTTCGCCGTCGAGGGGCAGGCCGTGGGCCAGCGCATCCGGATCTACTTCCGACCCAACGACGTGTACGTGACGGGGGATTTCGAGACCCTTCAGGTGAGGGCCCAAATCGTCAAGACCCGGTTCAAGGGACCCGTCATCGAGCTTCGGCTCCACCTCGGGGAGGAACGCTATATCTTCGCCCACGTCCCCAAGGGAGTTTCCCTGGCAAGTGGGTTCAAGGAGGGACAGGACGTCTGGGCCGGGATCACGGCCTACCACACCTTCCCGGTGGATCCCGGGGAATATCAAGGGGCGGGAATCTGAGATCTGCGGTCGGCGGTCAGCTCTCAGCCATCGGCTAAAACGAAAACCAAACAGAAGGCTTGAAAACCACACACGTGGCTTCCGACTTTAAGTGATGACCGGCCTTTCAAAAAAGGGCCGGAACGGGCAGAATACGCCGCTCCACCTAACCCCTAGGCGAGTGAAAAAGAACATGCCGATCCGACTGGACGAGAACAAGGTCTCGCACCTGCGCGCGCTGGAAAGCGAGAGCATCCACATCATCCGCGAGGTGTTCGCGGAGTTCAAAAACCCCGTCATGCTGTATTCGGTGGGGAAGGACTCCAGCGTGATGGTTCGCCTCGCCCAGAAGGCCTTCCACCCGGGCAAGATCCCCTTCCCGCTCCTGCACGTCGACACGTCCTACAAGTTCCCCGAGATGTACGAGTTCCGCGACAAGTTCATCGCCGAAATCGGGGCCAAACTGATCGTGGAGCGCAACGAGGAGGCCATCGCCGGGGGCTCCAGCCCCTTCAAGTACGGCGTGGACAAGTGCTGTTCCCTCCTCAAGACCCAGGGCCTTCTGGACGCCCTCGGCAAGTACGGCTACGACGCGGCCTTCGGCGGCGCCCGCCGCGAGGAGGAGAAGTCCCGGGCCAAGGAACGCGTGTTCTCCTTCCGGGATTCCTTCGGGCAATGGGACCCCAAGAACCAGCGGCCCGAGCCCTGGGACCTCTACAACGCCCGGGTCAACGAGGGGGAGTCCATCCGGGTGTTCCCCCTGTCGAATTGGACCGAGCTCGACATCTGGCTCTACATCGCCCTGGAGAACATCCCGGTGGTGCCGATCTACTTCACCCACAAGCGGAAGATCATCCGGCGCAAGAACCTACTGATCCCCTGGGTGGCCCACATCCCCATCCTGCCGGGCGACGTGGTGGAGGAGTTGGACGTCCGGTTCCGGTCCCTGGGCTGCATGTCCTGCACCGGCGCCGTGGCCTCACGGGCCGACAACCTCCAGGACATCATCGAGGAGGTCATCGCCACGCGCAAAAGCGAGCGCGAGAACCGCATCATCGATCACGGCAGTGACTCCTCCATGGAACAGAAGAAGAAGGACGGTTACTTCTGATGGGGCACCTCGACACCAAGGCGCAGGAACTCTACGAGAACATGGAGTTATTGCGGTTCACGACCGCCGGGAGCGTGGACGACGGCAAGTCCACCCTCATCGGCCGCCTGCTGGTGGACACCAAGGGCGTGTTCGAGGACCAGATCGACGCCATCCGCCGCACCACATCCCGCAAGGGCGGGGAGGAGATCGACCTGGCCCTCATCACCGACGGCCTGGCCGCCGAGCGGGAACAGGGCATCACCATCGACGTGGCCTACCGTTATTTCGCCACGGCCCGCCGAAAATTCATCATCGCCGACACTCCGGGCCACGAGCAATACACCCGCAACATGGTGACCGGCGCCTCCACGGCCAACCTGGCCATCATATTGGTGGACGCGCGCAACGGCGTGCAGGTGCAGTCCCGTCGCCACGGCACCCTCGCCACCTTGTTGGGAATCCCGCACCTGGTGCTGGCCGTCAACAAGATGGACCTTGTGGGTTATTCCCAGGCGGTCTACGACAAGATCGTGTCCGACTACCGCGAGTTCTCGGGACGCCTGAACCCCAAGGACCTCACCTGCATCCCGATGTCCGCCCTGAACGGCGACAACGTCGTGCGGAACAGCGGCAGGATGCCCTGGTACCAGGGGCCCTCGCTCCTGGAGCACATGGAAACCGTCCCCATCGGCCATGACCGCAACCTGGAGGACTTCCGATTCCCGGTGCAGTTGGTCCTGAGGCCCAACCTGGATTACCGGGGTTACGCCGGCAAGGTGGCCTCCGGCATCGTCAGGCCGGGGGATAAGGTGGTGGCCCTGCCCTCGGGAATCGAGACGACCGTCAAGGCGATCGACACCTGGGAAGGGGAATTGGCGGAGGCCTTCCCGCCGCTCTCGGTGACCTTACGCCTTGCCCAGGAAATCGACCTGTCCCGGGGTGACATGATCTGCCATCCGGACAACCGGCCCCTGGTCGGCAACCGCTTCTCGGCGGATCTCTGCTGGTTCTCGTCGGAACCCCTCGTCCCCAAGAAAAAATACCTTTTGAAGCAGACCACCCAGACCGTGAAATGCCAGGTCGAGGCCATCGAGCACCGGCTCGACGTCAACACCATGGAAAAGGGCCCGGCGGACCAGCTGAAGATGAACGACATCGCCCGGATCAAGGTCCTGACCCAGAAACCCCTCTTTTATGATCCCTATTCGAGGAACCGCGCCACGGGCAACTTCATCATGATCGATGAGCTGTCGAATAATACGGTGGCGGCGGGGATGATTGTCTGACACCAGCGGATGCCACCGCGCATATTGCGCGGCACTTGCCGAGCAAATGCCTCGGCTTGAGGCCTCGGCATGGCAAGCGGTCGGCGGATAGCGGTTGGCCAAGATTAAGAAACCTCCAATGCCAAATGAACAACCCAGAAACTAAAAGGTGATATCACCTTATAATGCCTGGTGATGAAACGAATCGTCCAAACCCGGCGACTTCTTTTGGCGCTCCTGGCATTTTCCACCCTTCCGATAAGACCCTGGTGTGAAACGCCCCCTCGAAGCGACAACATCCTGTTCGGCTTGCCGGGCGGCCTGAAGGCCACGGCTCCCAGGCTCTTTAGCAAATCCAACCTATTCATCCTGGCGGGCGGCTCCTGTCTCACGGCCGCGGTCTGGAACAC
>CAYMOV010000050.1:11833-18605 GCA_964392085.1 uncultured bacterium
CCAACCTATTCATCCTGGCGGGCGGCTCCTGTCTCACGGCCGCGGTCTGGAACACCCCAAAGGAAAGGACGTACGACGACCGTTTGGAGCGTGTCGCCAAGAACGAAACCGTCTTCAACTTCGGCAACCTTTGGGGTAACGGGCTGACCCAGGGGGCCCTTGCGGTCGGCACCTGGAGCGCCGGACGAATGTTCCACTCGCCCAAACTCCAGGGTTTCGGTTTCGACTCGGCCGTGGCCTTGGTGGGGAGCGGGGTGGCGGCCTGGGCCATCAAGTACCCCGTGAACCGAACGAGGCCCAACGGCGCTTCCTTCTCGTTCCCCTCAGGCCACACGACCTCCGCCTTCAGCATTGTCCCCGCGGCTTGGAAGTATTTCGGCTGGAAAGCCGGCGTCCCGGCGATCCTGGCGGGGATCTGCACCGGCTTGGGCCGCATGGAGGACCACAAGCATTACTTGTCCGACGTCACGGCGGGGGCGGCCCTCGGGCTCTTGGTTGGGACCGCGGCCTGCGGTGTCGGGGGCACCTGGGTCCCGAAACCGGAATCCACCCCAAAAGGGTTATCCTTCCTATGGAAGTTCCAATATTGAAGCGCGCCCCTCGCTCCCTCCCCGCCACCGAATGGATCCTTTGGCTCATGGTCCTGTTTCTCGCGGTCCGGGCCGCCTTCCTGGTCCCCCAGGAGTTCAACCGGGTCACCTGCCCCTTCCAGGTCCAACAGGACGAGGCGAACCATGTCGACTTCGGCCTCCGCTTGGCGCGCCTCGAGAGGCCCTACGTGGATTTCCGTTCCGGGGGACCCTACCTCCATTTCTCCTATACGCCCTTGTACTATTTCCTCCAGGCTTTCGCCTTGCTATCCGGCATCGGGATGTTCAGCGCGGGACGGGTGATCTCCTTCGGGGCTTTCCTCGGGATCCTAGCGCTGGTCTACGGTTGGGGACGAAGACGCTGGAAGACGCCCTGGCCGGCGTTGATCACCCTCCTGGTGGCCGCCAGCCCGACCTGGGATACCTGGGCGTCGGTCACACGTTCGGACGTCTTGTCGATCTTCTTCAATTTAGCCGCCTTGTCCCTTTGGGTCCGCCATGGGGAAGGGAAAGGGGAAGGCCGCCCCGACGACAAACGCCGGTGGGTCCAGGCGGGCCTTTTGCACGCCGCCGCCATCCTCACCAAGCAAACCACCTTCGTGTTGGGACTGGCCGTCCTGGCGACCGGTTTCCTAAGGCGCCGCTGGAAGCCCACTTTCACCTTTATGGCGGCTTCTTGGGGAACGGCGGTCCTGATCTTGGGATTGTTGGACCTTTGGACCGGCGGGTTGTTCCACCTGCATGTAATCGTGTGGGCGAGGGGGTTCATGATCCCAGGCCGTTTCGCTTCCTTTATCACGGGTTCCTGGTGGCGTGAATGCTCCCTGCCGACCGCAATGGCCTTGATGGCCTTTCTCCTGGGACGCAAACCCAATCCGACCGTCCTGGCCTATGGCCTCGGGTCGGCCCTGGGCCTCGCTTCGTTGGGACGGGTGGGCAGCGCGGAGAATTATTACCTGGAGTTCCTGCTCGCCATGTTCCTCTGGATCGGGGAAGGGTGGGGCGTTCCCGAAGCCCGAACCCCGACCTGGAAGGGATGGGTTTCCGCCCTAGGGGTCCTCGCCCTGACGGTTTCATTCCTGTCCATGCCCGCCCCAACCGTCCCCTCCCCCGAGGAACGGGCCCAAAAAACGGAGGCGGCTTCCTGGTTGCGGAAGGACCCGGGCCAAGTGCTGCTCTTGGACACCGATCTCGCCCTCCTGTCGGGCCATGAGGTTTGGTACCAACCCTCCACTTTCGGGGCCCTCTATGGAATGGGGAGTTGGAACGGGAGCGACCTCCAGGATGACTTGAGCCAGCGGATATTCCGTTGGGTGGAGATCTACGACCTTCCGGTGCAGGACCGGCTTCCACCGCCCATCTTGGAATCCATTCGAAAATACTATCGCGTCGAGTTCCGGCGTTTCGGCCGGATCTGGTTGAAACCAAGGCTGATTCCCGCCAAAAGGCCCGACAAACCCCGGGACTCCTTTTCACGGACGGGGAAGCGCTGATACAATCGTTCCATCCTCGCATCAGGATCCTTCATGCCGACCTCCCTCATCCTCCACGGCCACTTCTACCAGCCCCCCCGGGAAAACCCCTGGACGGGCGTCATCGACGAACAACCCAGCGCCGCCCCGATGCATGACTGGAATGAACGGGTCTATTACGAGTGCTACCGCCCCAACGCCTTCGCCCGGGTGCTGGACGCGAACGGCCTCATCGACAAGATCATCAACAACTACCAGTTCTTCAGCTTCAACCTCGGCCCCACCCTCCTCTTTTGGATGGAGGTTCACCATCCCTTCACTTACCAACAGATCCTGGAGGCGGACCGGTCCAGCCTCAAGGCCCACGGCGGCCACGGCAACGCCATCGCCCAGGCCTACAACCACGCCATCCTGCCCCTTTGCAACGAGCGGGACCGCCTGACCCAGATCCGCTGGGGTGTTTCCGACTTCAAGCATCGGTTCGGCCGCGCGCCCGAGTCCCTCTGGCTCTCCGAGACCGCGGTCAATGACTCGGTGATGGGAAGCCTGATCGACGAGGGGCTGAAGTACGTGATCCTCTCCCCGCACCAAGCCCTCCGCGTGCGTCCCCTGACCGGCGGCGACTGGCGCGACGTTTCCAACGGCGACGTGGACCCCGGCGTGGCCTACCTCTATAAGCACAAGGACGGTTCCGGCCGGTCCATGGCCGTCTTTTATTACGACCCCGAGATCGCCAAGGCCATCGCCTTCGAGGGGGCGCTGCGCACCAGCGAGACCCTGATGGAGTTGGTGGCCCGCTTCCCGGGCGGGAACGGAAGGCTCGTCCATACCGCCACCGACGGGGAATCGTACGGCCACCATTTCAAGTTCGGCGACCGGAGCGTGGCTTACGCCTTCGACACCCTGGCCCCCCAGCGTGGCTTCAAGGTCACCAACTATGGGGAGTTCCTCTCGGAGTACCCGGCCCAATGGGAGACCGAGATCAAGCCGGGGCCCAACGGGGAAGGCACGGCCTGGAGCTGTTCGCACGGCGTGGGCCGTTGGATCCGCGACTGCGGGTGCCACACCGGCGGCCTGCCCGGCTGGACCCAGGCTTGGCGCGGCCCGCTCCGGGAGGCCCTGGATTTCCTCCGGGACCACGTGGCGGCCCAATTTGAGTCGGAACGGGGCAAGCTTTTCCGGGACCCATGGAAATCAAGGGACGAATACGTCCGGCTTCTCCTCGACCACGCGGCCTCCCGGGAAGGCTTCCTCGACGACCAAGCCGGCCGGCCTTTGTCGAAAGACGAGCATGTCCGGGCCCTGACGCACCTGGAGATCCAGCGCCAGGCCCTTTTCATGTACACGAGCTGCGCCTGGTTCTTCAACGACCTGTCCGGCATCGAGACGATCCAAGTCCTCCAGTATGCCGGGAGGGCGCTGGACCTGCTCGAGAGCCTCGGGATCCCCGGCCCCCGGGTCGTCTTTTTGGAGAAACTCGCCCAAGCCCAAAGCAATATCCCCGGGAACGGAAACGGCCGGGACCTCTTCATTAAGAACGTGGATACCGCCCGGGTTCGTCCCGCCCAGGTGTCCGCGCACGTGGCCATGGCGGGACTGGCGGACCCCCACCAACCGAACCAGGGGGAGGCCGGCGGTTTCACCTATGAGATCCTATCCCAACGGAAGGAATCCCACGGGCGCCTCACCCTCTCCACGGGCCGAATCCGCCTCCAGGACCTCTCGACCCGTCGCGGGCATTCCATGGCATTCGCCGCCCTTTATATGGGGGGCATCGATTTCACCTGCAACATCCTGCAGGGCGCGGAACCGGCCCAGGCCGACGCAGCCTCCGTGAAACTTTGGGACCAGTTCTACAACCTGCCCTTGTCCCGCTTCCTCGGCCTGATGGCCGAGACCTACGGCAACGACGAGTTCGGCATGGAACACCTGCTCCCGGAAGGCCGGGAACGGGTTTTTGGAACGGTGTACGCCAGCCTGGTCGACCGGTTGACCAGCGAGTTCGCCCTTTTGTACCAGGAAAACCGGCGCAACCTCGAGATGCTCCAGCACGCGGGTTTCCCGATCCCCCGTGAGCTGACCGCCTCCGCCGAGTTCACCCTCAGCCGAAGGTTCACCGACCTCATCCTCCAGCAAGAAGGCTCCCTGTCGCCCGCGGCCTACCAGGAAGCGGTGCAGGTGGCCAAGGAGGCCGCCCGACAGGGCCTCCAGCTCGACCTGACTTTCGCCGACCGACGGTTCTCGGAGCTCCTCAACCGGGCCGTCCAGATCGCGGTGCATGAGGCCTCCGATTCCAACCTTAAAGCCGCCCAAGGCCTGCTGGAGGTGGTAAAACAGATGGGACTCACCCCCAACCTGAACCGCCCGCAGGAAATCCTATACGAAGCCGCCGGTACGACCTACGAGTTCGACAAGCTGTCGGACCTGGCGGGGCAGATGGGCTTGAACCGATCCCTCCTGGCCGAGAAAAGCTCAAAGCGGGTCGTCGAGGAACTCAGCCGAAACCGAGAGGAGAAACAACAAGATGCCCTCGAAGGCGCTTGAACCCAAGGTCCCGATCGACCAGCAAGGCCTCCAACGTTTCCTCGGGGGGACCCACGCGAACCCCCACGGGCTCCTGGGCGCCCATCCGGCCCCCAAGGGCGTCGTGATCCGGTCCTACCGCCCCTCCGCCGACAAGGTGGAGGTCCTGAAATCCGACAAGACCTCCCTTCCCATGACCCTGATCCACGAGGCGGGCCTTTTCGAGCTGTTCGTTCCCGGACCGTCCGAGGTGTTCCCCTACCAACTTCGGGTGACCTACGGGAAGCAGGTCTTCACCCTGGAGGATTCCTATCGTTTCCTTCCCACCCTGGGCGACATGGACCTCCACCTCTTCAACGAGGGAAGCCACGAGGAGTTGCACGACCGGTTCGGCGCCCAACCCCGCGTGCACCAGGGGGTCGAGGGCGTCGGATTCTCCGTTTGGGCCCCCAACGCCGACGGCGTAGCGGTCGTGGGTGAGTTCAACGGCTGGGATGGCCGCCTTCACCCCATGCGCAGCATGGGCGCCTCGGGCGTCTGGGAGGTCTTCGTGCCGGGCGCGAAGCACGGCGACCACTA
Organism: uncultured bacterium; assembly: GCA_964392085.1. Taxonomy (GTDB): domain Bacteria; phylum Oederibacteriota; class Muellerivitia; order Muellerivitales; family Muellerivitaceae; genus CAYMOV01. The sequence continues at coordinate 16,998 of CAYMOV010000050.1, forward strand.
CAAGTTCGAGATCCACACCAAGGCCGGCCACCTGATCCTCAAGACCGACCCCTTCGCCTTCGCCACCGAGGTGCCCCCCGGCACGGCGGCCCGCGTCAACAAGTCGAGCTATCCCTTCCAGGACGCCGAGTGGATGGAGGCCCGCAAGAAAAAGGACCCCTGGTCCGAGCCCATGTCGGTCTACGAGGTCCACCTGGGAAGCTGGATGCGGGTGCCGGAGGAAGCCAATCGTTCCCTCACCTACCGGGAACTCGCTCCCAAGCTGGCGGCCTACGTCAAGGAGCTTGGCTTCACCCACATCGAGCTCATGCCCATCATGGAGCACCCCTTCGGGGGGTCCTGGGGCTACCAGGTCTCGGCCTACTTCGCCCCCTCCGCCCGTTGGGGCACCCCGGACGACTTCAAATATTTCATCGACGTCATGCACCAGAACAAGATCGGCGTGATCCTCGATTGGGTCCCGGCGCACTTCCCGAAGGACGATTGGGCCCTGGGCCGCTACGACGGCACGCCCCTTTACGAGCACCAGGACCCCCGCGAGGGGGAACATCCCGACTGGGGCACCTACGTCTTCAACCTGGGCCGCCACGAGGTCCGTAATTTCCTCCTGTCCAACGCCCTCTTTTGGCTGTCGCATTACCACGTGGACGGCCTCCGCATCGACGCCGTGGCCTCCATGCTGTACCGCGACTACAGCCGCAAGGAGGGGGAATGGATCCCCAACCAATACGGCGGCCGTGAGAACCTGGAATCCGTCGATTTCTTGAGGCGGCTGAATGAGATCGTCCACGGTCGGCATCCCGGCGCCCTGGTCATCGCCGAGGAATCCACGGCTTGGCCCGGCGTCTCCAAGCCCACCTACACCGGAGGCCTCGGGTTCGGCTTCAAGTGGAATATGGGCTGGATGCACGACACCCTCATGTATTTCACCAAGGACCCGATCTACCGCAAGTTCCACCACCACAACCTGACCTTCGGGTTCCTTTACGCCTGGAGCGAGAATTTCATCCTTCCCCTTTCCCACGACGAGGTGGTTCACGGTAAGGGGTCCATGCTGGACAAGATGCCCGGGGACATGTGGCAGAAGGCCGCCAACCTCAGGAGCCTCTACGGTTACATGTGGGCGCATCCCGGTAAGAAGCTGCTGTTCATGGGAAGCGAGTTCGGCCAATGGAAGGAATGGGACAACGACGGTTCCCTCCAGTGGGACCTCCTGCAGTGGAAGGACCACAAAGGGCTCAAGAAGCTGGTGGGCGACCTGAACCGACTGATGCGTGAGCATCCGGCCCTCTACGAGTCGGACGCCGACCCAGCGGGGTTCCAATGGATCGACGCCAACAACTCGGACGAGAATGTCGCGGCTTTCATGAGGATGTCCCCCAAGACCGGCAAGATCGTGGTTTGCGCCTGCAACTTCGCCCCGGTGCCCCGGAAGGGATACCGCATGGGCCTGCCGAGGGCGGGGTTTTACAAGGAGATCCTCAACACCGACGGGGACCTGTACGGCGGGTCCAACGTGGGCAACGGCGGGGGAGTGCAGGCCGAGAATTACGGCTGGCACGGCCAACCCTTCTCGGCCCAGATCACCCTGCCGCCCCTGGGGGTCGT
>CAYMOV010000051.1:0-18409 GCA_964392085.1 uncultured bacterium
CCGAGAAGGGCCATGGGGTCATCATCGAGAAGGGCGAGATCAAGGAACGCCTGGACGAGGACCTGCTGGTGCCGCGCCTGCTCAAGGAAATCGAGCGCAAGCAGGCCGAGCTCAATGCCCCGAAGGTCTGATATCGGGCCGGTTGGACTTGTTATACTGCTTCAACTTTAATGGTGAGGCGCTAAATGAAAAACGGCTTTTGGCTATTGGCTTTTTATCTGGTGGTTGGCATTTTGCCCTCTTCGGTCCTCGCAGTTGATCCTTCGGACTTTCTAACTGTTCTGAATTTCAACGTCGATAAAATCAAGGGGGACTCCAAGTTCTTTGACCGTGTTCAACATAAGCTTGGAATCTCACAGGTTATCAATAGCGGTGACGCATCGACGGGTATGACTCGCATCGAGTATGTTCTTAAAAATAAAATGACCATGGTGAGCTATTACGAGACTGAATGTACGAGTGGCTGCACGATTGAAGAGGTTGATTCGAAAGTCATTAAGAATAAGACCGAGTTAAAAACTAAACCGAATGAAATCATTGTTGCTGGAATGCATTTGGGAATGGATAGGCGAGAGGTTGATTTGTTGTTGCCCCTGAATGTGATCAAGGGTGGGTGGAAGGTTGATGTGGATCCTGGTTTAATGAGAAGCCGAAATTATGACTTCTATAAGACTATTCGTGGGAAAAGCTTGGATGGTGGAATTCAAAAATTCTGCTATCACATCTGGATCAACCTTACATTTAAATCCGATGAGAGGTTGGAAAAAATAGAGGTTTCGGCAGGCGGTTGCGATGATTCTGCATGTGAAGGGGAACCAACGCCTGATAAAACACCAACTTTTCATGATGACATTCCATTGGTAAAACCATAAGCAATATGTGAGCGGATGACGGGTATCCGAAAGTCGTCTGGGTGCTGATGCAATACGCCCTCATTTCAGGGGCCCGGCCTACCTTCTTTGACACCTAAATGCCCCGCGCCGGTTAGATTGGACTTATGAATGAAATGGGACGATTTGTAAGATGATAAGAAGTATTCATACAATGGCTTGATTGCGGTAATATAGGGGCGTGATTTGAGGTTTTCGGGAAAGGGGTGTGTCATGGTGCAGGGGACCATTTCGGGGCGGGGGCAGGTGGTCATTCCCGTCGAGATCAGGGAAAAACTCAAAATCCGCCCTGGGACCAGGGTGTCCATCGAAGAGATCGATGGGGAGATCCGGGTGATCCCGTTGTCCGCTGTGCTGGTCCGTAAATACGCCGGTTTCCTAGGACACGACCCGGACGCGGGCCGGAAATTCCTCGTGGAACGACGCAAGGACGCGGCCCGATCGGAAGCCAAATTGAAGCGGCTGGTTAAGTAATTGAAGACGTTTGTATTGGACGCGAGTGTCCTCATCCCCTACTTCTTCGAGCCGGAAGGGCTGGCGATGGATTGCCTCCATGACATCCTGGCCCGTTCGTGGGTTTTGGGCGACCGGACATTCATTTCGACGATCCAACTCGGCGAAATATTTCATCATGTGGCCCGTAGGGTATCCATCGTGAAAGCGCATGAAGCGATCAAGGCAATCGAAAAACTGAGGATCGAAAGCGCCGATTTCGACCGGCCCCGGATGATCCGAGCCGCGGAATTGAGGCTCCGAACGGGCCTCGCCTTTGCCGATTCAGCCGCGGCGGGGCTGGCCCTGGAGACCGGGAGTGTTTTGGTCACCTCTGATCGAGACTTTAAAAAGGTCGAAAAGCTGATCAAGTTACGCTGGGTCTAGATTCCTACCTTCTGCGGCTTTTCCCCTGTTCCTGATTCCCTGTACAATAACCGCTCATTTCAGGGGCCCCGGTCCCTTCCCAGGAAAACACCATGCGCGTCTCGAAAGCCCTCATTCCCACGGTCAAGGAAGTCCCCCAGGACGCCGAGATCCCGTCCCACCAGCTCATGATCCGCTCGGGCTTGATGCGCAAGGTGGCGGCCGGCATCTACGAGTACCTGCCCCTCGGCCTGAAGGCCATCCAGAAGGTGGAGAAGATCATCCGCGAGGAGATGGAACGCTCCGGCGCCCAGGAGGTCCTGCTCCCGATCATGACCCCCTCGGAACTGTGGAAGGAATCCGGCCGCTGGCAGAAGTACGGCAAGGAACTCATGCGCCTGACCGACCGCCACGAGCGCGAGTACGCCCTGGGCCCCACCCACGAGGAAGTCATCACCGACCTGGTGCGCCGCGAGGTGCGGAGCCACAAGCAGCTTCCCCAGAACCTCTTCCAGATCGCCAACAAGTTCCGCGACGAAGTGCGCCCCCGCTTCGGCGTCATGCGCAGCCGCGAGTTCATCATGAAGGACGGCTATTCCTTCGACGTGGACGACGCCGCGGCCGACAAGACCTACTGGACCATGGTGGAGGCCTACAAGCGCATCTTCAAGCGCTGCGGCCTGGTGTCCTCGCCCGTCGAGGCCGATTCGGGCCTCATCGGCGGCAGTTTCACCCATGAGTTCATGGTGATGGCCGAGACCGGCGAATGCGCCGTGGCCTGGTGCGAGGCCTGCGGCTACGCGGCGAATATGGAAAAGGCCACCAGCGCGGTCAGCGCCCCGGCCGTGGCAACCGCCACCGACAAGCCCTTCGAGGTGGTGGACACCCCCGGCAAGTACACCGTGGAGGATGTGGGCGCGTTGCTGAAGCTCCCGCCCTCGCAGTTCATCAAGACCCTGGTTTTCCTCGCCGACGGCAAGCCCGTCGTGGTGCTGGTGCGGGGCGACCACGAGGTCAACGAGACCAAGGTGCAGAACGCGATGAAGGCCGGCGAGCTGGTGCTGGCCAGCGCCGAGAAGGTGTTGGAAGTGACCGGCGCCCCGGTGGGTTTCGCCGGGCCGGTGGGCCTCAAGGGCGTGAAGATCCTCGCGGACCTGGCCCTGCAGGACGGCCACGATTACGTGACGGGCGCCTTGAAGAAGGACCAACACCTGATCCATGTGGAGATCGCGCGGGATTGCGAGAAGCCCTGGTTCAACGACTTCCGCAGCGCGAAGGAAGGCGAGGGCTGCCCCAAGTGCGGCAAACCGCTCAAGATCGTGCGCGGCATCGAGGTGGGCCAGACCTTCAAGTTGGGCACCAAGTACTCCAAGGCCATGAAGGCCACGTACCTCGACGAGAAGGGCAAGGAAGTCGAGTGCGTGATGGGCTGTTACGGCATCGGGGTGACCCGCACCGTGGGTGCCGCCATCGAGCAGCACCATGACGCGGCGGGGATCCTCTGGCCCATCGGCATCGCGCCCTACCAGGTGCACCTGCTGTGCCTCAACCCGGCGGAGAAGCCGGTAGCTGAGGCCTCCGACAAGCTTTACGAGGAATTAACCAAGGCGGGCTACGAAGTCCTTTACGATGACCGGTCCGAAGTCTCGGCCGGGTTCAAGTTCAAGGACGCCGACCTGCTGGGCATCCCCCTCTCCATCCGGGTCGGGTCCCGGGGTCTCGGTGAGGGCGTGATCGAAGTGAAGCGTCGCCGCGAGGCCGAGCCGGTCAAGGCCCCGAAGGACAAGGTGATGGAGGAGCTGAAGAAGCTCGCCGATATTGAATGGGCCCTCTGCACCGCGTGAACGGGTTGGATGTTTACGCCTACGGCATGACGGTCCTGACGACCCTCCTGAGGTTGGTGGGCCCGTACCCGGAGGCGGACTCCTACCAGGAGATCCGCGATACGTCCCAGACCGTAGGCGGGGAAGCGGGCAACGCCGCCGGACTCCTCGCCGGTTTCGGGTTGAAGGTGAAGCTGGACGGCCCCGACCTGGGGATTGAGACGAAGGATCCCATCACCCATTGGTTCCAAGGATACGGGGTGGATGTCTCCGGCCTTCGGTTCGACGAGTCCTTCCCGGGTTGGCGCGACCTGGTGTTGGTGGACGACAAAACCCGCACGGTATTCGGCACGTTCGGCCGGTACTTCTCCCAAAGCCCGTTCCGGTGGGCGCCGCCGAACGAAGGGGCGATCCGAGGGGCCGGGGCCGTGGTGTTGGACCCGTACTTCAAGGAAGCGACCCTCCAGGTCGTGAAGGTTTGCGTCGAGGCGAAGGTTCCCTACGTGACCCTGGACTGCGCGCCGGACTCTCCGGAGCACCGGGGTTCAGCGGCCAATGTGGTCTCAAGGGAATACCGGAATCGCGAATTCCCGACGGAATCCGTCGAGGCCCTGATGGCCCGGTACTTGGCCGTGTCCCGGGGGTTGGTGGTGTTCACCTCCGGCCCGGGTGAGATCCTCTTCGGGCGTCGGGGCGTTGTCTTGCACCGCCAAAAGACTTATCCGGTCCACGTGGTTTCCACCTTAGGGGCCGGGGACGTCTTTAGGGCCGCTGTCGCTTACGGCGTCCTGAAGGCCTGGGAAGACGAAAAGATCGTCTCGTTCGCGGCGGCCACCGCCGCGGCGTTCTGCGCCAAGGAACCGGGGACCGGGAAGTACCCGGGGATGGAAGAAGTGGCGAAAATACAGAACAGCAGCCGTTAGCACCACGCCTGTTGGCGTGGCACATGCCAGGCATGCGCCTCGACTAGTGGTCCCGGCGTGGCAAGCCACTGGCCGTTAGTTTTCAGGCTTAAGCTAACGGCAAACGGCTAGCGGCCAACGGCACTTAGAACCGCCCCATCGCATTGCAATGGATTGAACGACTCTCGACGGAATTCGCGGAACCAGGAGTTTCAACTGAAGATCGCCCTCGTCACCGACACCTACTTCCCCCGCATCAACGGCGTTTCCGCCTCCACCCGGGTCTTCTTCGAGGAATTCCAGAAGCTGGGCCACGAGGTCCACGTTTACGCCCCCGCCTTCCCGGGCCACGTGGACGAGAATCCCAACATCCACCGCTTTCCCTCCATGTACCTGTTCTTCGACCCGGAGGACCGCCTGGGCCGCCCCAACCGGGACAAGGCCATGATCGAGGAGTTCAAGTCCCACAAGTTCGATATCGTCCATACCCAGACCCCCTTTTCCATCGGGGGGCCCGCCGTGGATTGGGCCCATGAGTCGGGGTCCAAGATCGTCCACACCTACCACACGCTATTCGCCGCCTACGTGGAGTATTACCTGCCCTGGGTCCCTAAGTCGTTCATGGTTTGGCTCACGAAAAAGATGAGCCAGCGCTACTGCGACAGGTGCGACCTGATCGTGACCCCCTCCCCCGAGATGAAGCGGGTCTTGGAAAGCTATGGGGCCACCAAGACCCCGATCGTGGCCATCCCGACCGGCATCAACCTGTCCAAGTTCGAGGGGGCCCAACCCGAGCGGTTCCGCCAGGCCCATGGCTACGGGCCGGACGATAAGCTTATGCTGTTCATGGGCCGGGTTTCCGGCGAGAAGAACGTGGATTTCCTGATCCGGGTCCTGGACCGGCTGAAGGATGATTTTCCGCACCTTTTCCTGATGGTGGCGGGGGAGGGCGGGGCCAAGAAGTCCCTGATCCGCCTGGTGGAGAAGATGGGGTTGAAGGGAAGGGTGCGGTTCCTGGGCTACTTGGGCAAGGAGGAATGGCGCGATTGCTACGCGGGCGCCGACCTTTTCACCTTCGCCTCCGTAACCGAGACTCAGGGCTTGGTGGTGACCGAGGCCATGGCCGCCGGGGTGCCGGTGGTGGCGGTGGCCCGGATGGGCGTGAAGGACGTCATGGCGTCCCAAAAGGGCGGGGTGCTGGTGGATTTGGATGAGGAGGCCTTTACGGACCAGGTGCGGCGCATGCTGACCGACAAGGCGTTTTACGATATGAAGAAAGCCGAGACCAAGCCCGAGGCCGCCCTTTGGTCGGCGGAGGCCATGGCCCAGAAGATGCTGGCGGCCTACGGTGGATTACTGCAACAAAAGGCGAAGCCATAAATATTCGCCACAGATGCACACGGATGAACACAGATAAAGCTTCGATTTTATGGTTTTAATCAAAGAATGAGTTGTGTCGTATCGGTGTGAATCGGTGTGCATCCGTGGTTGCAATGGTTTTTGGTTTTGCTGGGTCTCGGCTGTTAAATCCCGGTTAAAATGTTCCCTTCTTTGACGTGATCTCGCCCTAGGGGTTTCGATGAAATTTTCCAAGGCATTCGTCCTCATCCTCCCGACCTTCCTGCTCCTTGCGGCTGGTTCCGTCCGGGCCGAGGGGTGGGTGTTCCTCCCGTCCGACTCGCTCTTCCGGTCCATGGCCGCCGACCCGCGCGAGCCCCACACGGGCTTGCTTCGCGACGCGGGCAGGTCCCAATGGGAAGGGTCCATCGGCCGGACGGTGGAACTGCTCCGTTCCCCGCCCAAGATCTGCACGCCGCTCCTCACCAAGCCCTTCCTGAAGGTGGAACGGCAATGGGCCTGGGGAGTGACGGCCTCGGCCCACGCCTGGCTCGACCAACGGGGTTCCTCCTTTCCGATGCGGGCAAACGACTGGCTGTTCGGCACCTACTTCTCCTACAGCCGGGTGAAGGGGTCCCTCGACGACCCATCCCGTTACCTGGCCTGGACCTCCCGCCTGGAGTACACCCACGAGAGCACGCACCTGGGGGACGAGTTGTTCGCCCAGCGGGACCCCATCGTCTACAGCCGTGAGACCGCCAAGTGGCTGGTCTCGGTCGAGGCCACGAGCCACTTCAGGCTTTACGCCGGGGCGGGCGGGCTCATCCATTCCATCCCCCAGGAACCGGCCTTCTTCGCCCAGGGCGGCGTGGAGGTTTACGGGATGGATTGGAACGTCTTGGGCCAACCGATGCGGCCCTACCTGGCCTACGACGCCCAGGACCGCCGGGAGGCGGGCGGGGTGTTCAACCAATCGGCCCAACTGGGTTTCCAGTGGCGGAACACGAAGGACCGCAAATACGATTCCATCCGGTTCGTCCTGTCCTATTACCGGGGCCAGACGCCCTTCGGGCAGTTCTTCCGCGAGCGCGAGGAACGCTGGGCCTTCGGCTTCTTCTTCGGGCCCTAGACCAAGGCTAAATATTTCACCACCAAGTTCACCAAGACGACTTGTGAAAAAAGCCGTCAAATCCACGGCCTTCCATCGCGAACTTAGTGACCTTTGTGAACTTTGTGGTTCAAACGGCTTTTGGATTTTATTTTTGGCGCTTAAACCCAGAAAAATATTTCCGGCAGAATGTCAAGCCGGTGTTTGTTGATTATTCGAACTATTTTTCCCCGAAAGTCCGGCCCAAAAATCTTGACCCCTCCCTGGGCCGGGGGTATAAAACCAACTGACCGCCACTTCAACCCCTCCCGAACCCGCGACGCGAAAGTATGAGGCCCGGATGACTCCGATCAGTTTGCCGACCGAACAGGCAACGGAAACCCGGCCCCAGCTCAAGTTCTACGAACTGCTCCAAAAGCTCCCCCTCGAGTGCCGCGACAAGGAATCCTTCTTCAAATCCGAGGTCCCCTCGGTCCAGGTCTTCCCCGAGAAGCGCCTGGTGCTGATCCACCTCCAGATGGCCCACAAGGCCGACCCCGACAGTTACGCCCGCCTCTCCCTCCTGCTGAAGGACCACCTGCCCAACGTGGGCCGCGTGGTGCTGGATGTCCACTATGAGACGCCCCTCCTGTCGCCCGCCGAGTACCTCGCCGCCCACCAAAACGACCTCATGTTCTGCCTGTCGGAGGAGGCCGAGGTGGCCGAGGGCTGGTTCGCCCATTGCCGCCCCACCCTCGAGGCCCAGGCCCTTTCCCTGGCGGTGCCCCATGAGCTGGCCCGCCAGCAGTTGGAGCGCAAGCAGTGCCACCGGGTGCTGGAGGAGATGATCCACCAACGCTGCCACGCCAAGCTCGAGGTGTCCTTCCGGGTGAACGACAAGGTCATCCCCGAGGAGAACCTGGTGCCCCCGCCCCCCGAGGCCGCCGTCGAGAAGAAGGAAGAGGGGCCCACGGTCATCCTCGGCCGCAACATCGCGGCCGAGCCCACCCCCATGAACAAGGTCGTGGAGGAGCAGAAGGACTTCACCATCCAGGGCCAGATCGTGTCCTACGACGAACGACAACAGCGCAGCGGCCGCTGGTTCATCGTCATGACGATCACGGACTTCACCGACTCGGTGGACGTGAAGGTGTTCCACGAGGGCGACGGCAAGTACCGCCCCGGCCTGAAGGAAGGCCATTGGATCCGCGTGCGGGGTGACCTTCGGTTCGACAAGTTCTCCATGGACCTGGTGCTCATGGCCCGGGACATCGTCAAGATCCCCGTGGCGGGGCGCATGGACACCGCGGTGGACAAGCGGGTGGAACTGCACTGCCACACCCAGATGAGCCGTATGGACGGCCTCTCCAAGATCGGTGAGTTGGTGGCCCAGGCCGCCCGCTGGGGCCACAAGGCCTTGGCCATCACCGACCACGGCGTGGTGCAGGCCTTCCCTGAGGCCAAGGCCGCCGCCAAGAAGAAGAACCTCAAGCTCATCCTGGGCATGGAAGGCTACCTGGTCGAGGAGTTCAAGAAGGAAAAGTCGATCGTCATCAACCACATCATCCTTCTGGTGAAGAATAAGAAGGGCCTCAAGAACCTGTACCAGCTGGTCACCGAGAGCCACCTGAACTACTTCTACAAGCGTCCCCTGATCCCCCGGGCGCTCCTGCAGGCCCACCGGGAGGGACTCATCGTGGGGTCCGCCTGCGAGCAGGGCGAGGTCTGGCAGACGATGCTCAACGGCGGCCGGGACCTGGAGGAAGTCGCGTCGTTCTACGACTACATCGAGGTCCAGCCCTGCGGGAACAATGAGTTCATGATCCGCAACGGGGAAGTGAGGGACCTGGCCGAGCTCCAGACCATGACCAAGCGCCTCTACGACGTGGGCAAGAAGCTGGGCAAGATGGTCTGCGCGACCGGCGACTCCCATTTCCTCGACCCGAGGGATGAGATCTACCGGCGCATCATCCACACCGGCATGGGCTACGGCGTCGAGCGCCAGGCCCCCCTGTACTTCAAGACCACCGAGGAACTGCTGGAGGATTTCAGCTATTTCGGCGAGGAAGCCGCGAGGGAAGTGGTCATCCAGAACCCGCAGAAGGTCGCTGAGATGGTGGAGGACGTGGACCCGATCCCCAACGAGACCCTCTCACCCCAGTTCGAGGGCGCCGACGAGTTGTTGCGGGAGACCGCCGAGAAGAAGTGCCATGAGCTGTACGGCGCCGAATTGCCCCCCCTCATCGAAAAACGGATGGCCAAGGAGCTCAAGGCCATCATCGACAATAAGTACTCCACCCTGTACGTCCTGGCCATGAGGCTGGTGGGTAAGTCCAACGCCGACGGCTTTTTGGTGGGCAGCCGGGGGTCCGTCGGGTCGTCCTTCGTGGCCTTCCTGACCGGCATCACCGAGGTCAACCCCCTTCCGCCGCACTGGCGCTGCGCGACCGGCCACTGGCACGAGTTCCCGGCTAAGGCCGAGTCGACCGCCGGGGTGGACATCCCCCCCAAGGACTGCCCGACCTGCGGAAAAGCCGCCGTACGGGACGGGTTCAACATCGCCTTCGAGGTCTTCATGGGCTTCAAGGGAGACAAGATGCCGGATATCGACCTCAACTTCTCCGGCGAGTACCAGCACGTGGCCCACAAGTACGTCGAGGAGATGCTGGGCAAGGACAAGTGTTTCCGCGCCGGCACCATCTCGTCGGTGAAGGACCGCATCGCCTACGGCTTCGTGAAGAAATTCCTTGAGGAATCGGGCACCAAGGCGAGGCGCGCCGAGGAGAACCGGCTGGTGAAGGGCTGTTCGGGCGTGTCCAAGACCACGGGCCAGCACCCCGGCGGCATCGTCATCCTCCCGAAGCACCTGGAGATCACCGACATCTGCCCCGTGCAGTACCCCGCCGACGACAAGGAACGGGCCGTCATCACGACCCACTTCGACTACGACAGCATGCACGACTGCCTGGTGAAGCTCGACATCCTGGGCCATGACAACCCGACCAGCCTCAAGTACCTGGAGCGCCTCACCGGCGTGGACCCGGTGAAGATCGCCCTCAACGACCCGCTCACGATGAGCCTGTTCCGCAACGCAGAAGCCCTCAAGCTCAAGATCCCCGTGCCGCACCTCGACCTGGGCACCCTGGGTGTGCCCGAGTTCGGCACCGAGTTCGCCATGGGCATGTTGCGCGACACGCGCCCCACCAAGTTCGAGGAACTGGTGCGCCTGTCGGGCCTGTCGCACGGCACCGACGTCTGGCTCGGCAACGCGCAGGACCTGATCAAAGAGGGCAAGGCCACGCTGTCCACGGTCATCTCGACCCGGGACGACATGCTCAACGACCTGGTGGCCCTGGGCATGGACGAGTCCACGGCCTTCAAGATCATGGAGTCGGTCCGGAAGGGCAAGGGCCTCACGCCCGAGTTCGAGAAGGCCATGCAGGGCGTCAACGTGCCCGAGTGGTACGTGCAGAGCTGCCGCAAGATCAAGTACATGTTCCCCAAGGCCCACGCCGTGGCCTACTGCATCATGAGCTTCCGCCTGGCGTACTTTAAGGTGCACCACCCCGTGGGCTTCTACGCGGACTATTTCAGCAACAAGGCCTTCGCGGTGGACGCCGTGGTCTGTTCCGGCGGCCTGGGCAAGGTGCGGGAGCGCCAGAAGGACTTGCGCGCTCTGGAAAAGCCCACCAACAAGGAACAGGACGAACTGTCGATCCTGGCCGTGGTGGAGGAGATGTACGCCCGGGGCATCGAGCTGCTGAAGGTGGACCTGGCCAAGTCGCTCCCCGCCAAGTTCATGGTCGAGAAGAAGGAGGACGGCACCGAGGCCATCCGGCCGCCGTTCATCGCCTTGCCGGGCCTGGGATCCACCGCCGCCGAGGCCATCGCCCTGGAGCGCGTGAAGGAACCCTTCTCGTCCATCGAGGACCTGGTGACCCGCTGCGGCATCAACAAGAACGTGGTGGAGATCCTCAAGAGCCACGGCTGCGTGCCCGACCTCCCCGAATCGAACCAAGTCACGTTGTTCTGATATTTACTCAGGGTAATAATTTGAATTGGAAATACTCATGGGATTTAAAAGGGCACTTATTTTCCCTGTATTTTTGTTGTTAGGCGGCATCAGTTTGTGGACTGGCATCAAACTCGATGAAATCTTGACCTATGCTGCCATCCTCGTTGCAGTTTGCTTTTTGTATTTTGGGTTTAAGAGGCTATACAAAAAGCTAAACGGCGTAGTCACGTCAAAAGATGATGAGATTAAGTTTTAACCGAAACCTTTCAAGATATAACCCGGGATACACATTTGCCGCGCCCTTGGCGACGGTCTTGGCGAAGAACCACAACAGCTTCAGGTGGGCCTCGGTGTTCCCTTCCTCAAGGTTTGAGTAGTCCATGATGCCAGCCAAGAAGCCTGGGCCACGACGATCCGGCTCAGCATCACCTAAAGCGTGTTTAGCCCGTTATTTGGAACTGTATAACTGCTGTGTTCCCGGTTCGTGAGCCCAAGGGGCGGTATCGCCCGGCAAAATACCCGCATTTATTGGGGTTCCGAAGGCGCCACCCTTGAAGGAACCCCCCAAATGCCTTAGAATCCAACCCGTCGAAAACGCTCTAACCTGAAAGAGTGGGCCTCCGGCCCACTTTTTTTTTCGGTACAGTTCGGGCGCTGCGCGTTTTCGGAAAACGGCCATGGGCCGTTTTCTTCGTTTTAGGGGGTATTCACCCGCCCAAGGGGGGGTTGTCTTGCAAGGCGAGGATCGCTGGGTGCCACAGCTCAAGGAGCTGGCGGAACCCCTGGTGAAGGACAACTTCCTGGAACTGTACGACCTTTCGGTCAAGCGCCAGGGGGGCCGGGTGGTGGTCAGCGTGGTGCTGGACAAGGCCGACGGCCTGGTGTCCCTGACGGACTGCGAGACGGTGAGCCGGGACTTGGACGCGAAGATCGAGGCGTTGGACGTCATCCCGACGGCCTTCGTTTTGGAGGTCTCGTCGCCGGGCATGGACCGGGCCCTGCGCGACCTGGGGGAGTTCGAGCGGTTCCAAGGTCGTCGGGCCCACGTGGTGACCCGGGAACCCCTGGAGAACCAGACGAGCTTCGACGGTCGGCTGGATGGCGTGCTGGACGGCATGGTCTTGGTGCGGCTCAGCGAGAAGCGAACCGTGTCGATCCCCTACGGGATCGTGAAGAAAGCGAACCTGGTAGTGGAGATGTAGCGGCAGTTGGAAGTTAGGGGTTAGGAATGAGGGGTTTCAAAACCCCTGACTCCTCACTCCGAACTCCTAACCGACGCTAACTAGAAGGATGGGTGAGGATCATGGGTAACGACCTAGCCTTGGTGATGAGCCAGTTGGAGCACACCAAGCGAATCGACAAGAAACAGCTCGTGGAGGCCATCCAGGCCGCCCTCGTGTCCGCCGCCAAGAAGGTCTTCGGCGTGGGGCAGGAGGTCGACGTGGAGTTCGACGAGCTCAACTGCGAGTTCCGCGCCTTCTACCTGAAGGAAGTGGTGGAAAAGGTCGACGACCCGGCCACCCAGATGGGCCTGTCCGATTCCCGAAAGATCAACCCCGAGGCCAAGTTGGGCGAAGTCGTCCGCGTCCGAATCCCCAACGAGCAGTTCGGCCGCATCGCGGCCCAGACCGCCAAGCAGGTCATCGTCCAGCGCGTGCAGGACGCCGAGCGCCAGAGCGTGTTCGACCAGTTCCAGGAGAAGGTGGGCGACCTCATCACGGGGTCCGTCCTTCGCTACGAGGGCCGCAACCTCATCGTGTCCCTGGGCGACACCGAGGCCCTGATGCCCGCCCGGGAGCAGGTGCCCCGCGAGCGCTATTCGACCGGCGAGCGCATGAAGTTCATGGTGCTTGAGGTGCGCAAAAATTCACGGGGCCCGGCCGTGCTGGTGTCCCGCGCGCATCCCGACCTGGTGCGCAAGATGTTCGAGCTGGAGGTGCCCGAGATCTACGAGGGCATCGTGAAGATCGAGTCCATGGCCCGCGAGGCCGGGAGCCGCACCAAGATCGCCGTGCGCAGCGCGGGCGACGACCGCGTGGACGCCGTGGGCGCCTGCGTGGGCGTGAAGGGCACCCGGGTCCAGGCCATCGTGGACGAGATCCGTGGCGAGAAGGTCGACATCGTCCGCTGGGACCCGGACCCGCACACCTACCTGGCGAACTCGCTTTCGCCCGCCAAGATCTCCCGCATCGTCTACAGCGGCGCCGACATGAGCGCCAAGATCATCGTCCCGAAGGACCAGCTGTCGCTGGCCATCGGAAAGAAGGGCCAGAACGCCCGGTTGGCCGCGCGGCTGACCGGCACCAAGATCGACATCATGGACGAGGAGCAGTACGCGGGTGAGGAACGGGCCCAGATGGACGCCCAGTTCGCCCAGCTGTCCGACGAGAACGGGGATCCGATCGCGGCCTTGGGCGCGAAGGAAACCGAGGGGCCGGCGTCGACCCCGGCGGCCGAAGGCTCGGAAGTCCCCGCCGAGATGAGGGACGAAGGGGCGGTCCAGGGCGAGACCCCGGAAGCGCCGGAATTGGTTCAGGATGGCACAGGTGTTCCCGTGATCCCGCCCTCTCCCATTGTGGATGAGAAGGGCGCGGAGGGAGAGGGGCAGGAGAAGGAATGAGCAAGCGTGTTTTTGAATTCGCGAAGGAAGTCGGGCTGACCAGCAAGGATGTGCTGGACCGCTGCAAGAAGCTGGGCCACAGCCTGCCCAGCCAGCTGACCGTCATCGAGGAAGATGTGCAGGCCGCCGTCCGCAAGGACCTCGGCATGATCTCCGAGACCAAGTCGTCGGTGTCCACCTCGCCCCAGGCCTCCAGCAAACTGCCGACCCCCGTGGTGGGCCGTCCCGGGACGACCCTCACCCCCGGCCGCGTCGGCATGCCCGGCGTGCCGGCCAAGACGAATCCCCCGGTCCTCCGCACCCCCTCGGCCAACGAGGGCCCCCAGGCCACCTATCCCACCCTGCCCCGGGGACCGCAGAAGCCCCAACCGAAACCCGGCAGCGTGAAGCGCATCGAGGTCGGCACCCGCCGCGCGCCCTCAGGCCTCAAGCCGCCCCCGGCCAAGGGCGGCCACGGTTTGGCCGCCGGCCGCATCACCATGGCCCCCGAAGCCGAGAAGACGCCCGAACTGCCCGTGCCGGTCGCGGACGAGTCCGTCCCGAAGGTCCAGATCAAGGTCACCGAGGGCATCACGGTGTCCGAGCTGGCGCAGAAGCTCGACGTGAAGCCCGCCCTGCTCATCAAGGAACTGTTCGAGCTGCGCGTCATGGCCACCATCAACCAGCGCCTCGACATGACCCTGGTCGAGACCCTCGCGTCGGTGCACAACGCCGAGGTCGAGAACGTCCCCATGTACCGCGAGGAGGACGTCGAGCAGAAGCCCGACGAGGCCAAGGACCAGAAGGCCCGGCCGCCGGTCGTCACCATCATGGGCCACGTCGACCACGGCAAGACCATGCTTCTGGACGCCATCCGAACCTCCAACGTGGTGGGCGGCGAGGCGGGCGGCATCACCCAGCATATCGGCGCCTACCAAGTGAAGACCCCCCGGGGCCTCATCACCTTCCTCGACACCCCGGGTCACGAGGCCTTCACGGCCATGCGGGCCCGCGGCGCCAAGGCCACGGACCTGGTCATCCTGGTGGTGGCCGCCGACGACGGCGTCATGCCCCAGACCCTGGAGGCCATCGACCACGCCAAGGAAGCCAAAGTCCCCATCGTGGTGGCGGTCAACAAGATCGACAAGCCGGAGGCCAACCCCGACCGCGTGAAGACCCAGCTGGCCGAGCGCGGCCTCCAGCCCGAGGAATGGGGCGGCAAGACCATCTTCGTGAACATCTCGGCCAAGAAGCGCCAGAACATCGACAAGCTCCTCGAGATGATCCTCCTGGAAGCCGAAATCCTCGAGCTCAAGGGCAACCCCAACCGCGCCGCCTACGGCGTGTGCCTGGAAGCCCGGCTCGACAAGGGCCGCGGCGCCGTGGCCACCTTGCTGGTGGAGAACGGCACCCTGAAGGTGGGAGATGTGCTGGTGTGCGGTTCGCACCACGGCCGCGTCCGCGCCATGCACGACGACCACGCCAAGGGCGTGAAAACCGCGGGTCCCGCCTTCCCGGTGGAACTCACGGGCCTGTCGGGCGTGCCCCACGCCGGGGACAAGTTCCACGTCGTCACGGACCCGAAACTGGCCCGCGAGATCACCAGCCGCCGCGTGGACGCCCTCAAGGACAACCGGTCCATGGTGGGACGCCACGTCACGCTCGACAACCTGTTTGAGCAGATCCAGGAAGGCAAGCAGCTGGAACTCAAGGTCGTCATCAAGGGCGACGTGCAGGGTTCCGTCGAGGCCATCAGCCAACAGCTCGAGAAGCTTTCGACCGAGAAGGTCTTCCTGCGGGTCATCCACACGGGGACGGGCGTGATCGTCAACTCGGACATCCTGCTGGGTTCCGCCTCCAACGCCATCGTGCTCGGGTTCAACGTCAAGGTCGACGGCCTGGCCAAGGAAACCGCCGAGAAGGAAGAGGTCGACGTCCGCCTCTACACGATCATCTACAACCTGGTCGAGGACGTGCAGAAGGCCATGGAAGGCCTGCTGGCCCCGACCTACAAGGAAGTTCCCCTCGGCAAGGCGGAGATCCGCCAGCTGTTCAAGACGCCCAAGGCCCTGGTGGCGGGTTGCATGGTGCAGTCCGGAAAGATCACCAGCAAGTCCAAGGTGCGGGTCCTCCGCAACGGCGAGGTGGTCCATAGCGGCGGCCTGTCGTCCCTGAAGCGCTTCAAGGACGACGTCAAGGAAGTCGGCACGAACTTCGAGTGCGGTATCGGCATCAACGATTACCCCGACATGCAGGTGGGGGACATCATCGAGGCCTTCTCGCTGGAAGCCGTCGCGCAGAAGCTGTCCTGAAAAATGAGGAGTTAGGAATTCGAAATTAGGAATTGGGTTTACCGGCGCCGATCGCCATTCCAAATTCCGCATTCCGAATCCCGCATTGCTTCATGGTGATCGGCTTCGCCCAGGTCGAGGTGCATTACCCCGGGGCCCAGTCCCTGAAGGAAAAGCGGTCGATCCTCCAGGGCGTCCTGAACCGCCTGCGCAAGAAGTGGAACGTCACGGTAGCCGAGGTGGAATACCGGGACTTCTGGCAGAAGTCGGTGCTGGCCCTGGCCCACGTCAATACCGACCGGGCCCACGCCGACGCCACGATCCAGGAAGTCCTGGACTCGTTGGAGCTGGAGAGCGAGCTCCAAGTTGCGGGATCCCAGGTTGAATACCTTTGAAAGGGAGTTTTAAGTTCTAGGTTTTAAGTCTTAAGTTCGGGCTTCAACTCAAGACTCAACACTCAAAACTTAAAACTTTCCCCGCCAAGACGCGGTTTTACGGAGCGCGGGGATGGATCGGCTGAAATGGGTTCCTTCAAACGCTCGGACCGGGTGGCGGAAGCCATCAAACGCGAGGTCAGCGAGCTCATCGCGCGCGACGTCAAGGACCCCAGGGTCCATTTCACCACCATTACCGACGTCGAACTGACCGACGACCTCAGGTTCGCCAAGATCTTCGTGTCCGTCATGGGGACCGACCAGGAGAAGGACGAGACCCTGGAGGGCCTGACCCACGCCATGGGCTTCCTGCGGTCCGAAATCGGGGCACGGATCCGCCTTCGGTTCACCCCCGAGATCCGCTTCGTCCTCGACCGATCCCTCGACAACGCCTTCCATATCGAAGAATTGCTCCAAGGCTTGAAAACCCAGGCCGACCCGCCCAAGAATAAGCGTCCCGGTCGCCGTAAGGCCGCCCCGAAGACTCCACCGAAGGACGCCCCGTGAGCCTTGAATTGACCGCCCAATGGCTGCGTGAGAAGGACGACATCCTCCTCACCACCCACGTCAACCCCGACGGGGACGGTTTGGGCGCCCAGTCCGCCCTGTACCTCGCGCTGAAGTCCATGGGCAAGCGGGTGCGGGTGGTGAACCACGATCCCCTGCCCCGCAGTTACACCTGGCTCCCCTATAAGGACGCCGTCGAGGTGTCCGACAACATCCCCCCCCACCAGGTCTGCGTGGTGCTCGACGCGGGCGACTTCGGCCGGATCCGGGACGGCGTTAAGCGCGACGAGTTCAAGCTTCTGATCAACATCGACCACCACTTCTCCAACAAGATGTACGGCGACCTGAACTGGATCGAGCCCGAGGCCTCAGCCACCGGCGAGATGGTGTACAGGCTCATCAAGTCCCTCGGCGTGAAGGTGGACCGCGACATCGCCGAGAGCGTCTACACCTCGGTGGTCACCGATACCGGTTCCTTCAAATACTCAAACACCACGGCCCAGGTGCACCGCCTGGCCGCCGAGCTGATCGATGCCGGCGCCCAGGTCTCGGCCATCTGCAACCGCATCTTCGCCTCGGTGACCCAGCCGGCGCTGGAGCTGTTGCGCCTCGCCCTGGCGGGGCTCCACACGCGGGACGGCGGCAAGGTGGGCGTGATGACCCTCTCCCAAACCGACTTCGCCAAGTCCGGCGCCCTCGACGAGGATACCGACAACCTGGTGGACTTCGTGCGCAAGGTGGACGGCGTGCAGGTGGCGGTGTTCCTCAAGGAACGCCCCGACGGCAAGCTCAAGCTCTCGCTGAGGTCCCGCAACGGGCTGGACGTCTCGGCCATCGCGGCCAAGTTCGGGGGTGGGGGCCACAAGTACGCCTCCGGGGCGCTTTTGAGCGGTTTGTTGCCCGAGGCGGCCGACCGGGTCGTGGCCGAGGCCGTGAAGGCCCTGGCCGCCTACGTGAAACCCTGACGCCCCATTCACCGCAGAGACGCAGAGACACGGCTGGATCTACATGAAGTCCAAACTAAAACTTGCCGTTTATCCCTGTGAACCCTGTGGTCCCTGTGTTAAAAATTTTGTTGTGGGTTTGTTTACTGGTTTAAATCAAGCGCCTATCCCTGTGTCCCTGTGGTGGATCGGCTGTTGCCCGTGAACGGCGTCCTCATCCTCGACAAACCCAAGGGCTGCACCAGCCACGATTTGGTCCACCGCGCCCGCTTGATCCTCGGCGAGAAGCACCTGGGCCACCTCGGCACCCTTGATCCCCTGGCTACCGGTGTCCTACCCCTTGTGGCGGGGGAGGCCGCTCGCCTCGCGGAATTCGCCCCCACGGGAAAAACCTACGAGGCCTGTTGCCTGCTGGACCTCTTCACCGACACCGACGACGTGACCGGATCGCCCCTGCCGACGCCGCTTCCGCCCACGCCCCCCACCCCGGATGCGATCCGGGCCGCCTGCCTTTCCCTGATCGATGTGGTGGAGCAGGTCCCGCCCATGATGTCCGCCGTGAAGAAGGACGGGGTGCGGCTCTACAAGTTGGCCCGTAAGGGCCTGACCGTGGACCGCGCGGCCCGGCCCGTCACGATCCATTCCGTCGAGGTGTTGGAGGCCGATTGGCCCCGGGTGACCTTCCGGGTCGCCTGCACGGGCGGCACCTACGTACGGAGCC
>CAYMOV010000052.1:0-4702 GCA_964392085.1 uncultured bacterium
CGCATAGGGTGACCGTATGGAAGCCCCGGCGGTTGAGGAAAAGCATGGCTTGTTCACCGGCTTGGAGCGTCCGGCCCAGGGCCTCCCGCAGGGGCAGGGCCAAGACCGGCTTGGTCCCACCCCGGGACCGCCATTCCTCACGCAGGTCCACCAGCTTGACCTGGGGCGGCTTTCCTTTGGCGCGTCGGGGGAGCTTGAGGTGGACGTATTTGCCAGTCCAGGCGTTGTGGAGCGATTCGAGGGACGGCGTGGCGCTTCCCAGGATGGCCGTGGCCCCGGCCATGCGGGCCCGGACTAAGGCGGCGTCCCGCGCCTGGTACCTAGGCGCGTCCTCTTGCTTGTAGGAGGATTCGTGTTCCTCATCCACCACCAAGAGGCCCAGGTTTTGGACCGGGGCGAAAAGTGCTGACCGGGCGCCCACTGCCACCGAAGCCCTGCCCTCGGACAGTTTTCGCCATTCGTCTGCCCGGTCCCCAGGGGAAAGACGGCTATGGAGCACCGCAACGCGGTCCCCGAGCCTCTCCCGGAACCGACCAACTGTTTGGGGCGTCAGGGCGATCTCGGGGATCAGGACGATGGCCTGGCGGCCCAACTCCAGTGTTTGGCGGATGGCGCGGAGGTAAACCTCGGTCTTGCCGGACCCCGTGACGCCTTCCAAGAGGAAGGGGGAAAAGCCGCCCTTCTGGAGTGCCGCTTGGATCGTCCCGTAAGCCTTCTCTTGGTCCACGTTGAGCGGGGGGCCCTCCACGAAATCCGTCATGGGACCTGTTGGAGCGATTTCGGTTGTCCCCTCTTCCCGGAGCGAAACCCCTCCCCAACCCTTTTCCCGGAGCGCCTCCGCTAGGACCTTGGTACGGGAAGTGTAGGCCACCTTGCCCTTGCGGAGGGCTTCGGCGTTCACGCCGCGCATCTTGAATTTTTCGAGGAACGAGTCCAGCCCCTCGGGATCCACTTGTGAATCAAGCGTCACGAGGGAACGGGTGACCTTGGACAGGCCGCTGGGCAGGGCCGCGAACAGGGCCTCCCCGAGGGAGCAGTAATAGTACTCGGCGATCCACCGGCCCAGCTTGAGGAGCTCCGGCGTGAGGGCGGGCGTGGAGTCCAGGACGGCGTCGAGGGACTTGAGCCGCATCCCTTCCTTCGGCGATTTCTCCACGATCTCCGTCACGATCCCGACGGATTGGCGGCGGCCGAAGGAAGCCCAGACCCGACTCCCGGGCCGCGCCAATTCGTGGAGCGCGGGAGGCACGGCATAGGTGAAGGACTGTTTCAGGGAAACCTGGAAGACGACTTGGGCGAATGACTCAGCCATTCCGGCCACCCCGCATGCGGGGGTCCAGGTAGTCCCGGAGGCCCTCTCCCAGGAAGTTGTAGCCCAGGACCGTGATGAAGATCGCCAAACCCGGAAAGGTCACCATCCACCAGGCGTCGGTCAGGTGATCCTTCCCTTCCATCAGCATGTTGCCCCAGCTTGCCGTGGGGGGCTGGGCGCCCAAGCCCAGGAAGCTGAGGGACGATTCCACCAGGATGGCCCCCCCGACCCCCAGGGTGGCCACGACCAACACGGGCCCCAGGGCGTTCGGCAAAAGGTGTTTCAGGATGATGCGGGCGTCGGAGGCTCCCATAACCCGGGCGGCCTGGATGTACTCCCGGTTCTTAAGGGTCAACACTTCTCCCCGCACCAGCCTCGCCACATCGGTCCAGGACGTGACCCCGATGACCCACATGACGTTGAAGAGGCTGGGCCCGATGAAGGCCACCACCATCAGGATCAGGAAGAAGGTGGGGATACAGAGCATGACGTCCACAAAGCGCATCAAGAACTGGTCAACCCAACCCCCGTAAAACCCCGCCAGGGCGCCCACGAGGACCCCGATGAGGATATAAAGGCTCACGGACACCAATCCCACGGCCAGGGAGATGCGGGAACCGAAAATCATGCGGGATAGGACATCCCGACCGAACTGGTCGGTCCCCATCCAATGGTGCCAGGAGGGGGACAAAAGCCGGTCATCGAGCGATTGGACATAGGGGTCCCAAGGGGCGATCCAGGGCGAGAAGAGGGCCAGAACCACCAAGGCGGCCACGATCAGGGCCCCGAGGGTGATCAACTTGTTCTGGCGGGCGTAACGGAGGAAGACCCGGGGTTCAGTCATAACGCACCCTCGGGTCCAACCAGGCGTAGCCCACGTCGGCCAAGAGGTTGCCCAGGAGGGTCAGGAAGCCCGAGATCACCCCGGTCCCCATGAGGACCGGGTAATCGTGGGTGAAGACCGCCTCCAGCCCCAACCGACCCATGCCGGGCCAGGCGAACAGGGTCTCGATGATGAAGCTACCACCGATCAGGGCCGGTAGCGAAAGGCCCACCAGGGTCACGATGGGGATCAGGGCGTTGCGGAGGGCGTGTTTGTAGATCACGACCCGCTCCGTGAGGCCCTTGGCCCTGGCCGTGCGGATGTAGTCCTGTCGGATGACCTCCAGCATGCTGGTGCGGGCGAACCGGGAAACCGAGGCCAAACCGCCGAAGGTGGTGACCCCCAGGGGCAGGACCAGGTGCTGGGCCAGGTCCCAAACCTTACCAGGCCAGGACAGGTCCTCAAACCCGATGCCGGTCATTCCGGACACCGGGAGCCAGCCCAGTTGGACCCCGAAGAAAAGCATCAGCATCAGGGCGAACCAGAAGCTCGGCATGGCGAACCCCGTGAAGGCGAAGAGCGTGGTCCAACGGTCCAGCCATTTGCCCTGGTGGGTGGCCGCCGCGATGCCGAGAGGGACGGCCACTAAAAAGAGGAGCACCTCCGAGAGGCCGGACAGGAGGAGGGTGGCTGGCATCCGCTCGGCGATGACCTTCAAAACAGGCCTTCCGTCACGGAAGCTATTGCCGAAGTCCAGGGAGGCCATCCGGCGCAGCCAATGCCAAAACTGCACCATCAGTGGGTCGTTCAGGCCGTAGGATTCCCGGAGCTTCACCAGGTAGCCCGGGTCGATCTTGGGATTCATCCCTGCGCCCAAGCTGACCGGGTCTCCGGGGGCCATCTGCATGATGGCGAACGACAGGAGGGAGATCCCCAACAGCAGGGGGATCATCAGGAGCAACCGTCGGATCAGGTATTTCCGCATGGCCTCACGGTAGGTAAAGTTGTTGGATCTTCGGCACGTACCAGCGTTCCGGGTGGCCCGAGAGGCCGAGCGGGGTGACGTGGTATCCCTTGAACCGCTTGTGGAGCGCCGAAAGGGCCGGCGGCACGTAGAGGAAACAGCAGGCCTGGTCGTCGTAAAGGATCTGGTGGATCTTGCGGTAAATCGCCTGGCGCTTGGCCTGGTTGAGGGTGGTTTGGCCCTCCACCAAGAGGCGGTCCACCTCGGGGTTCTTGTAGTCGATCTGGTTGTACTGGTGCTGGCCCGTTTGGGACGAGTGCCAGATGGCGTAACAGTCCGGGTCCGGGGTCAATTGCCAAGCCATGACCATGGCGTCGTACTTCCGGGTTTCGACGTACTGGCTAAGGAGGACCGTCCATTCCATCACCACGGTCTCCACGTGGATCCCCACGGACTTGTACTGCTCTTGGAGGATGGTGGCGATCCGAGCCTGGCTGGTGCTGCCTTGGGCCGTGTAGAGCTTGAAGCTGAAAGGCGTCTTCTTGCCGTTGATCACCTTGTCCAGGACGCCGTCCCCGTCGGTATCGGTCCAACCGGCCTGCTTCAGGAGAACCTTGGCCTTCTCCGGGTCGAACGGCAGGGCTTTCACGTCGGGGTTGTAGGCCCAGGAGATGGGCACGAAGGGGCCCGTGCAGGGCTTGGCCAGGCCGTAGGTCACGTTCTGGATGATGGCGTTCCGGTCCAGGGCCAGGGTGAGGGCGGTCCGGACATCCCGGTCCTGGAAAAGGGGGTTCTCGAGGTTCCAACCCAGGAAGACATACATGAACTGGTCGGTCTTGAACTTATTGAACCGGCTGGTGAACTTATCGTTGTCGGCCTGGCGCACGTACTGTTCCGCCGACATGCTCTCGGTAGTCCAGGCCCCGATGGCGTCGGTCTCGCCCTTCAGCAGGCTGAGGAAGCAGGACGCTGAGTCCGGGATGATGCGAAGGACGTAACGCTGGATGTGGGGCTTCCCCTCCCAATAGTCCGGGTTGGCCTCCAAGACGATCTTCTGGGCGGTCTTCCACTCGACGAACCTGTAGGGCCCGGTGCCCACGGGGTTTCGGCCGAAATCGCAGGTGTTGATGTCCTTCCCCTCGAGCAGGTGCTTGGGGAGGATCATGTTGAAGGTGGCGGAAAGCGCCGGGGCGAAGGGTTGGCGGTAATACACCTTGACGGTGTACTTGTCGGGCGTCTCGACCCGGGAGATGTATTTGTAGTCGGAGGCGTAGGGCGTGTTCACCTTGGGGTTGGTGAAGACCTGGTAGGTGAAGAGGACGTCGGCGGAGGTGAATTCCACCCCATCCTGGAACTTCACGCCGCGGCGGAGGCGGTAAGTGATGAGCTTGCCGTCCGGGGAAACCGACCACTTTTCCGCCAAACAGCCTTCCAGCTTCAGGTTCTCGTCGTAGCGGAGAAGGCCGTTGAAGACGAGTCCGATGATGTCCCCGCCGGTCGACTCGCTCATCAAGGGGGGGTTCAGGGTCTTGGCGTCGCCGATGGAGGACTCCACCAACATATCCCCGTCCGCCACGGGCCCGTCCTGGCTGTAGATCTTCGG
>CAYMOV010000052.1:4802-17314 GCA_964392085.1 uncultured bacterium
ACTCCACCAACATATCCCCGTCCGCCACGGGCCCGTCCTGGCTGTAGATCTTCGGATCTTTCCGCCCGCACCCGACCACAAGGGCCGCAACGGCGAGAACCATGAGAGTCCTGGAACGAAACATGAAAGGCCCTCCAAGTTCAGACACAGATCAAGCTAAGTCCCGCCACCGATGAACACGGATTAACACCGATGAAACTTCCTCGGTTTTAAGCTAATCCAATCTATGTTCATCCGTGTTCATCGGTGGCGAATGAGTATTTCGCTTGTTTGGCTGGTTTTGTTTGATTGCCAACGGCTAACGGCCAGCGGCTAACGGCGTTTCAGTTTTCACCCTCCGTGACACTTCTTGTATTTCTTCCCCGACCCACAGGGGCAGGGGTCGTTGCGGCCCACCTTAGCCTCGGTCCGCCGGATGGTCTGGACCTTCTGGACTTCCCCACCGGCCGGGAAAGGCTGGCTTTCGGGGCCCATCCCGGGGGGCATCCCCGGGCCGCCCATACCCGGCGGGAACCCACCCTGGGCAAAAGGCTCGGGGGCTTGGGGGGCGGGCGCCGGGGCGGCCTTCTGGCGGAGGCTTTCCTGGAAGTTGAACTCATCCTTTTTTTCTTGGCCCGCGGGTCCGGGGGACCGGGAGAAGAACTCATCCGTCGGCGAGACCGATTGGACCAGCATCAGGGTGCGGACAGTCTCTTCCTTGATGGTGACCACCATGTCCTGGAACAGGTCGAAACCCTGCCGTTTGTACTCGATCAGGGGGTCCTTCTGGCCGTAGGCCTGGAGGCCGATCCCCTCCTTAATGTGGTCCATGTTGAGGAGCTGGTCCTTCCACTGGGCATCCACCACCTCCAGGAGGATGGACCGCTCCAGGGGGCGCATGACCTCGGGGCCCAGGGCCTTTTCCTTGGCTTGGTAGGCCTCCTCGAGCCTCATCCGGATGGCCTCATAGAGCGCCTCTTCGATCATTTGTCGGACCATGTCTTCCTTCAGGTCCAGCTGGGTCTGGGTCAGGGAGTGGAACCACTTGGCCAGCCCCTCCACGTCCCATTCAGCGGCCCGCACCTTCTCAGGCGCGTACATGGCCACCCCTGACTCGGCGACGTCCCCCAACATTTCCTGGAGGTGGGACTTGATGTCCTCCTCGCGCAGGACCCGGTTGCGTTCCTTATAGACCACCTCCCGCTGCTTGTTCATCACGTCGTCGTATTCCAGCAGGTGCTTCCGGATGTCGAAGTTGTGGGCTTCCACGGCCTTCTGGGACCGCTCGATGGCCTTGGACACCCAGGGGTGGGAGATGACCTCGCCCTCCTCCATGCCCAGCCTGCCCATCCAGTCCTTGAGCTTGTCCGACCCGAAGATCCGCATCAGGTCGTCCTCGAGGGATACGTAGAACCGCGACAGGCCCGGGTCGCCCTGCCGACCCGACCGGCCGCGCAACTGGTTGTCGATGCGCCGGCTCTCGTGACGCTCGGTGCCGATGACCGCCAGGCCCCCGACTTCGCGCACCCCGGGGCCGAGCTGGATATCCGTGCCGCGTCCCGCCATATTGGTGGCGATGGTGACGGCGCCCGGCTGCCCCGCCATGGCCACGATCTCGGCTTCCCGCTCGTGGAACTTGGCGTTCAGCACCTCGTGCTTGACCCCGCGCTTCTTGAGGAGGCCCGAAAGCTTCTCGTTCTTCTCGATGGATACCGTGCCCACCAGGACCGGCTGGCCCTTGGCGTGCATCTGGGCGATGTCCTCGGTGATGGCGTTCCACTTCTCGCGCTCGGACCGGTACACCTGGTCGGCTTCGTCGGCGCGGACCATGGGCTTGTGGGTGGGGACGACCGCCACATCGAGCTTGTAGATCTCCATGAACTCGGCGGCCTCGGTCTCGGCGGTGCCGGTCATGCCCGCCAGCTTCTTGTACATGCGGAAGAAGTTCTGGAAGGTGATGGTGGCGTAGGTCTGGCTTTCCTGCTCGATCTTGACCTTTTCCTTGGCCTCCAGGGCCTGGTGCAGGCCGTCGCTGTAGCGGCGGCCCGGCATGGGGCGGCCCGTGAATTCGTCCACGATGATGACCTCGCCGTCCTTCACCATGTAGTCCACATCGAGCTTGAAGATGGCGTGGGCCTTCAGGGCCTGCTGGACGTGGTGGACGAAATGGACGTTCTTGTGGTCGTACAGGTTGTCGATGCCGAGCAGTTTCTCGACGGTGTTGACGCCCTTCTCCGTGAGGAACGACGCCCGGCTCTTCTCCTCGATGTCGAAGTCCTCCCCGCGCTTCAGGCCCGGGATGATGCGGTCCACCTTGTAGTACAGGTCCGTGGAATGCTCGCTGGGCCCGGCGATGATGAGGGGGGTCCGGGCCTCGTCGATGAGGATGCTGTCCACTTCGTCCACGATGGCGTAGTTCAGGTCGCGCTGGACCGTGTAGTCCGGGTGGGTGGCCATGTTGTCCCGGAGGTAGTCGAACCCCAACTCGTTGTTCGTGCAGTAGGTGATGTCGCAGGCGTAGGCGTCCTTGCGCTGGCGGTAGTTAAGGCCGTGCTTGATGACGCCCGTGGTCAGGCCGAGGAAACCGTAGATGGTGGCCATGCCCTTGAAGTTGCCGAGGCCCAGGCTGTCGCGCTCGGCCAGGTAGTCGTTCACCGTCACCACATGCACGCCCTTGCCCTCCAGGGCGTTGAGATAGACCGGCAGGGTCGCCACCAGGGTCTTGCCTTCCCCGGTGCGCATCTCCGAGATGATGCCCTTGTGCAGGACGATGCCGCCGATCATCTGCTCGTCGAAATGCCGCATCCCCATCACGCGCTTGGAAGCCTCCCGCACCACGGCGAAAGCTTCCGGGAGCAGGTCGTCGAGGGTCGCCCCCTGGGCCAGGCGCTGCTTGAACTCCAGGGTCTTGGCCTGGAGCTGGGTGTCGGTGAGCTTCTCAAGGGCGGGCTCAAAGACGTTGATTTCGGCCACCCGGGGCCAGAGGGTCTTGAGGAGACGGTCGTTTTTCGAGCCGAAAATCTTGGTCAGGACGGCCTGGATCATGGTGTCTTATCCGTTCAGGGGATGGGGTGCGCGGGGGCCGGAAGGGCCGGTTTTGGGCCGGTCAAGGGCTCCGAAGGGGGTAAGTATAGGGGCCGGGTTAGCCCCCGGCAAGGCCGGTTACCGGACCTAATAGGACACACCCTCGTGGGGCGGATGATTGATCCGCTCCAAGCGGTTTTAAGAATAGTTTCGGGGTATATAGGTGCAGAGCCCCTATAAGAGCCCCTGTTTCACAACCCCAGCGCCCCCCACGAACGGCAGAAGCCAGTTGAGTTGGGAACCTGTCGCACCCGGATCTTGCGAAAGTTGGATCGGATGCGGGGCGACAATCCTGGCTCGCGAGGGCTCGATGAATCGAGCCCCTACCCGGCCTTTTAAACGAATCATCTCAGCGGATCTTATACCTGAAATACACGATCCCCTTCCGGTGCTCCATGGGCTTGGCGAAGGCCACCATGAGGAAAACGGGGATCTTGTCGTTGATGGACAGCCGGAAACCCAATCCGGCGGCCACCGACAGCTTGTACTCGTTGGCCATGGTGAACAACCGGTCCCCTGTCCCTGCCCGGCCCGCGTCGGCCGACACAAGGATCTCGACCCCCTTGGGGTAAGCCTTCCAGACCTTCCCCCTCATCGAGAAAAGCGGCAAAGTCCATTCCTCGCGGATGAATACCACCTTCTCTCCTTCCTGGGCGTAGAGGGGATAACCCCGCATCTGGTCCCACCCCCCCAGGAAGAAGTGCTCGAAGGCCGGGTAGTTGAATTTGTAGAGTGGGGAACCCAGGCGGAGGGTGGTGGATTGCCGCCAAAACCTCCAACCGTAGTAGTTGACGTAGTCCCACTGGATCTTGTTGTACTCGTAGTCCCCGCCGAACTGCCGGATGGACTGGGTCGTGGTGGTCCGGTGCCAGAAGCCCACCAGGGGGTTATCGGCGCTGTCCCGGTTGTCCTTGATGAGCGAGAGGCCCACGAGGTTTTGACGGCTCGACTGGATTCCCAGGTTCGCCGGGACCGCCTGGCCCGCCAGTTGGATGAAGTAGTTCTCCTGGCGGGACAGGACGATGTCGGTGTTCCACCGGCGCCCCAGGCCCCTCGAAAAGTCGAGGGCGCCGCCCCGGATCCGGCCGATGAACTTGTTTTGGTTGAGCACCTGCTCAAAATCCACCTTGTTGTACCCGGACAGCCCCACGGCCCAGGGCTTCACCATCGTCCCGACCCGGATCGTATAGTCGATCAGGCCACGGGGAAAATTGTAGATCGTGACCAGCCCGATGGAGGACCCGCCCCGCTTGGCCCCCAAAGAGGTGGTGAGCTGGCCGTCCGGGAGGATGAAGTCGAGCTTGGAAAACGCGTCGACGGACTGCACCCGGACCGAGGAATCCGCGGTGGTCTGGGGGGTCTCCTGGGGTTTCTCCTTCGCCTTCGTCGCGGATGCGATCGGGGAGGCCACCACCGTGAGTGCCAGGAAAGCCGCGAGGAGGAGCCGCCTCATCGAACCCCTCCCGCGAGGTACAGCATCGGTTTGGGGTCTTCCCGCATGGCCCTGGCCCAAGCCGCCTCCACGAAGAATCGAGACGACCCCTTGATGGCCACCTCGAACCCGGCGCCCAAGCTCGCGCTGACATGGTAGGAATCGCGGTATTGGAGTGTCGCCCGGTCGCCCACGGCGGCCGTTTGGACCGTCCCAAAGGCATAAACCTGGGACAACCACGCCACCGGGTGTCCCTTCCGGGGTTTCCGGATCGAAAGGGGAATCCGGACCGTCATGTCCCCCATCACCGCCGAGGTGCCCGCGAACCGGTAAAGCGGCCATCCCCTGAGCGTTTCCCAGCCGCCGACGTAATACCACTCGTACAGGGGATCCTCTTCGGGGTGGCGAACCGGGGTTCCGGCCTTCCCGTGGACCTGGACCAGCCATTTCCTATCCGAGAGGGGCCAACGCCAATTCGCCTCCCCCTCGATCCATTGGGGATGGTAGTCCGAGGACCCCCACCAGAGACCTTGGCGGAAGGTGAACCGGATCCCCCGTCGGGCCGAGAAGATCCCAAGGGTCCCATGCCCCAGAAGGATCTGGGACCGGTGGACCTCATCGGGATCCTTCGCGGGGATGGTGGTGTACTCGGCCCCGGCCCCGCCCCCTAGGAACGAGAGGGGCCCATAAATGGGAAATTGGAATTCCACGCCCCCCTTGCGCTCGCGCCCGATAAACCGGAGGTCCCCCACCCGTTTGTTGAATTCCACCCGATCCTTGAGGTAAAGGCTGCCGATGAAGGGCCCCGTGTCGTAAGCGTACTTGAGGTCGTAACGCACCTCATCCGTCGGTTGGGCGTAGAGGTTGAAGGCTTCGATGCGGGTGAACCCCATCTCGGCCACAATCCAGGTCTCAACAATTCGATCATGGGTGAGGGCCAGGAACCGGGGGGCCACCCGGAGGGTTTTCATCTCGATCTTCCCGATTTTGGACCATTTATCCTCCGGGGTCGTGGAGGGAGTGGCGGTCGGGGTGGCGGTGGCCGTCCGAACTGGAAAAACCTGCGGGGGATGCCATTGGTTGAATCGACGGGAAAGCGGCCGGTTCGGGACGGGGTTTGAGGTCACCTTTGGCGTCGGGCTCGTTCTGAGAGGCCGATGGCTTCGGGACGGAACCTGGATCGGGGTCACGGTCGCTGTGGGAATCTCGTGGGCTGTTAGGGTCATCCCCAACGACATCAAGACATAGGTCAACCCGACAAGGCGGCATCCTGACGCCACAGGGCGGATCAACGGCCCGTCCCAACGGTGGGGGTCGGTTGGATGCCCAGACCTTGTTCCATCTTCCGGATCCGTTCCTCCACACGCCGGATGTCCTCACCGATCCCCTTGGCCTGGGACTCGGCCTCAGCGGCGGCCTGGCGGGCCTTCGCGGATTCAAAACGGTACCAAGCCAGGCGACGGCGCTCGAGGGAGAGCTTGAACTCACCCGAGGCCTGGTCCCGTTTGGCCAAGGCCTGGGCCTTCTTGTCCTTGGCGGCCTTCACCCACCGGTCATAGGCCCGTTTGTACCGTTTGTCGTAGAGGGTGGATTCCAACCGGGACTTGTCCCAAAGGTCCCGCGTCTTGGAGGCCTCGGATTTCCATTTTTCGACCGCGGGATCCACCGGGGTCACTTGGCCGTCCGCGGCCACCGATGTCGCGGTGGGCGTGGTGGCTGAGGCGGCCCAAGACCGACCCAGCGTAGGAATGAGGACCCCGCAAAGGGCCAGGAACATCCTGATTTTCACGGAGTCTCCTTTCGGTGTGGTTTCAGCAGTTTAACGAATTCCCGCTCGTTGAGGACTTCCACCCCGAGCGCCTTGGCCTTCTTGAGCTTGGATCCCGCCTCGACGCCGGCCACCACATAGGTCGTCAATTTGGACACCGACCCGGAGGCTTTGGCCCCGAGTTTTTTCACCAGCTTCTCGGCCTCGGGGCGGGTGAAACCCTCCAGCTCACCGGTAAAAACGAAGGTCTTTCCCTCGAAAGGCGCCCCCTCGGCGGGCTCCTCTTCCTTCAGCCGTTTGAGGTTGACGCCGCCCCTCTCGAGTTTCCGGAGCAGTTTAGGGTTGGCGGGGTTCCGGAAGAACTCCACCACGGACCGGGAAACCTCCGGACCGATTCCGTCCAGGGCGGTCAGGGCCTCCTCGTCGGCCGAGGCCAGGACCCAAAGGTCGGGATGCCGCTGGGCCAACAGCTCGGCCACGTGAACACCCACGTGCCGGATTCCCAGGCCGAAGAGGAGTCGGCCCAGGGTACGGTGACGGCTTTCCTCCACCTGGGCCATGAGGTTCTGGGCCGATCTCTCGCCTTTCCGCTCGAGTTCCGCCACCTTCTCGCCGTCGAGGTAATACAGGTCGCCGTAATCTCGGATCAAGCCCTCGACGAGGAACTGTTGGACCACCTTGATCCCGGCCCCCCGGATGTCGAGGGCGTCCCGGGAGCAGAAATGCTCGATGCGGCGCTCGACCTGGGGGGGACAGGTGGCGTTATCACACCGCCAGACCGCCTCCTCCTCTTCCCGTACGAGTTCCGAGGAACAGGATGGGCAGGTCTTTGGCATCTTGAAGATTTTTTCACCGCCTTGGCGCTTTTCGGGGAGGGACCGGAGGATTTTGGGGATGACCATTCCCCCCTTTTCGACCACCACCCGGTCGCCGATCCGTAGGTCCTTCCGGATCACCTCGTCCTCGTTATGGAGGGTGGCCCGTTTGACCTGGGTGCCTTCCAGCAGGACAGGCTCCAGCTCCGCCACGGGGGTCACGGCGCCGGTGCGGCCCACCTGCAGCGTGATCCCCAAGAGGGTCGTCTCGGCCTGTTGGGCCTCGAACTTGAAGGCGATGGCCCACCGGGGGTTCTTGCTGGTGGCTCCCAGGTCGGCTTGCTGGTCCAAACGGTCCACCTTCACCACGGTGCCGTCCACGTCGAAGGGGATCTTACCCCGGCTCTCCTGGAGGTCCTGGCAGGCTTGGAACACCTCCTCGATGGAGGCGCAACGCCTCGCCTGCTTGGCCACCGGGAATCCGGCCCGGCCCAAGTACTCCAAGATGGCGCCGTGCGTCTTCCCAGGCGCCGGGCCCGGCGAAAGGAAATGGTACAGGGAAGCCTTCAGGGGACGTTTCTTCACTTCCCGGGGATCGATGAGTTTCAACGTCCCAGCCGCGGCGTTACGGGGGTTGGCGAACAAGTCCTCGCCTGTGGCTTCGCGCTCACGGTTCAACCGCTCGAAATCGGACCGGAGGAAGTAAATCTCCCCCCTGATCTCGCACCGGTCCGGGAACCCCCGCAGCTTCACATCCCGGGGGATGTTGGGGATCGTCAAGACGTTCACCGTGACGTCGTCGCCCTTTTCGCCGTCGCCACGGGTCACGGCGTGCTGAAGCTTGCCGCCCTCGTAGACCAGTTCGATGGAAAGGCCGTCGATCTTGAGCTCCACCAGGTAGTCCACCTGGTCGACTCCCAGGCCCTTGCGGACGCGCTCGTCGAACTCCCGCAGTTCCTCCAGGCTGTAGGTGTTGTCCAGAGACAGCATGGGGACGCGGTGGGCCAGGGTCTTGAAGTGCTTGGAGGCGGCCCCGCCGACCTTTTGGGTGGGGGAATCGGGGGTCGCGAGGCCGGGATGGGCCTTCTCGAGATCCTGCAGTTCCCGGGCTAGGCGGTCATACTCGAAATCGGAAATCTCCGGCGCGGCCTTCGCGTAATAAAGACGGTTATGGCGCTCCAGGAGATTCCGCAGTTCGGCGGCGCGCTTCCGGGCCTCGGGGGGAATTGGCTTGGGGTTCACGGGTGGATTTTATCCGGTCGGGGCCCCGGGGGCACCCGGTATTTTCGGTTTAGAAATCTGAAAGGAACCGCCAAGACGACCCATTGAACCACGGGGAAAGCGGGGTCCACGGAGGCTACATCTTCATTCATACGGGACATTTTAAACCCCGTGGCCCCAGTGACCTCCGGGGTGAAAAGGTTTTGTCGACAGTTCTTCCGGATTATTTTCCGGTCAACAAACGTTTGGCGAAGAGGTCCGACAGCCCGGCCTCCTCGGTCTTCTTGGCGGTTAAGGCCGCGTCATATTCCACGCGGTGGATCTTGACGATCCGCTGGGTGGAGTCATAGGTGAGGAAGCAGGTCCGGGGATCCCCGTCCCGCGGTTGGCCCACGCTTCCGGCGTTGACGAGGTACCGTTTGGAGGGATCCAGGGTGAACTCCGTCCCTGGGAGGAGGCGGACCTTCCCGTCGGGATCCTGCTCGGCCACGAAGGGCTTGTGGACATGGCCGAAGAAGCAGAGGAAACCCTGGAAGTACCGGAAGTTCCTCGCCAGGTCATCCTCCTGGGTCAGGTAATGCCATTGTTCGCTTTGGAACGGAGAGGAATGGACCAGGGTCAGGTCACCGATCTCCTCACGGTACCGGAGGGACTGGAGGAATCTCCAGCTGTCGGGTTTGAGCCGGGGGCGGGTCCAGCGGATGGCGTCGGCGGCGGGCGGATTGAAGGACGTCAGGGGGGTGCGGTCCAGGCAGGCCGCGTCATGGTTGCCCAAGACCATCTTCCAGCAGCGCAGGGAGGCCACCCGATCGATGACCTCGTTGGGTTGGCTGTAATAGCCCACGATATCGCCCAGGAACAAATGGTCATCCACCCCCTCGGACCGTAAGGCCGTGAGGGCCGCCTCGAGGGCCTCGAGGTTGCTGTGGATATCGGTGAGGATGCCGTACTTCATGGTGGAGCCCCATTGTACCAGCGGGGCCAGTCAAGTTGGGAGGGGTCCGACCCGGGGGGCGCCTTTTTATCAGCGGTGGACGCCGCGTTCCAGCAGCCGGCTCAGGACCTTCAGGCGGTTTTCCTGGGTTTCATTAAAGGCGGCGAAGGTCTTCAGCATGGGCAGGAGCGGGGAGGCCTGGTTCACCTCGTAGAAAATCTCGTTCCCGGCGATGGGTTGGCGCTTCACGAGGCCCTTGGAGGTCAAGTGGTCGAGGGCTTGCGCCAGTTCCGCGGGCGGCCGGCCCAGGAGCGTGCTGAAGGTCGCGGGCGTGCCGGAAGTATCGGGCCGCTTGGCGAACCCGATCAACAGGTCCCAGGTCACGAACGAGTGGACCACCTCGTCCACAAACGCCGCTAGGTTTTCAGGTAGATCAATCGGCAACCGATACCCCCGCCCGAAGGAGAAGCTTAATTCGACGCCCCAGGGCCGACGCGCCATGGGTCCCTATGGGCCCCCCCGCCGACACCCTTGTTCCAAGAGCGAAGATTTATATCGGACGGATCCCCAAATAACAACGGGAATCAGCCGGGAGCGGTTTCGCCGCCATATCGTTTAACCCTGGGGTTTCGAGAGTTTATCCAGGATGGCGTTCACGAATTTGCTCGATTCGACCGTCGAAAACCGTTTCGCGATCTCGATGGCCTCATTTATGGCAACCGACTTCGGGACCTGGGCGTCGTGCAGGATCTCGTAGGCGCCGAGCCGGAGGACGTTGCGGTCCACCGCCGCCATGCGGGCCAGGTCCCAATGCTCCGCGAGGGCCCGCAGTTTGGAGTCCAACTCACCCACGTTCTCCCAAGTGTTTCGGGTCAACTGGAGCGCCAGGAGCTTAGCCGCCTCGGGCGCGCTGGCGCCGGGGAGAAAGGACACTTCCAGGTCCTGCATCGCCACCGAGCCCAAGTCGAGTTGGAAAAGCATCTGGAGCGCCAGTTCCCGCGCCCGTCGTTTCAAGCCCATGATCCACCCTGGAAAATTATTAATTATGAATTATGAATTCATAATTTCAGTCTATTTGACCTGGTCGAGCGCGTCCAACGTCTCCAGCAGGGCGAGGGCGCAGTCCGCGCCCTTGTCCCCGGCTTCCCCGCCGGCGCGTGCCAATGCCTTACCCAAATCGTCGGTGGTGAGTATCCCAAAAGCCGTCGGCCGACCCGTCTCCTCGGTCAACCGCATGAGGGAAGCCGCCACTTCGCGGCCCAGGTGTTCATGGTGCGTCGTCTCGCCCTGGATGATGGCGCCCAAGGCCACGACCCCCTCGCATGAATTGCGGGCGACGAGTTTCCGGGCCGCCACGGGAATTTCCCAGGCCCCGGGCACCCAGACCACCTGGACATCCCCCTCGGCCACGCCCGCCTTGCGGAACGCCGCCAGGGCCCCTTCCAACAGTTTCTTCGTCACCAGGTCGTTGAACCGGGAAACCACCACGGCCACCCTGCGCCCGGCGCCCTTAGGCGTCCCTTGGATCGGGGCGGTCATGGTTTCTCCCCCGGCCGGCCCAGGAGGTGGCCCATCTTCTCGCGTTTCGTCTCCAGGTAGGCCGCGTTGGAGGGGTTCGGCTCGATCACGATGGGCACCCGTTCCACCACCTTCAGGCCGTACCCCTCGATGCCCACGATCTTTTTGGGGTTGTTGGTCAAAAGGCGGATTTCCCGGACGCCCAGGTCCACGAGGATCTGGGCCCCGATGCCGTAGTCCCGGAGGTCCGCCGGGAAGCCCAACTTCTCATTGGCCTGCACCGTGTCGTACCCCTGTTCCTGCAGTTGGTAGGCCTTGAGCTTGTTCAGGAGCCCGATTCCACGGCCCTCCTGTCGCATGTAAAGCACCACTCCCCGGCCCTCGGCGGCGATGGCCGCCATGGCGGCGTGCAGTTGGTCACCGCAGTCGCATTTCATGGAATGGAACACGTCCCCCGTCAGGCACTCGGAATGGATGCGGGCCAGGACCGGCCCGCCCTGGGACAGGTCCCCCTTGACCAGGGCCAAGCTGTCGTCATCCTCCGTCGTGGCCCGGTAGACCAGCACCTTCCAATCGCCGGTGGAGGTGGGGAGCTTGAGTTCCAGGACCCGGCGAACCAGCTTTTCCTGCTGGCGGCGGTAGCGGATGAGCTCGGCGATGGAAATCATGCGCAGGCCGTGCTTGGCGCAGAAGGCCGCCAGGTCGTCCCGGCGGGCCATGGTTCCGTCGTCCTTCAGGATCTCGCAGATGACCGCCACGGGCCGGAGGCCCGCCAACACCGTCAGGTCCAGCGCCGCCTCGGTGTGGCCCGCCCGCCGGAGGACGCCGCCTTTCCGGTACCTGAGGGGAAAGATGTGGCCCGGTCGCACGAAATCCTCGGGGCGGGACAATGGATCAGCCAGCATGCGGACGGTCTGGGCCCGGTCGGCGGCCGAGATGCCCGTGGTGACGCCGGCCTTGGCGTCCACCGACACCGTGAAGGCCGTTCGGAAGGCGTCCTCCTGCTCGCGCACCATCAGGGACACGCCGAGTCGATCCAGGTCCTCGGGCAACATGGGGGTGCAGATGAGGCCCCGCGCGTCCTTGGCCATGAAGTTGATGGTTTCCGCCGTGGCCTTCTCGGCCGCCATCACGAGGTCGCCCTCGTTCTCGCGGTCCTCGTCGTCCACCACCACCACCATCCGGCCGAGGCGGATGTCCTCGACGGCCAGGCGCACTCGCTCCAGGGCTTCCTCGGGGTTTTGCTTGTTCAACATGGCTGCGTCCGTTCCGATCGGTAGTGTTAGAGGGTCAGGTCCAGCAGGATGCCGCGGATCTCGTCCAGGCCCGCCACGAACTTCAGGGAATCCTGCTGGCCCTGCATCAACAGGTTCGCCAGGTTCTCCATGGCTTCGTCCACCTTCTTGACCATCAGGAAAACCACGAACTTGCCGTCCTTACGTTGGCCCCGGGTTTCCTCCGTCCGGTAGGAATGGGGCAGCACCCTCGTCATGAAGTTCTTCACGGCGGTCTTGTAGTCCTCAAAGTCCGTGCGGCCCTTGCTGGACGTGAGTTTCCGGGCCCGGTCATCCACCGCGGCGATCAGGGGGCCTAGGTCGGCCCGGAGGCCCGGGTCGGTCACCATTTGGATGCGCTCCAGCACCGCCGGGGACAGGCTTGGCGGGGGCATCGAGGGCTCCGGGATGTTGGTGACAGGATTGGGATTCGAACCGATGGGGTCGATGCGCATATCAGGCCTTTCCCGCGTAAGCTTGGGTGAGT
>CAYMOV010000053.1:0-17313 GCA_964392085.1 uncultured bacterium
GAGCAAGACTCACGACTCATGTCAAGGTTATAAACCGCTTCAAAAGTGGTCTTTTCAAGAATACCCGAAATAGGCGAAAGATAGTCCGATATCCAATCGAGGCCCGGATGTCCTTGGAGGAGTGGTTTTGAACCCGGGGCCGTGATCCACCATAGAGCGGATTGGGGAAAACGGCGCCGAAGCGCGGGAATGATCGCGGTGGACCGCAGAACATCACCCGCGGCCGCCAACTTAAAAATGAGACGGATACCCTTGATGGCTTGATACCTGGGACAGCTTCCGCAGGTAACGCCTTCAGTTTTATGGGGGGCACAGGGCTTTTCACCGGTGAAAAACCGGCAATCAGCCCTGTAACCTTGGGTCCCTTTCACGTCTTTGACTTATGGGATCGGCTTCCAACCGGTCACATTGTCACCACCACCCATCAGAACAGTCCCGTCGGCTGCGATAGCCAGTCCGCTTACCCCGTGAAACCCATCCGCGACGCCATTTGCGTCCACTAAATTACCGAGTTCCCTGCCATTGGAGGCGTATGCCTTCACAACTCCCCCCTCCAGGCAGGCGACGTAAATGCGTCCGTCGGAATCGACGGCAATATCGCTTGGCTT
This sequence comes from uncultured bacterium, assembly GCA_964392085.1. Classification (GTDB taxonomy): domain Bacteria; phylum Oederibacteriota; class Muellerivitia; order Muellerivitales; family Muellerivitaceae; genus CAYMOV01. The sequence continues at coordinate 609 of CAYMOV010000053.1, forward strand.
ACATCCACACTTAATTTGTTGGATGAAACCCTTGGAAGGATCAAGAACCTGAATACGCTGATTTTCGTAATCAGCGACATAGTACTTGTCCTTGCCGACTTGTGTGATGGACCTCGGGTTATCCACGCTCATTTTGTCCGAACCTCGGCTCTCCCCCCAAGTCGACAATACCTTACCCGCGTGGTCAGCCTTCACGATCCGATGGCTTCCAGTATCCGCGATGAAAAAATTCGGCCCATCACAAGCGATGCCTCGGGGTCCATAAAACCGATCCGTGAGTAGAACCTTAGTTAACTCTTTTCCTTGGGGAGTGAATCCGCGGATCATGCTCCTCCAGGGGTCCACCACCCAAATGTTCCCGGTGTCATCCACCCTGATGGCCGAAGGTTCCACAAAGGAATCGCCTTCCTTGCCCTTCTTCCCCCAAGTTTTCACCATTTTCCCATCACGGTTAAAAATCAAGATTCGCCCGTAGGTCTGGTCTGAAAGTGCCAACTCGTCCGCACCCATGGCTGCGACACCCCAAATTCCCATGGGGCCCGAGGTATTACCGGTCCCTGAGAAATGGAAGGTTTGTTTCATCTTAAATTGCTTTGGGGCGGATGGTTGGATCTTGGAAGCGACCCAAACCGCCATGATCAGAACCACCAAAAGGATAATCACCCCAACCGGTTTGTTGCGGCCTTTGGCTTTAGTTTCAATTACCGTGGGTGCCACGGGAGCTGAAACATTGGGTTTGGTGCGTTTACGGGAACGACTTGCCATTGGATGTCCCTCCTTGGGGGCCCAACTGAGCTAAAACTGATGGAAAAGTCGAAATGAAATGGTTTTCAACCTTCCAATGAACGCTAAATATACACGAAAGTGACGATTTATGCGCCGAAAACATGAAGAAACGGGGGTAAAACCCGACATGGAGCATGGCGCTTGGTTCCCCCACTGGTTTTGGGACAAAGCGGGTCCCATCGCGAAGTTAGGGGGGAAAAGGCCGGATTCAGCTCCCAATGGCACCCGGTCGAAAGGAACCTTCCGCTCCCCCGGCCGCCGAGTAATCCGCAGGGTCAATGGAAACTGGGAGGAAGGGCCTCAGGAACTGATGTGGGGGAGGATGGAGTTTTCCCGCTTTTTTCAGCTATGGCGTAAAGCAATAGTCCATTGACCACAAATATCTGTTTGAGGGTGAAGCCGTTTGTTTCGAGGACCATCTTTAATCGGCCTTTATCGTAATGGTGGATATGCCCACAACGGTACCGATGGTAAACGCTCCCCAGGACGAAGCCTTGGAAAATGCAGTTGAGGTTGAACAAAACGAAAAACGGGCCCATAAAGTAATCATAGGGCACCGTCAGGAGGAATTGGCCCTTATCCTTCAGGAGCCGATCCACCTCGGCTAAAGAGCCTTTCAGGTCGAAAAGGTGTTCCAAAACCTCTGTCATGATCACAAGGTCATACCCATGGGTTTTCAAGCCGGTCTTCGAAATATCCTCCACCACTTTGAAGTCCCTCAGACGGCCATTCCGCTTCGCCCACCTAAGCATTTTACCGTTGATGTCTACGCCGGTGACCGGCAACCCCGTGGAGTTCCACCAACAATTACCGCAGCCCAAGTCCACAAGCTTTTGTCCTTTCCGGTAATGTTCCTGGACAAATCGGCTAAGGCGTTCATACCTGGACCGGTGGTACCAGGCACGGAAACGGCTGACCTTTTTGATATCTGTCTGGTCGTCGTAGAAGCTTTCGCCCACCTCCTTATATTGGACCATGGCGAGTTTTGCGGACCCAAATGTCGCCATACGGGTCAAGAGGATATTGAAAAAAGAGAGCGTAGCGATAACCGTTATGACGGAGGCTCCGAAGCCTAATTGGAAGGTAGTCATGGTCCAGCTCAGGATAATTGCAGCAGCCACAGCGACCAGAACATGAAGCGGAAGCTGGATGGCGTCCGACGTCTTGAACGGGGTCTCGCGGTTGACATAGACGATTCGGTAGTAAAACAGGTGGAATCCCTGATTAAGCAGGGTCGAGAAGAAAAAGGCCCACCCGGGCAAAATTCCGAAATAGCCATGCAGCACCAGCGCCGTAGAAAAATTCAGCCCCGCAGCCAAGGTTCCGCCCAAGATGAAAATCAGCAGCTCCGGATGTTCAAGACGATCGGTCATTGAGATGGGTTTCGTTGGTTTCAAGTTCAATCCGGCGGCTCCAGTATAGGTTCGGCCGAATCCCCAGATGGGCGGGCCGGCGGGCTTCACCTGAGGCTCAACGCGCCCTCTGTTTTCGGGCAACCAGGTAATAACAAACCCCTTTTTCGCCCTCCAACTTGAGCATATCCCGGAACCACCAATTGAAGAAACCCGGGGCCCAAAACCTTGACGCGGGGATCAGGATCCACCGCTTAAAAAGGGACTTCCATATCTTCGCGGGGATGGCCGGGATAAACCATCTTTCGAAGGTGTGATGGACCTGTTCGGGGATCAGGTATTCCGCCTTAACCAACTTAAAGCCGGCTTTACGGAACCGCGTTGCCCAAACCTTCTTTTCATCCACATGGTAGTGACGGAATACCTGGTTGAGTTTTCGGTTGTACCACTGGCCGGCCTCATTGAAGCCGAACCACCTGAAGAACTTAAGGTAATACGATCCACTGTCCCAGATTTCACTGGGGACCGTTGTCACCACGATACCTCCCGGTTTCAGGACCCGGAAGCATTCTTTCAGGACCGCGTCTATGTCTGGGATATGCTCCAGGACGCAATTGGAGACCACCGTGCGGAAGGCACCGCTCTTGAACGGCATCCGGGTGGCGGAGGCGCATATGACGACGTCATAGATCCCCTTTTTCTCCGCCCGCTCGATTTCCGTCCCATCCAAATCGATGCCCGCGTCCAGATGGCCGAAGACCGCCGAAGCGAAGAAACCATCCCCGCACCCGAGGTCTAAGATGGGGCCTTGAAACCGCTCCTGGGCGAAACGCTCGCACTCATAGGACCGCCATAGCGCGTGGGCGACCGTACAGTGCCTGAGGTAATGGGCGAAAAATTCTTGTCGCGTCTTCATCACGGAGCTCCTCATCCCATTCCATCGAGTCGTTGGCGTCAGGACCACTTCGCGGACCCGGGGTTTAGATATGCCCGAGCCAAGTCAAAACCCGAAGGCGGAAAACATTGACGGCGTATCCCACAACCTCATTCATCCCCAACTTGCTCTTCCCTTTTCCGCGGTTCACGAAAATGATGGGGATCTCACGGACCCTCGCCCCGGCCTTGAGAGCTCGATAGAGGATTTCAACGTAGAACACATATCCCGGGGAGATGATTTTCTCTGGGCCGATTTTCCGCAGGAGATCGGAGGTATAGGCCTTAAAGCCTCCGGAACAATCTTTCTGGTCGATCCGCAGGATCATCTTCAGCATCATGTTCGCGAAGAGGCTGATCATCAACCGGCGGAGGCTCCAATTCACCATCCCCCCGTCTTTCATATAACGGCTTCCAATGACCAGGTCATACTCACCGATCAATTGGAGCATTTGGGGGATGTAGACAGGGTCATGGGAAAGATCCGCGTCGATCGTCACGATCACCTCATAACCGGCCCCTAAGGCCCATCGAAACCCCGCGATGACGGCGGTACCCAAGCCCAATTTCCCGGCCCGGTGGAGCACATGGACCCTTTTGTCCTTCCGGGCCAGCCGGTCCGCGAGATCCCCGGTCCCGTCCGGGGAACCGTCGTCAATGATGAGAATGTCGCTGAATTTGACTGAAGCCGTAATACGGTCATACATCGTCTTCAGGTTCTCAATTTCATTATAGGTTGGTACAATAACCAAGGTTTTCCGGCGAATCCAATTCGTTGAACGGCGGGATCTGGACCCGTCGGGAGGCTTCATGTCATGACTCCGTAGTGCGTTAAAAGGAAATGAGACGTCATCTTATCACTCCCCGTGAGGCTTGGGTATCCATTCCCTGTGGGTTCCGCGTTCGTTGGGACATGAGTTACATCGGTTAGCCGATTTTCAACCACGAGGTCGGTTGAGAGCGAGTTTTTGTGGGGTTCGGAAAACCGTATCCCAAAGACGCATCCCCAGGAAGCCGAAGGAGATTAAAGTGTCCAACGCGACCCGCAATACCTGCCGTATCGACGGATCCCCCCTAGTAGAGGTCATGGATTTCGGGGTTCAGTATGTCACAGATTTCGTGAATGACCCCAAGGACGGCGAAACCTCTTCCCTGAAGGTCGGCATCGGGCAAAACTCAGGCCTGGTCCAATTGTATGAACTATATCCCCAGGACAAGATGTACCGCAAGTACTGGTACCGCTCGGGGATCAATGAATCCATGGTCCTGGAACTCCAGGGCATCACCCAGGCGGCCAAACGATTCGTGGAGGTACAGCCGGGGGACGCAGTCCTGGACATCGCTTGCAACGATGGGACCCTCCTGTCCTTTTGGGAAAAGAACCTTTATCGGATCGGGATCGACCCCGCCAAGAACCTGAAGCCCCATTCCTCAAAACACGCCAATGAAATCGTCGAGGACTACTTCGAAGAGAAACATTACTCGGCGTATGCCCCCAAAAAGGCCAAAGTCATCACCTCCATCGCCATGTTTTACGACCTGCCCGACCCGCATCAATTCGTCAAGGACATCAAGGCCGTGCTTGATCCTCGAGGCCTCTGGATCATGCAGATGAGCTATATGCCCCTCATGCTCGAACAAAACGCCTTCGACAATATCCTGGCCGAGCACATCGAATACTACTCGTTCAGCGTTTTTCAGAACCTGGCGGCTTCCGAGGGTTTGCGGGTAGTGGACGTGGAGTTGAACGACGTGAACTCCGGCAGTTTCCGCTGTTACCTCACCCATACCGAGAATCGGACCCTGAAACTCTCCTACCACGCCCAACAAATCGGCGATTTTCGGGTAAAGAGCCTGTTGGAATACGAGAAGCGGCTGGACCTACTCTCCCCCGAACCCTATAGGGCTTTTTTCAAGCGCTGCGTGGAAAACAAGGAAAAGACACTCAACCTGTTGAAGGACCTCAAAAAGCAAGGTAAGACCGTCTTGGGATACGGTGCCAGCACCAAGGGCAATACGACCCTCCAATTTTACGGCCTGACACCCGATCTCCTGCCGGCTATCGCCGAGCGGACTCCCGAGAAGGTGGGGCTCAAGACCATCGGCACCGGAATTCCCATCATCAGCGAGGAGGAATGCAGATCCCGCAAACCGGATTACCTCTTGATCTTGCCCTGGCACTTCACCGATGCCTTCATGGTCCGGGAAAAGTCCCTCCGAGATGCCGGCTGCAAATTTATCGTACCTCTCCCCACCTTGCAGGTGGTTTAATCCCATGCCCAAAGCGTTTCTGACGGGCATCGCGGGCCAGGATGGAAGCTACCTGGGCGAACTTCTTCTTTCCAAGGGTTACGAAGTTCATGGTCTTGTGCACCCCGAAACGACACCTTCCAAGACATGGCTGGAAGCCCTCTCGCCCCAACAACGTACGGCCGTCCACACCTACACCGGTTCCCTGACTGATTCGGAAGGGCTCACCCGCCTGATCGCCCAAATCCTGCCGGACGAGGTCTACAACCTGGCGGCACAGTCGGACGACCAAGTCTCGATGCGGGAACCCGAACTCACCGCCGAGATCAACGCCATGGGTCCCGTACGTCTCCTGGAGGCGATCCGCCGGTCCGGTCATCCAACTCGATTTCTTCAGGCCTCCAGCGCCCAACTTTTCGGCGAGGCCCTCACCAGCCCCCAGAACGAGGACACGCCCTTTCGGCCCCAGAGCCCCTACGGTTACGCCAAGGCTTTCGCCCACTGGATGACCGTCCATTACCGGATTCACCACGGCCTATACGCGGTGAATGCCATCCTCTATAACCACGAATCCCCCCGCCGGACGGAGGCTTTCGTGACCCGTAAGATCACCCGGGCCGTGGCCCTCATCAAGTCCGGGAAACTTGACAAGCTGGTGTTGGGTAGCCTCGACACCAAGCGGGATTGGACCTTCGCGGGCGACACAGTCCGCGCGATGTGGTTGGCCCTTCAAGCGGAAAAGCCCGAGGATTACGTAGTGGGGAGCGGCGAAAGCCATACGGTGCGCGAGTTTGTCGAGGAGGCTTTTGCCTATTCAGGGCTTGACTGGGTTAAATACGTCGTCACGGATGAAAACCTTCTACGGAAGTTGGACATCGCCGAGACCCGCGCAGATGCCTCAAAGGCCCAAACGGTCTTGGGCTGGAAACCGTCGGTGGATTTTAAGGGCCTCATCCACCTCATGGTGGATTCCGACATGGCCCATGAGGCATAGCCCACCCCTCGTTTGCGGTTCCACGGGCGAAAGCGATCATCCCTTTTTTTCCTTCAATTAATCCATGAACCGGTATCGGATCAGCGTCCAGAGCGCGACCGCGCCATCCCGCCAAGTGATCTTCTTCCCCTCTTCAAAACCCCGGCCCCGAAATGAAATAGGGACCTCATACAGCTTCGCGCCGCGCTTCAACACCTTCGCCGTGACTTCCGGCTCAAAGTCGAAACGGTTTGAGCGGAGCCGAATGCTCCTGAGAAGGTCCCCGCGAAAGGCCTTATAACAGGTTTCCATGTCGGTGAGGATCGTGTTGTAGAGAATATTGGTGATCAGGGTCAATAGTTTGTTGCCAATGTAATGGAGGAACAGGAATGCCCGGCGGGACCCGCCCAAAAACCTGGACCCGTAAACCACGTCGGCGTCCCCCATCAAAAGCGGTTTCAGGACCGTCACGTAATCCGAGGGGTCGTATTCCAGGTCCGCATCCTGGATGATCACGTAGTCGCCGGTGGTGTGGGGGATTGCCGTCCTCAGGGCCGCGCCTTTGCCGCGGTTCTCAGGATGGGTGAAGACTCTCGCGCCCGGTACGCGGATCTTGGCGAGCAATTGGGCGGTCCCGTCGGTGGATCCGTCGTCCACGATCAGGATTTCCTTCCGGAGACCCAACAACCTGACCTTCTGGACCTTTTTCAGCAACGGAAGCAGGGTGGTCACCTCATTATAAACCGGCACAATGATGGATAAGGTCTTTCCCTTGGCCATGCCCCCCCCTTGATTCATCGCTCAGGAAAACGCCTTGTCCCGCCAGGCTTGGACCCTTAATCGAAGGACCGTCCAAAAGAACCCGGAGACCTCCCGAAAATTCAATTTGCTTTCGCCCTTATGCCGGTTGACGAAGAGGATGGGGATCTCCACGACCCGGGCGTTCGCCCGGAGGGACCGGTAAAGTATTTCGACCTGGAATGAATATCCCGGGGAAAACACCCGATCCAAGCGGATTCGCTTGAGAAGATCCGCGCGGTAGCACTTGAATCCTCCCGTGCAATCGAGCTGGTTCACCCCAAGGAGGGCCTTCAGGAAAAGGTTCGCGGACTTGCTGATGCCCAGGCGAAAGACGCCCCAGTTCGCCATGCCCCCGTCCGGAACATAGCGGCTCCCGATGACCAAGTCATAGGAACGGGAGAGGTCCAGCATCCGGGGGATGTTCCGGGGGTCGTGGGACAAGTCGGCGTCCATCGCCACGACGCGGTCGTACCCCGATTCCAAGGCGAATTTCATCCCGGCCACATACGCGGACCCGAGACCCTGCTTGCCCGATCGATGGAGGACCCGGACCCGGCGATCCTTCTTCGCCAGGCGATCCGCCATTTCGCCCGTTCCATCGGGCGACCCGTCATCCACCACCAGGAGGTCCGCGCCCGGAACCGACTTGAAGATCTTCCTGTAAACGGCCCCGAGGTTCCCCGCCTCATTGTAGGTGGGGACCACGATCAGCGTTGAAAAGCGTTTGCCTTCGGGGGCCCTCCGGGCGGCCATGCTCAAGCCCTCAACGGCCGTTCAACATCGGCGGGGTGAATCGGACGACCTTCCCCACACTCTTCTCCACCACCCAAACCCGCCCCCCCGAGTCCAAAGCGATTCCCGCGGCGTAGGAAAACCCGCCATCCTTCAGTTCACCTTTTTTACGGTAGATGGCGAGCAATTTCCCGGTTTGGGGATCCAAGCGGAGGACTGAGTTGGCGCTCGCGTTCGTCGTGTACAACCCCGTGGGACCGATGGCCAAATAGGGCACCTCGCAGCATTTACCCAGCCAGGGCTCCACCTTAAAGGCGGCCTTGAATTTTCCGGCACCGTCGAACTTCTCAATACGCCTGTTTTCGGTGTCCGCGACGTACACGAACCCATCCGACCCCGCGACGATGCCGTTGGGCTCCTCGAAGCGTCCGACCGCGTCCGAACGTCCCCCGGCCCCCCATTCCGATAAGAAGTTCCCATCCTGGTCGAACACCTGGACCTTGTGGTTTCCGGTGTCGGTGACGTAAAGATGGCCTTGCGCGTCGCCGGTGATGCCCCTCGGTCCGAAGAAACCGTGGGACCAGGTCTTGATAAACTTACCCTGGGCGTCGAATTTCTGGATCCGGTGGAAAAACGTGTCGCAAACGTACAGGAAGCCGGCGGGGTCGACGTAAATACCGGTGGGTTGGTTGAACGTCCCGGGTTTTTGGTCCTTATCGTTCCCCTTGGCCCCGATCACCTGGAGAAGTTGGCCGTCCTGGTTGAATTTCTGGACGCGACCATTCCCGAAGTCCGAGACGTAAAGCGTATCGTTCGGGCCCACGCAGACGCCCCAAGGTTCCTTAAAACGACCCGGGTCGTCACCGGGGCCAAAGAACTCCCCGTCGACATTGACCTCCAGGATTCGGCCAGCCAACATCTGCCGTTTCACGGATTGGACGCCCCACCAAATGGCCACCCATAGGGCCAGGATCCCCATCAGGAGGAGGACCATCTTCCCACCCCGTCCCAAAGGTTTTCGGGCTTTTGCCTTTTTACGGCCGAACTTGCGCCGGGAGCCGGACTTAAGCTTGACCTTGACGGGGCTGGGCGACATCGGATCGGCCTCCAAAGTGGTTTGTCGACTGGACGGTCCCGGTTTTCGGCCGGGACCGTTGTTTCACGTCATAGGGGTCAGGGCTTGAGCCGCAACACCTTATTGGAACCCGCGTCCGAAACGTAAAGGTCGCCCGTCGGATCCACGGCCACGCCGATCGGAGCCTTTAGGGGGAAGCCGTCCGAACCCTTTTCGATGGGATCCCCCTGTTTTCCGTCCAGGGTGTACCGGAGGATCCGGTGGCCACGCCCGTCCGAGGCGTAAAGGATCCCTCGGGCCGCGTCCAATGCCAGGTGGGGCTCCATATCGATCTGGTCGGCCTCCCAGCCCTTGACCTTGAACTTCCTCAAGAAATGCCCGTTGGAGTCGAACACCTGGATCCTGAAATTCAGGCGGTCCGCCACGAAAAGGTTCCCCGCGGGATCCAGGGCCAAGCCGATCGGCTCGTTGAATTCCCCATCGCCGTCCCCTTTCCCCTTAGGACTGCCCAACACCCGTATCCGCTCGCCCTTGGTCCCGAACTTGACGACCCGGTGGCGTCCCGTGTCGGCGACGTAGACGGAACCATCCTTGTCCACCACCAGCTCCCGCGGGCCGAAGAAACCGTCATCCGAGGTGATGACCTTTTTAACCTTGCCGTTTTTCGGGTCCAGGACTTGGACCCGGGAGTTCCAGGTGTCCACCACGTAAAGGAGGCCGTCCGGGCCCACCGCCACGCCGTTCGGCTCGTTGAACTTGCCGAGCATCTCCGCGGCCAATCGCTTAGGGTCCCCGTTCTCAACCCGGCCGAACTCACCGAAATCGTCCTCGAGCTTGATGTCCGAGGTCCGATATTTGAGGATGTCGTGGGCGCGGCTATTGGCCACGTAGAAATATTTCCCCGCGGCGTCCACCGAGATCCCACGCGGGTAGGTCAATTGGACCGGGCCCTTGGAGCCTTTCGGACCCAAAAGGGTCACGCCGGCCGCCAGGGCCACCACCAGGAGGGCCCCTGAAAGGATCCCCTCCTTTTTCGTGATCTTGAACAGATTATTCATTTTTCTTCACGCTCCTCGGACATTTTGTTTGGAACCTACTCAGGGATGGACCTTGTAGATCGCGGTCCCGAACCGGTCAAACACCTTCTGGCCCATCTGATCGAACTTCACAAGTCCATCGGGTGGATAGGCAGCCTTGTTCGGAGGAGTCCCCTGCCGTTCCAAGTTGCCCACCACCACGTAATCCACTCCGTATTTCTTTAGAAGGTCCCTGGCCTGGTTGAGGTCCGTGGAGGAATAGATTGTATCCACGTCGTTACGTCGGTGCATCACCGTATCATCGGATGACCCACCCCGGATCGCGGCTTGGTCCCAACTCCCGCGCCATTGGGCCTCATGAAAATCCCACCCTAAAACGGTGGGATATCCCGTTTGGGTGGCGATTCGCGCGAATTGGCTGTAGGAACCGCCCCAGGACTCCAGGATGACGGGGATCCGTCCATCCACCGGCTTGATCTCATCCCGGATGAACTGGGCGGCCTCGAAATCACCCGGGTCGGCGGCCTTGAACGCCGCCAAGCCGTCCAAGGTTTTGGTGCCGCCCGCGGAACGCATGCGGGCCTCCACCGTGAGGACCGGATAAAGCGACGACCCCAACAGGGCCAGGAGAGCCACGGAGGCCCATCCGATCCGTTTCCAAGACGCCCAAACTGGGAATTGGACCTCCAACAGCCATTTGAGGAAAGGCGCGGAGGCGATGGAGAGAAGCAGCCAAACCTGGTAGTGGAACTTGAACACCGAGTTCATTCGGTACAATTCCCCGCCAGCGAAATGGTCGCGGATATAGCCCACCTCGCAACCCGTCAAAAGGAGGCCCGCGATCGCCGCGAGCAGGGTCGCGAACACCATTTCCTTACTGTCGTTTTTTGAGGAGAAAGAGAGTGCCGCCAGGAAGACGAGGATCAAACCGCCCAGGAGCACGGACAACTCCAAATGGCCCAGGTTCAGGAGTCCCAGGACCAGGAAAGCCCCCAAAAGCACGGTCCAACCCCTCGCTGAATTCCCCGGATCACTGAGCCAGGCCCCCGCGGATTTCAGGCCGTTCCTAAAGCCCTCGTCCGGGATGGGCGTCACCTCGACGTCCACGGGAGGGGCCAGTTCCCCACCGCAATTCCCGCAGAATTTCTTGCCGGAACCCTCCTGTCCGCAGATCACGCATTGGAGTTCATCGGACTTCTTGGCCTTCATTCGTCCGGCCTTCTCGTGGACCGCGGCGAGGGCGCGGCCCACTAGGACCGGTAGGGCGATCCAAAGAAAGAGCCCGAACAGGACCCCGAGGTAGTAAAGATCAGTGCGGTCCCGGACCAATCCCAAGCCCTTGGCCTGGGATTGAAACCTCAGGTAGAAGGGCGTAAAGAAAATAAAGGTCGCGGCCACCAGGGGAAGGCCGATCAGGGCCAGGCGCTTGAACCAATGGGGCTGGTCCTTGGCCCCGGTCCAAAGCTGTTGCAGGAGCAGGGAAAGCCCCAAGAGCAGCATGAGGGTCGGGTAATCCCAGGAGTTCAGGAATCCAAGGCAACCGAAAACCACTGACACCAGGATCCATTGGGAAACCTGCCAAGGGCGGCGTCCCCCGAACACCTCCAAGCCCGGGAGTGGCGCTTTCAGGATGTTGTAACAAATCGCCATGGCGAAGAGGACAAAAGGTATGGCCATGACGTGGGGATGGAGATCCGCCAGGAAAAAACTGAAGGCAGGGAATTCGTTGATCAACTTGTCCGAGGGTGGCACCGGGACAATCCGGGAGGCCTGGAAATAATCCCAGTAATGCGCCAAAGGATTGAAGAGGAACCCGAAGAAACCCGGGAGGCCCTTGAGCGCGTTCGGATCCGCCGTAAAGTTGTAATAGGGCGCCCGGAGGTCCCCCACCTTAAAACTTTGGAAGGCCCTATGCCAGTAATCCAGGTTGCCCAGGACGGTCACGGAAGCGCAGGAAAAGCCCGCGTACCTGAACCGGCGGGTCAAGGCGTAACCTAAACCGAAGGCCGCCACGGCCGACAGGGCCCATATGAGGGCTACGGCCAGGTTATAACCGACTGAGGGGGCCACCCCGGTCAACTTAATCAGGCTTGCCACCACGAAGTAGCCGAAATAATAGTAGGAAATGCTTCCACCTGAGAGCCAGGGGTCCTGGGGGGGCATCTTCAACGAATTCAGGATGCCGTTGATCATGGCGAAATCCATCGGCTTTTCGGTTCCCGTGATGTCGGGCGTGATGTTCTTGAAGGACCCCGCCACCAGGAAGGCCGCCAGGAAAAGGGCCTCCACCACGAGGACGTAACCGAAATGTTCCTTCAGGAAATCCCGGAGGGCGTGGCCCGAACGGTTCCAAAGTAGGAGTCCGGTGACGAGCAACAGGAACAATGCCAGGTACGGGATAATCGGCCCAAAGGTGAAATGCCCGAAGATCCACCCGACATAACCCAGGAAGATCAGGGCGAGGATCTTGGAGAAGGCGTATCCCTTGTCCGGGAGGTGCTTGAGGGTCAGGAAGGTGAGGGGCAAGGCGGCCCACCCCATCAATAAGACCACCAGCCACCATGCGAGCAACGGTCCCATGCGTCATCCTCCAGGGGGATCACCCCAACGACGGTTCTTGCGGCCAATCCACCGACAAAGTCGGCTTAAACTCCCGAAGTCGGCGGACTCTGGGCCGGGTCGAAGTAGTAAATCGAGACCCCCGGGTTCTTGTAGATCACCGGAAGCCAGCCCTCGAACTTCGCCAACCCGGCCGGGCTGTAGCCTTTGCGGGAATCCAGGATCCCGCGCTCCAAGGGCCCCACCACGATGAGGTTGACCCCGTAGGCCCTCAACAATTGCCGGGCCCTCTCCCGGTCGGGGGTGTTGAAGATCTCCTCGGTGGCGTTATATCGCTTCCGGATGTTGTCGCTCTGGGTGCTCCCCACCCATTCCCCGACGTGACCATCCCAGCCCATCAACGCCGGAATTCCCGTGAAGATCGAGAAACGGGAACCCCAAGTGTTGTACCCGATCCCGACAGTCTCGATCAGGCAAGGTTGCCCGGGAACCTTTTCATTCAGGAAACGGATTGCCGCCGCGTCATAGGGATCGCCATGCCGGATGAACGACAATCCGTCCAGGGTCGGGGATTCCTTGTACCCCATACGCTCTTCGCGCCACTTGGGGAGGAAGTCGTGGCACTTGCGCCAACTTCCCGCCAGGGGGTAGACCGCGGTCAGGGCAAGCATCAGGACCAGGAGGGCTTTCCAGCTCATGATGAATGAACGGCGGCCCAAGCCCGGTTGCCGGTTCCCGATGAATTCCAACGCCAGGACCGCCCCGATCACCACGAACGATGGAAAAAGGAAGGCGGCCCCGAAGGCCCCAGCCTGCCGGCCTAAGAGACCCAGGTAGGAGGCCGGCGCGACGTCCTGAAGGAATGGAAGGGCCAGGAGAAGGAGGAGCGGGATCCCCGGAACAGAGGCTCCCAAAACCGACCACCGTCCGTCCACGACCATCCACCCAAAGAGACTGGCCGCCAAGACCAAATTCAGGGAATAGACCATCCAATTATCAAGGAAAGGCGCGAATTCCCTGAAGAGGGTCACCAGGAACAACCACAGGAATACGGCCGTGGCGGCCAGCAACCAGGTCCGCGCTTGGAGGGACTCCCTCCGGAGTTTCAGCCATCCCTGGACCTCCTCCCAAAGGCGTGGAAGAAGTGACCCCGCGGCCACCGAAGCCAGGAGCCAGGCGCAATAGAGGTACTTGAACAGGGAGTTATTCCGCATCCAGTCCCCACCCAGGTATTCCTTCATGACGAGGATTTCAAGCACCGCCAGGACCAGGAAGAACATCGCGCCCAGCAGGTATGTGAAGGAGAGCGGGCGGTCCGAACGGCTTTTCACCGCGAGGCCCAAGTTGAAGAAACCGAGCAGCAAAAGGCCCGCGTGGACCCACAACCCCAACAAGGGCGTTTCATCCACTCCCCCGCCCCGTAATTGGAGGAGACCCACGACCATCATGGAAAACCAGACCAGGACCGCGCCCGCGAAGGCAGTCCAAGCCCAGAGCCTGTCCTTCAGGTAAACCGCAAGAGCTAAGGTCACGGCGGCGATCGTCGCGAACGCCAGGGCCAGCCAAGGAGCCCAAGCCTTGGCGGTGTCCGTGTGGTGCACCCAGGAGGCCCCCACGGTCAAAACCAAGACCCCGACCCCCAAGGCCATCAGGGACCCTACGGCTCCCTGGGGTTCCACCAAGGCGGATCGAAGTTTCTCAATCAAATCTAGCCCCGCGTCCAACCAATCGCCTCTACGGGCATTGCGCCGTCCCCGGGCGGGGGATGCCGAAATCCAGGCGAGGGTCTCAGGGCCGTAAGTCGCCAGGAACCCCACCAGGATGACCGAAAGGAAAGCCCCATGGATGGTCCAAAGGTTGTCGAGGCTGGTTCGGAGCTTGGGCCAAACCCACAGCACCTCGTTTTGTTGCGGGACGAAACCCGTGAAATATGGGATCCAGGCGGTGAACGCGAAGGCCCCGAATAGGATCAACAGGGAGCCGGTCTGGCCCAGCCTGAACCCAAGCGGCCGCATATTCTTTTTCAAAAGTGTGACGATCAGGGTCACCAGGGCCGCCAGGCCCAGGCAACCCGCCAAGACCTTGGTATCGCCTCCCAGGACCAGGCTTTCCCCCCGGTAAAGCGCGTTGCCGACCCAGCCCATGAGGAGCATGGCGCCCGCCAGGGCGGCCAGGGCCGTCTTGAACCCCGGGACAAGGGCCTTTTCCTTCAACCCCGTGAGGTTTCGGGCCACCAGGACGATCGATAGGAAGACACCCCAAACCGGAAGCTCCCAGGTGTTGAGGAACCCCAAGGAACCGAAAACAAACCCCAAAGCCAGGATCCTCTCCACCGTGGGCCGGTCTTCCTTCGCCCGGGCCATAAGGACATAGAGGAAGCCCACGATCGCGGCGCCAAAAGCGAGTGCGAGGGGCAAAGGATGGTGCCGTAGCGCCACTTCCGCCACGGCCATGAAGGCGGCCAAGCCGGCGAACAGCCCCAGCGGGAGGTTCCAATTCTTGTCGGCGCCGAAAACAGGTTTCGCTAAGTAAAGCGAGGCCGCGAGCCCGATGAAGAGAATAGCGAATGGCATGGCCAGGGTATGGGCGTGCATATCGGCGAAAAGGACGCTGAAGTAGGGGAACTCGTTGATGGAGTTGGGGATGACCCGGGAGGCCCCGAAATAATCGAAGGTAAACCCGCCTTGGATCCGGAAAAAGTCGAGGAGGTTCGACCCAAGGCTGCGCCGCGCGATCCCATCGGCGATGTACTTGAAGAACTGTTGGGCGCCCGCCAGGTTCCCCGCTGCCGCGCAAAGGAACCCCGCGATCCACCCGCCTCCCCGGCGGCCCGAAAGTCCGTAGGCCAACCCGAATGCCCCGGTGAAAATCAGGGCGAAGAGGGTGATGATGGCGAGGTTATAGGTCACCTCCGGCGCCAAGCCGAGGGTCTTCGTCAGGACCCCCATGAGCAGGTGCCCGTAATAGAACGAATAGCCGATAGGTTGGCCCGCCATCCACATATTCTGGGCCGGGAAAGACGTGCCCCTCACCACCGAGGCCAGGAAACCGTAGTCCATCCCGGCTTCCCCGCCGCCGCTGTAGCCCTCTCCCATCGGGTCATGGACATGGGGGTTGTGGATCCGCACCAAGGTGAAAAGGGCGAAAGCCAGCAGGAACACGCCCTCCTGGTAAAGCCAGGACCCGCCGAAGCGGGAAACGGCCTGGGATAGGCTCTTGCGGTCGGACAGGACCGTAAAAACGGATGCGCCCGCGAGGATTAAGATCCAACCCCAACAGCTTTGGGTGATGAAGGGGATGCCGACGTTCCCGCTGAGCCAAATCAACCAAGAGAATAGGAGCATTCCAGCTATCTTCGAAAGCGCGTAGGAACCCGCGCCCAATCCCGGCATCAGACGCAGGACCCAGGGAAGCGACACCCATCCCAAAACCACTAGGAGGGCCACCCAGCTGAACCAGGCCCGGACTTGGTAACCCAAGCTTTCAGCCGGGGGTTTGGCGTCAGCGGAAGGCTCCCCCTCCACCATGGGGTTCTGGGAAAGGGATTTCAGGATGGAGGTTTCCCCGGCGGAAAGGGGGCCGGGAACCCCGTCGGGCGCCTGGACGGCGGGAGGCGTCGGAGTCTCCGCGGTTGAGGGAACAGCGGCCGAGGGTTTGTGGCCCAACCGGTCCATGGGCACGGGCCGGGCCGGTGCGACGGCCTTCGCCCCGGGGGTAGGCGTGGGTTGGGCCGTGGCCACGGCGTCCAATTTCGCGAGCGCACCGGAGGCCTCGATACGCTTTTGCTGCTCGGCGATGAAGGCGTCCACGTTCTCCGGGGTGACCTTTTCCATGTTGGCCCGGTTGATGCCTTTCACGTAGTCGTCTGAGGATAACAACGCCAGGATCCGTTCCCGGGGGATGATCGCCACCTTCTTGAAGATATAGGACCTTGGGTGGTCGTAGACTGAGAAGGATTCTTCCGAGGTGTCGTCGGGATGGACCCAGCCGAAGAGCCGGGGGAAATTGTGGAAATCCTGGACCAACTTGTAACCCAATTGGCCCGACCAAAGCAGCCGGTAGTATCGGCTTGTCACGGAATATTTATTGAACCCGTTGGGCCTGAACTCCGGGGTGCAATCCGTCAGGGTGTACCAGAGCTTCTTGGAGGCGATGGTCAGGTAATCGCCCTTCTCCACCATGTCGGCGAAGTTGTTCTTCTTGACGA
>CAYMOV010000054.1:0-16801 GCA_964392085.1 uncultured bacterium
AGGACCGGATCGCCGAACTGGGGGTCGAACAGAAGGCCTCGATCCTCGAGTCCCTCCGGGTCAAGCGGTTCAAGCTCAGGCGCTACGACGTGTTGACCCGGGACATCCAGGTGGAACTCGAGAAGATCCAGCGGAAGGAATTCGACCGGCGCCTCAAGGAACTGGCGCACTTCTACCCCCTGATGGAATGCCTTTACGTCCTGGATGAGGGGGGGCTCCAGGTCACCGACACGGTTTTCCGCGCCCCCGAGGCCCTCCGGCGCCACGGCCGGCTTTTCAACCCGCCCCCCAAGGGCACCGACCATTCCCTGCGGGACTACTACTTCATGCTCTTCGAGGCGGGGCTGGGAAAGTCCACCTACATCACCGAGCCCTATATCTCCCTAGCCTCGGGGTCCCGCTGTATGACCTTCGCCCGTGTCTTCCGGGACGGGGAGAACCACCGGTTTATGCTCTGCGCCGATATCGACGCCCAGGCCCTGGACCGCCTCCGGGCCGACGATTCCGGGGACAAACCCCGGAAAAACAGGGGTGTGGGCCCGGAAGTTCCAGAGGCTTAAACTCCCGATCGTTTGGACCGTTTCCCGGATCAATAACAACCCGGCAAGCCCGTTTTTGCCCGGCGCCTAGGCCCGTTTTAAAGAAGGGGGTGGCATCCGTGGCCCGGATGGGCTAAACCCTTTCCCGACGATGTCTCCTGAGGAGCCTTCCCCGTTGCCGACGAATCCCACGCCCGAAGAAAAGCGGCTCACCTTCCAGGAGATCCTGGAGGGCGAGTTCCTGACGGTCCATTACCAACCCGTGGTGTCGGTCAACCCACGCGCCATCGCGGCTTATGAGGGGCTTTGCCGCGGGGTGGACCCCACCACGCTCCGCATCCTCTCGCCCAACGGCCTTTTCGCCTGGGCGGTCCGCGAGGGAAAGACCGTCGAGTTCGACAGGCTTTGCCGAAAGCGGGTGCTCGAGTATTTTCGCGCGGTCCACAAGGAAAATCCCGGCATCCTGTTGGACGTCAACCTCGGGCCCACCGGGGTGGCCCCCGGGGCGCAAGCCGTGCTCGCCCTGGTCCCCGAGGTCGAGGCCTGGGGCTTCAAGCCCCAGGACATCCTGTGGGAAGTCCGGGAATCCCAGGTCAACGACCCGGAGATGCTCCGGGACTTCATCCGGGCGGCCCGCAACGCGGGGTTCCGGGTCGGACTCGAGGAAGTGGGCGGCCCGGGGAGCCACCCCAATTGGCTGCCCCGGTTGAACCCCGACGTGGTGAAGACCCACCGGTCCCTCTCCCGGGACCTGGAAGACGACGCCTACCGGCAGGAAATGGTCCGGGCGATCGGCGCCTTGGCCCACCGGAGCGGTTCCCTCTTGGCGGTGGCGGGTTTGGAGACCGAGGGGGAGGCCCGGACGGCCCTCAAGCTGGGGGCGGACTGGCTCCAGGGCCACTGGATCGGGGAACCCACGAGGTACGACAAACTCAACGCCTTCCCCAGCCTGGCGGCGCTGGAGGGGTTGGAGGACCGGCGGAAGTCCGACGACTTGGAACGGTTGCGCACCAAGCGGTTCCACCTCGGGCTTTTCGAGTCCATCCTGGGGGACATCACGGATGAGCTGACCCGGGGAGACCGGGAAGGCTTCGAGATGATCCTGCACGGCCAGGTGGCGGTGCACCAGAACCTCCGGGGCTGCTTCGTGGTGGACACCGAGGGGGTCCAGGTCACCGAATGGGTGGGGCACGCGCCCTCGGGGCCGAAGCGCAACCACCGGGCCTTCCAGCCGTCGGCCAAGGGCTCGGACCATTCCACCCGGGACTACTTCTACATGATCATGGAGGGCGGCCTTCGCCGGCTCCAGTACGTCTCCGACCCGGCGCTGTCGCGCCTCACGGGACGCCCGGTCCTGACCTTCGCCACGGCGTTCCAGGACAACCTCGGGACGAGTTACCTTCTGTGCGTGGAAGTGGATGAGGAAACCCTGTCCGAATCCCAGGCCCCAAAGGCCGATTGATTTCCGGTGGCTCCTGGCGGAAAATGCCCCCATGAAAGACCGCCTCGTTCCCGTCCTCACCGCCCTCCTGTTCCTCGTCGTGGGATGCGTGGATATCAACCAGAACGTCCAGATCGCCCGGCCCTCCGACACGAACCTCAACCAGGTCGCGACCCTGAAGTGCCCCCTCCGCCCCTATCCCTTCAAGTTGATCAAGGCCCAGGGCGCTGGGGGGTCCCAGCTGGTGCGTCAGGGACCCACGGGCTGTTTCGACCAGGCGAGCTTCGACACCTATTGGAGCAACCTGACGATCGATCCCACCCAGGAGGCCTATACCACCGTCCAGGGCACCACGAAACCCCAGATCGATTGGACCACCCAGCAGGTCCTGTTCGTGCCGGTGGGCCAGGTGGACAACACCTGCAAGAAGTTCGCCCCGGTCCGGGTGGACACCGACTGCCTGCAGGTGACGGTTTGGATGTTGAGCTCGACCGAGACCACCAACTGCGAGTCCATCTCCAGTTATCCGGTGTTCGTCTATGTCCTCTCCAAAACCACCCTGCCCGTGAACTTCCAATGGGACCAGCCGTCGACGCCGACCCCCACCCCGTCGGTTTCCCCCGAGGCTTCAACCCCGACCCCGACGGCGACCCCCACCGCGACACCCACGACGCCCTAACCTGGGGGGCGATCCCCCGGCCAAAAACGCTCAAGTAACGCCAAAAGAAGAAATTTTTTTGGGTTTAAAGCCGACTCAAAATTGAGAACCTATAACCTAGAACTCGGGATCATTCCAATGAACCGCATGATTCCCGTTCTCGCGCTATGCCTCGGTCTCCTGTTGGCTTCCCCGGTCCAGGCGAAACATGAGGCGGTCACGATCCCGGTGGTCTTGGCGGACTATTACGGGTTCGCCTACTACCAGGCTTTCCGCGACCATGCCTACGGCTACGCCTATCCCACGGCGGCCGTGGACCTTTTGGGCTGGGGAATCGTGGCCCTGAAACACCGCTACTCCGGGATGTTCCTCGTGAACATGGCGGGGTTGGCCAAGACGGTCTATCCCCTGGCCCGGTTGGCGGGCAAGCCGGACCGGGACATCAGGCGCCGCGCCTGGGTTTCGGTGGGCACCCACGCCGGGAGCCTGTTGTGGCTCAAGCTCTGGAGCAAGCCGGAGCTCGCGGTCACCAGCTGGGTTCCGGACGCCGGGGGCAACGGGCTCCGGGTCGCTTGGGCGTTTTAACGCGGGGGTTTCATTTGAGCCGATCGGTAACCGCGGCGGTGGGCCTTGGGACTTCTTTCCCCATCAAGTTGAAATAAGTCGTATTCTTGATTCACCGTAGTCCTGGGTTTCACTTGGGGGCATTGAAGGCTTGATCGCGGCATGAATTCGGCCCAGACCCAGGGACATCACGACTTAAAGGTTTCATCCAGGTGTTATTCCAGAAAAAATACCAGCCCCAAGACATCGTACGGCAGCTCATGGGCATCACCGCCATGGACGCGGCCTTCGCAGAACTCGAGAAGCACCAGGCTGGGGACGCGGTGTTTCCCGTCGAGAAGATCAAGCTGGTCCTGGCCCTCAGCACCACCAACCTGATCCAGACCATGAAGGCGGAATTCATCTCGGGGAAACTCGACGAGAAAACCCGCGACGCGATCGCCCAGGAATTCCTGGCGGAATCCTTCCGGCGCCAACCCCTGGTGGATTATAAGAATATGGACGACATCGACCGGGGAAGCGCGGTCGTGATGCGGTTCGTGAAGGAGCTCCAGGGGTTCTGGAAGGAGGACGTAGACCCGCAAGGGTCCGGCCCCGGCCCCCGGTATTACTGCGTGAAGGAAGTGTTGAGACGCATCGGGGGGCCGCAGAACTACGACCTGCACGACCAGCTCTTCGAACTGATGTACCTTTGCCACAAGAACTATATCGACTTCTTCAAGGAACTGCTGGGGGAAGATTAGCGGTTCAAGCGAAACTTATAAAATCAAGCGTCTTTACCACGGCGGCCACAATGACCATAATGGGTCAAGTGAATGGATTCGAACCGGTTTTTTCGCCCGTCATCCCGGCTTAATAACAGCAAACCATTGTGTCCATCATGTCCATGGCGGTGATGGGATTTGTCGGGCCATGTTCAACCCTACTTCGACTCTTCCTTCAAGAATGTCTGGAGCCCGCACTCGATCTTGTTTTTCCCGGCCCAGCGGCCCGACCGGGGGTCCTCGCCGAGCTTGACGGGCCTCGTGCAGGTCTCGGGGGAGCAGCCGATGGACAGGTAGCCCTTCTCCCAAAGCGGATGGTAGGGCAGGTCGTTCGCCTTCGCGTAATCCCAGAACATCTTGCTGGTCCAGTTCAGGAGAGGGTTGATCTTATAGAGCCCTTCCTTGGACATCTCCACGAACTCCAGGTTTTTCCGGGTGGAGGCCTGGTCCCGCCGGACCCCCGTGATCCAACCCTTGTAGTCCCCCAGGGCCTTCTGGAAGGGCGCCACCTTGTTGATGGCGCAGCAGGCGTCCGGGTCCTTCTCGTACAGATTCCCGTTCCTCGCCAGGAACTCCTCATGGGGCATCTCGGGTTCCAGGACCCGGAGGTTCAGCTTCAGCCTCTGGACCAATAGGTCCCGGTGTTTCAGGGTCTCGGGGAAATGGAACCCCGTGTCGGTGAAAAGCACGGGGATGCCCGGCCAAAGGCGCGTGACGAGGTGGAGGAGAACGGCGGATTCCGCGCCGAAGGAACTGGAAACCGCCAGGTCGGGCTTGAAGTTCGACAGGGCCCAGTCCAGCGCCGTGGTGGCGCCGGAGGCCTCGAAGCCGCGGTTCAGTTGTTCCAAGTCGAAGGCCATGGGTTCCTCTAGAAAATGGATCGGGGCGATGAGCCCATCATAGGGAGCCGCTGGGGCTGAAGCAAGGTGAGGGGGTCCGGGTTTTTCGTGGAAACCGACCGGGCGCCCGATTAGACTGCGTTGAACCACTAGGAGACGCCCATGAAAAAGAAAAAGCAACCCAAGCGGGGACGCAAATCGGTGAAGCCCCGGTCCAAGGCCAAGACGGCCCCGACGAAACCCAAGCTCGTCACGCCGAAACGCCTGCCGCCCCAGAAGGCCCCACCGTTCCGGCCGGAAGTGCACGTCGCCCCCGACCTCAACGTTTTGTTCCACGACGTGGCGGACCTGTTCGTCGAGGTGGCCCGCCGTTCCGTGCTGGAATCCGACCGGTTCACCGTGGCCCTCTCCGGCGGCCAGACGGTCAAGGGTTTTTACCGGCTCCTGGCCCAAGAACCCTTCCGCCGCCAGGTCCCCTGGAAGAAGACCTTCCTGTTCTGGGGCGACGAGCGGCATGTGCCCCAAGACTCCCTGGACAGCAACTTCAAGCTGGCCTGGGACCACTTCCTCTCGAAGGTGCCCATCCCGAGGGACCAGGTTTATCCCATGACCAACGGCGCGGGAAAGGTGGAGGCGGCCGGCGAGAAGTACGAGAAGCTCCTCAAGGCCATCTGGGGCTCGAAACAGGTGCCCCGCTTCGACTTCAACCTCCTGGGGGTGGGGACGGACGGCCACACGGCCAGCCTGTTCCCGGGCAAGCCGGTCCTGGGGGAAACCAAGCGCTGGGCCGTCGGTTACCCCGTGGATGAGGCCCGGGGTGGCCGGGTCACCCTGACCCTCCCACTCCTCAACGCGGCCCGCATGACCGTGGTGTTGGCCGAAGGGGCCGTCAAGGCCCGTATCCTGAGGGACGTGCTGGAGGGGAAGTCCCAGCCGCCGAAATACCCCGTCCAGTACCTCCGCCCCACGGCGGGGCGCCTGATCTTCATGCTGGACGCCACGGCCGCGGCCTTGACGAAGTGGGATTCGACGAGAGAATGAGTAAAGGCAGCCGTTGGCCTTTTGCCGTTGGCCGATAGCCTCAACAAGGTGAAAAAAGGCATCAATAAAAAAAGCCCGGCCCCCAGGTGGGGGACCGGGCTTTTTTGTTTAAACGATCAATGGAAAACGGCGATGCCGAACATGGCGGTGAAGCCGTCCATGGCGGCCTGGGGCTTGAGGTTGGCGGCCGAATAGGCCCCGGGGTTGACCATGGCCGGGCTGTTGTTGGCGATGGTGACCCCGCCCGCGTCGACCTGGAGCTCGTTCATGAAGGACTTCATGTACCCGACCCGGCCGTAGAGCCCGATCCGCTCGCTGAACCGGATGGAGCCCTGGAGCGCCCCTTCCACCAAGAGGCCGCCCGAATGGGCCGTGATGTCGGTCCCGTCGTAGATCGTCCCCTCGGGAAGGACGACGGGGGGCGTATAACCCGGGAGGACGTAGGTGTTGCCGAAGTCCACGTCGATGGAGCCGTATCCGATCTTCGGGGCGATGGCCAGGGAGAACTTCTTCGTTTGGACGAAATGGAAGGCGCCGCCCACGAGGATCGCCATTTGGCTGGTCAGGTTGTTCTTGAAGACCAGGCGGGCCTCCATGAGGGCCGAGAGCCGTGGCTTGAAGTAAAACTCGCCGCCGATCTCACCCCCGACGTAGGTTTTCGTCCCTTCGGCCTTCCCGAGGGGCAGGCCGATCCGGCCTTCCAAGAAGCCGGACCCGTAGTATTCCCAATCGGAAAGGTCCACGTCCCTCACGCCGGTCATCTTGTAGGGCAGGAAGGCGGGACCCACCCAAATCACCCATTGGGGGTCCAACAAGGCGGTTTTCGACACGTGGACCGTGGAGAGGGGGGCGATGGTGGGGATGGGGGTCGGCCCGACCGCCAAGCTTGACCCCAATGGCGCGGGGGGCAATTCGGGGTGGGCGGCCCTCAGTTTCTCCACGAAGGTCCGGAGCGGCTGGTTGTCGGGGTGGTCCGCGAGGGAACGGTCATAGGACACCACCGCCTCGGGGAGGCGCTGGAGGCTGTAGAAGCTGTTGCCCAACGCCATGGCGGATTGCCAGTGGTGCGGATCCATCTGGAGGGCGGCTTGGTAGTCCTGGACCGCCTTTTCATGCTGGCCTTGTTGGGCCAGGGCCAGTCCCGCGCGGTAGTACTCGTCGGCGGTGGCGGCCCAAACCCGTGGTAGGAGGCAGGAAGCCAAGAGGATCAAAAGTAGGCCAAGACGTTTCATCAGAACACCCCTCGTTTATATATTCCCGGTCCCCAGGGGATCGGGTCAACCCAGAGATCATCGGCTTGGACGGGAACGGGACAGTCTGCAGTCCGTCATAGAAGGGCCGAAAAAAGATCCGCGCTCAACGGCCTTTTTGCTTTTCAAGCCATTGCCGCAGGGTCTCGTTCTGCGGGTCCAGCTTCAGGGCTTCCTCGAAGGCCGAAAGGCCCATCCGGACCTGCAGTTGGCCCAGCTCAAGCCAGGCGGCCTCGAGCTTCGGATCCTTCTCCACGGCGGCGAGGATGGTCTTCAGGGCCTCCTTGTATTGGCCCTGTTGCTCCAATTTCCTCGTCCGGTCGAGGCACTCGGAGGCGTTCAACAGCTCGATATCCTCCACCTTGAACTTGATGACCACGGTGTTGTCGGGGTTCTTGCCCCCCGTATCCGGCGTCAGGGAGACGGGACGGGTGCCGCCGGGCGGGAGCGATCCGTCGCCGGGTTTGCCCCCGCCGTTGGGGAGGCCCTGTTTTTTCCCGATGGGTTGGCCCGGTTGGATGGGACCCGGGGTGGGGGTGGCCTTGGGCCGGATCGAGCCCCGGGGCAAGTCCAGGTCGGGGCGGTCCGGGAGCAGGTACGAGAGCGTGAAGCGGTGGAACTCGCCCAGGTCGTCGGCCAGGGAAAAGGCGTAATCGGCCTGGAACTGGCGGACCCGGACGCCCAAACCCAGGCTGATGCCCTTGTACCACTTCAGCTGGTTGTTGGAGAGGTCGGGCTCGTAACCGGCCCGGAAGTAGAGGAGGCGCTGGTGCTCGATCTCGGCGCCAAGGGCCACCTGGTTGCTGCCGTGGGGAACCGCGTGGAATTCGCCGGACAGCCAAACGTTGTTCGGGGAGTCCTCCTCCTGGGTCCGCCAGGCCACCGCCCAACGGGACTCGAAGGGAGGGGCGCCCCCGCCTTCGGAGACCCCGAGGTTCTTCAGGGCCAACCCCGCCCGGACCCGCTTGAAGGGTTTGGTGAGGAGGCCGAGGTCCCACCAGAGGCCGTGTCGGGTGCTCTGGTCGATGGTTTGGGAGATCCAGGTGCTCCGGAAACCGACGGCGATCCCGTTCGTCAATTCCAAACCGGCGCCCAGGCCCACCGTGAGGTCCCGGGCGTTATAGGACCCGGTCTGGACCCCGAGGGAGCCGCGACGGTCGAACTGGCCGAAGTTCAGGAAACCCACGTTCATGCCGAACCCGCCGGTCCGGGAGATCGGCGAGGCGAAGGCGGCCGCCTCGTCGGTGGCGTCCAGGAGGTAGTTCAAGTGCATGGCCGAGACCTCGGCCCGGGGCAGCCAAGCGAGCCCCGCGGGGTTGTAGAAGAGGGCGGAGGCGTCGTCGGCCACCGCGGTGAAGCTTTCGCCCATGCCCACGGGGCGGGCGCTGGGGACCAGGAGCAATTCGGGAAAGACCGGTTGGGACCCGGGCGCCGTTTGGGCGTGGGAGGGGCGGACCATCAGCCCGGCCAACAGAAGTAATGGAAGATATTTTCGTCTCAAGGCTGTTTTGACCGCCGTGACGTCAGGGATCCATCGCCGCGGGCTGAGGCCCGGTTCCGGCCGCTTGGGCGCCAGCATAGCCGAATTGCCCCGCTCCGCAAAGGATCTGGAATGGTGTGGGGAGGCCGGTTTGGGAAGGATCGGGGTTTTAAGGTGGATCCTTTAGCCGGGTCCGGCCGAGGGATTTGGCTTTAAGAGGCATCCGAAGCCAAGAAAAAGCCGAAACCCGGGGGAGGGTTTCGGCTGTGCCTAAAAAAGAGGGAGGAGGGAACGCCCCTCAGGATCCGGTGGAGACGCTCACTTGGCCCTTCAGGACCTCGCCGCCGGTCTCGATCAGGACGGTGTAATCCCCGGCCGGCACTCGGACGCCTTGGTCGTTGCGTTGGTCCCAATCGAGGGCCCAGGTCCCGGCGGGCATCTTGCCGTTGAAGAGATGGCGGACCATGGCCCCCTGGACATCGGTGAGGACGACCTTGCCTTGGACGTCCCGGGGAACCTCAACGCGGATCCGGAGGACCTTGCCCTGGAGGGAAGCCTCCTTCGGGGTGGGGGCGGATACGGAATGTTCCGCGGCGGCCGGCTCACCCGCCGAAACCTGGGTGGGCGCGGCGACGGAGGCGTAGGAGGGGCGGGCGGCCTGGGGCGCGGTGGCCTCCGGCAGGACCGGGCGGTTCTCCCAAGCGGACAATTCGCCCGTGGGAAGCGTGAAGGTGATGGATGGGACGGGGGCCGAGGCCGAGAGGGCGCGGTGGGCATCCTGGGTCCGGTTCATCCAGAGGTAACCGTAGGCGCCGGCCAGGAGGGCCAGGGAGGCGGCGAGGCTCTTGAATTCGAACCCGAAGGCGCGCCCGGCCGTCAAACCGGCCTGGGCCCAAAGACCCGCGGCGCGGCCGTCCAACCGACGGGCGGTTTCCTCGACGAAGGAGGAGTCGGGCTCGCCCAGATGGGCCGCGAGGGCCGAGACGGCGGACTCTGAAAACAGGGGGTCATTGCTGAAGCGGGAATCGAACTCGGCTTGCTGCTCAAGGCTCAAGGCGCCCCGGACATACTGGTCGAGAAGGTTCTGTTCTTGTGGTGTCATGGCGGGGTTCCCTCCCAACCCTTGGGGAATCTCTTGCGGACCCGTTCAATGAGCCGCTGGCGCGCCCGGTAAAGACCGGAGGTCACGCTCCCTAAGGGGATCTTCAACTTGTGCGCGATGGCCTCGTAAGAGGCCCCCTCGAGTTCCCGGAGGGTGAGAAGGTCCCTTTCCCGTCCCTCAAAGGCCTGGATCTCCTCGCGGATGGCCTGGAGGGCTTCGGGGGGGTAACCCCTTCCTTGGCTTCTAGACGGGGTGGTGGCGAAATAGTCCACGGAGACCGGCATGCTCTTTTTGCGCTTTTCCAAAAGGTCCCGGCAAAGATTGGCCGCGATATGGTTCAACCAGGTGGAAAGGGAGCATTCATGCCTGAATTTCGGCAGATATTTCAGGGCTTTTAGGAAGGTTTCGTGGACTACGTCCTCGACCTCGGGGTCCTGCCCCAAGAAGTAGTAGCAGGCCCGGATCAAGCCCTTCCGGTGGTCCCCATAGAAGGTCCGAAAAGCGCTTTCATCGCCTTGGAGGACCCTTCGAACCAGGTCTTTTTCTTCGGAAGAGGCCACTGAGGGACACCTCAAGGGGTTCGGAGCCGGGGTATTGTACTCCCTTTTAACACGACTGCCGGGGACGCGTCTTTATTTTCCGGCGGGACTCGTCGGGAGGGAAACAATAAATGGATGGGGGGCGTTTTCGGCTCGGGGGACCTCAGCCTTTGGCGGCGCGATCCAGGCTGCGCTTGGCGGCTTCCACCACGTGCTCCGGCGTGAAGCCGAGGTTGTGGAAAAGCACGGGACCCGGCGCGCTGGCGCCGAAGCGGTCCATCACCACCATCTCGCCCCAGGGTCCTGCCCAGCGGTGCAGGCCGTAGGGACTGGCGGCTTCGACGATCACCCGCGCCTTGAGGGAGGAAGGAAGAACACTCTCGCGGTAGTCGGGATCCTGGTGAAGGAAAGCCTCGAAGGACGGGGCGCTGATGACGCGGGAGGGGATGCCCTCGGCGTCCAACAGGGCTTGGGACTTCAGGCAGAGGTCCACCTCACTGCCGGTGCCCAACAAGACCACCCGCGCCCCGGGGCGGTCCGAAAGCACGTAGGCGCCCTTGAGGGTGTTGGAGGCCGCGGGGAATTGGGTGCGGTCCAGCGTGGGAAGCGCCTGCCGTGACAGGACCAGGCAAGTGGGACCATCGACGCGCTGGAGCGCGGCCAACCAGGCCCAGGCGGTCTCGTTGGCGTCGGCGGGGCGCCAGACACGGGCGCCCGGGATGGATCGGAGGGAAGCCAGGGTCTCCACCGGTTGGTGGGTCGGGCCGTCCTCACCGGCGCCGATGGAATCGTGGGTGAACACGAACACCACCTGCAATCCCATCAGGTGGGCCAGGCGGAGGGAGGGCTTGAGGTAGTCCACGAACATCAGGAAGGTCCCGCCGAAGGGTAGGACGCCCCCGTGCAGGGCCATGCCGTTCATGGCGGCGGCCATGCCCATTTCCCTCACGCCGTAATGGATGTTACGGCCAGTCGGGGTCTCCGGCTCGAAATCCCCCAGCTTCTCCAGGGTCGTGTTGTTGGACTCGGCGAGGTCCGCCGATCCTCCCAGGATCGCCGGGATGGTTTGGACGAATGCGTTGATGGCCTTGCCGGAGGCTTGGCGGGTGGCGAGGCCCTTGGGGTCGGCGGGGAAGGTGGGAATTTTCGATTCCAACCCGTCGGCCCAACGGCGGTGGAGGGACTGGTCCAGTTCGGCCCATTCCTTCGGGAAGGCGGCGGCATAGGCCGAGCGGACCTTTTCCCAGGCGGCCTGGGCGGACTTGCCCTTCTCGGCGGTTTCGCGGCCCCGGCGCAGGGCGCCGTCGGGAACATAAAAAGTCGGGGTGAGGGGCCAATGGAAATATTCCTTGGTCTTCGTGACGTTCTCGGGGGAGAGCGCGGCCCCGTGGACCTTTTCGGTCCCGGCCAGGGGACTCCCATAGCCGATGGTGGTGTGGCAGGCGATGAGGACCGGCCGGGAATCGTCGGCGGCGGCCTGGGTGTAGGCCTGGTCCAGGGCGTCGAGGTCGTTGCCGTTCTCGACCCGCAGGGTGCGCCAACCGTAGGCCTCAAAGCGCTTGGCCACATCCTCGGTGAAGGCCAGGTTCGTGGAGCCGTCGATCGAGACGTGGTTGTTGTCCCAGAGCACCTTGAGTTTGCCGAGCTTCAGGTGGCCCGCGAGGGAACCGGCCTCATGGGACACGCCCTCCATCAGGTCGCCGTCGGAGCAGAAGACCCAGGTGCGGTGGTGGATCAGCTCATGCCCGGGCTTGTTGTAGCGCGCGGAAAGGTGTTTCTCGGCGAGGGCCATCCCCACGGAGGTGGCGAGGCCCTGGCCCAGGGGGCCCGTGGTGGTCTCCACGCCCGCGGTGTGGCCGTGCTCGGGGTGGCCCGGCGTGGCGCTGCCCCACTGCCGGAAATTCTTGAGGTCCTCCAGGTTGAGGCCATAGCCGTTCAGGAACAGCAGGCCGTATAACAGCATGGAGCCGTGGCCGGCGGATAGGACGAAACGGTCCCGGTCGATCCAGGCGGGCTGGTCGGGACGGTGCTTGAGGTGGCGGGACCAGAGGACATGGGCGGCGGGGGCGAGCCCCAGGCAGATGCCCGGGTGGCCGCTGTTGGCCTGGCGCGTGGCGTCCACGGCCAGCATGCGCAGGCTGTTGATCGAATCGAGGTCTTCCTGGTCGAACGGTTTCGACATACGGTTCTCCGGTTTCCCCGTCAGCCTTCCAGGGGTTTTCTTTGGCGGAAACCCCCGTCAAGGGGGTGGTACCAACCGACTTCCGCTTCATCCTCTTTCCAGCAAAGAAAGACCTTCTCGCCGCCGACCTGGCCGAAGAAATCCACCAGGCCCTGGTCCAGGTCCTTCAACCGCGCGCCCATGGCGGTGAAGGACTCCAGTTCCTCCTGGAAGTCGCGGCTCAAGCCCTTCAACTCCCCCAGGATCCGTTCCATGGCGGCCTTCGACTCGGGGCGGATCGCGCCGTCGGCGGCGCGGCCGGTCAGGTCCTCGATCTCGACCTGGGCCTGGAGCTTGGGAACTAGGTCCCGGATATCCCGCAGCCGTTTCAACCCCCCGCGCACGAGGGGCAGGAGGGCGTTGGCTTCCGTTCGGGTCATGGGACGCGAAGGACCATGGGTTTCGGGCATCGGACGAGGGCTCCGTTTGAGGGGCGTATTGTAGTCATGGGGGGGGACGGCACACAAGCGCCCGGGGGATGTTTCTTCCTATAAGGAGCGTCGAATTTAACGGACCAATGAAGCCCTTGTGCGGGACGAGGCCTGGGCCGATGATGGCGATCGAACGGAAGGCCTGAAACCATGGGATTCGACAAACTGCTCCGGCGCTGGGCCACTTACGGCGTCTTGGCGCCCTCCCACCTGAACCGACAGCCCTGGATCCTCCGTTCCCTCGTGGGTTCCACCCTCGAAGTCGGTTTGGATAAGGCTCGTTGCCGGGACTTAGGGCTGGACCCCACCGGCCGCGCCGACCTATTGGCCCTAGGCGCCCTGGTGGAATACCTGGTCTTATCCGCGCCGGCCTTGGGCTGTTCGGCCGAAGTCCAATTCGACCCGGCGGGGCCCCGGGCCCTGGTGACCGCCCGGGTCGCCGAGAACCTGGAGCCCGAACCCCTGTTCGGTACCCTCGCCACCCGCGAGGACCATGGGGGCGATTACAAACCGATCCCCTTGACCGAGGTCCATGAGGCCCGGTTCCAGGCCTGCGCGGCTTCCTTCCCGGATGTCCGGTTCTTCATGGTCCGGGACGGGGACCAGGCTTCGGCCGTGACGGTCCTGCTTCGCGGGGCCGTGGAACGGCTTTGCGCCGACGAGGCGCGGTTGGCCGAGGTGGCCGCTTGGCTGCGTGAGGGGGAAAAGGGAGTGGACGGAATCCCCTACGCCCACGCGGGGTTGAAGACCCGCACCCGGGTCCGGCTCCTGTTCCAGGAAAGGTTCGACCCCTGGGAAGCGAGGCGCGCCGTGGCCCGCAAGTACTTGGAGGATTTGGGGGACCTGGGGGCGCCGGCTTACCTGGTCCTGGCCGTGCCCCAGGAGACGCCGGAGGCCCTGTTCGCGGCGGGACGGGCCTCCGCCCGCCAAGCCCTCACCGCGGCGGATATGGAATTGGACCTCCAGATTCAGTCCCTCCTCCTGGACCAGGCGGGTTTGGGGGAAGGGCTGGACCAGGCCACCGGGATCCCCCGGGATCTCCACCCGGTTTTCCTGGCGCGGACGGGCCTCTCCCTCAAGCGCCATTGGCCCAAGACCCCCCGTCGTCCCTTGGAATCCTTCGGCTGGACCTGATCCCGACCTGTTTTTATTGGTTTGGGCCTTTCTGGCCAACCGCCATCCCCTAACCGCTCCCGATCGTTTTTCCCCGTTGCCTCCGTGCTACCCGGGCTAAATAAATCTTTTCTTTTACTTGACATAAATTACCATTCGGTATAAATTGCCATCCATGAAGACCTCCACCGCTGTTCCTGACCTGTCGGCCCGTTGCCGCGAAAAGGGCCTGGCCCTCACCGCCCAACGCTCGGCGGTCTTGGGGGAATTGGCGGGGCGACTCGACCATCCCACGGCGGACCAGGTGTACGAGGCGGTTTCGCCCAAGGTGCCGGGGTTGTCCCGGACCACGGTGTACCGCGTGTTGGACACCATGGCGAAGGCCGGGGTCATCGGCGTGGTGGGCTCCCTGGGGGCCGCCATGCGGTTCGACCCCACCACGGGGCGTCACCACCACCTGATGTGCGTGGAGTGCCACAAGGTCGTGGATTTCGAGGATCCGAAGCTGGACGCCCTCAAGGTTCCGACGGGCACGGGCTTCGAGATCGGGGATTATTCGGTTCAGTTCAAGGGGACCTGCCCGGAATGCCGCAAGAAGTCCGGCGGGAACCGACGGAACTGAGGCTTCAAGTCGCGCCAGGCCGGTTTCGCCGGCTGCCGTTGAGGGATCACCCCAAGAGGGAAAAACCAAGGAGGATGTTATGCCAGCGCAAGTCGGACAAAAGGCCCCGGATTTCCAGGGACAGGCGTTGATGCCGAGCGGGGACTTCAAGGAAATCAAGCTTTCGGACTATAAGGGCAAGTGGGTGGTGTTGTTCTTCTACCCCTTGGACTTCACCTTCGTGTGCCCCACCGAGATCAAGGCCTTCAACGAGAAGTTCGACGCCTTCAAGAAGGCCGGCGCCGAGGTCATCACCGCCTCCACCGACAGCGTGTACAGCCACAAGGCCTGGCAGGAAGGCGTTTTGGGCAAGCTGAAGTTCGCCCACCTGTCCGACACCAGCCTCCAGATCTCGCGGTCATACGGCGTCCTGATCGAGGAAAAGGGCATCGCGCTGCGCGGCACCTTCCTGATCGACCCCGACGGCAACCTGAAGTCCTGCACCATCAACGACACGGCCGTGGGCCGTTCCGTCGAGGAGACCCTCCGCACCTTGGCCGCCTTCCAAACCGGGAAGCTGGTCGGTTGCGAGTGGAAGCCGGGCGACAAGACCCTCAATTAACCGAAGCCGGTTGGTTTCAAAGCCGGGGGCCCTTAGGCCCCCGGCTTTTCTTTTTGGGGGATGCGTTAAAACCGCAACGTCAACAACGACCAGGCCATTTCGCCACGGATTCACACGGATGGATCTTGTGGGATTAAATCAATGCCTGAAATTAAAAATCTCTGGCTAATCTGTGTGCATCTGTGGTTCCAAAAGTTTTTGGCTTTAGCCTATCGTGGTTCGGCCCTTCAGCATGGGGAAGAACCATTTGTTCGAAAGCCTGGGTGGGTAGAGGAAATGGGACAGGCCGGCCCCCTCCAACCCCTTCCAACGGACCTTGGATGGCAGTGTCAATTCCACGGGGCCGTCCGAAAGTGGGGAACCGTGTCGGACCTCCAGGTCGCCCGCTTCCGTCTTGAAGAGCAGGTGCTTCTTATAGGGCAACAGGAAGAAATTACGTGTGCCCTGGCTGACCTCCACTTGGGTGGCCTTGAGGATCCGTGGATCCTGGCCAGGTTCGGTTAAAAATACGATTCCACCCCAGGTGCCTTCAGGTTGACCCTTGGGGTCGATGGGGTCCATCCAGGAATAATGGACCGTGGTCTCCCCCAAGAAAGCCCGCCCCCAATGCCAACCCCTCACGAACCGATCCAGGGGCACTGAGCCGAAATGGTGGTCGTGGGTCCCGATCCCCACGAAGGCTTCCTCCCGTTCCACGCCCCCTTTCGCGTCGCACCATTGGAGCGTGCCTTCCACCCGGCATCGGGGGGCCGCCAGGATCCAGGTATGGGTTGATTTGGAAAGGACGGCTTGGGGAAGGCTCTTGTCCGGGATCTCCGGGGTGAAGAACAGGCGTGTTCGGAGGATCTTTTGGCCGCCCTTCACCGGGGCTTGGGCCGTCACCACCCAGGAAGGCGGGTCGCTGATGCCGTCCCAGTTGAAGCGGTTGGCGCCCAGCATGAAGGCGGACAGGTGGTCCGAGGCCTTGAGCGTCTTTCCGGACTGCTCCAGCAGGGCCTCCCCCAGGCTGGACCCTTTCCGGAAGAGCCGGATCGTGACGCCGCAATAGTCCAGGGGGTTAGGCGGGGTCGGCGGAGGCGCGTCCGCGCTCCCGCCCGTGAGGGGTGAACGGGTCCTTTCCCAATAGTCTTTCAGGGCCTGTTGGTAATAAGCTGAGGACAGGTTGCCCGCGTGGTAGTCGAGGGTGACGGTGACGCCGGTCTTCGGGTCCGCCCCATCGAAGTGCCACCATTCGTAACCCCCGGGGGAGCTTTGGGGGCGGTGGTAGTCCTGGCTTAGGCCGGTCAATACGTTCATCAAGGAACCCCATGCGTTGGTTGGCGTTTTACTGGTTCTTCACGGCCGGTTGGATGCTTTTCGCCTGGCTTCTGAACCGTTCGGACCTGGCTAAGACCGGGCCGCCTGATTCCCGGCGTAAGAAGTGGCCCTTCGTCTCGGTCCTGGTCCCGGCCCGGAACGAGGAGAAGCGCATCGGCCCGTTGCTGGAGGGTTTGGCCCGCCAAGATTACCCGTCGTTTGAGGTTCGGGTCCTGGACGACCAGTCCACCGACGGCACCCTCAATCTATTGAAGCGCCACGCCCAAAGCAATAAGCGGC
>CAYMOV010000055.1:0-16657 GCA_964392085.1 uncultured bacterium
CCGACAGGAGGATGACCAGGGTGGTCCAACCCGAGGGGAAGGCCTGGGTCCGGAAGAACTCGTAGGCGGTGATCAGGGCGTTCACGAAGGCGAAGGCCGAGAAGAAGACCCCCAACATGATGGCGGTCTGGAGGGGGCGGCGGCTGAAGGCCAGGATGCCCTGGATGCCGAACTGCATCATGCGGCGCAAGCCGTACTTCGTGGTGCCGGCGCGTCGGGCCCCCGCGGTGAACCGCACCACGGCGTGGCGGAAGCCGACCCATTCCACCATGCCCCTCAGGAATAGGTTCCGCTCGTGGATTTGGTCCCGGAAGACCTCCAGGACCTTGCCCGACAGCAGGCGGAAATCCGCGGCGCCCGGGTGGATATGGAGGTCGGTGATCCGGTTCAGTCCCCAGTAGAACGCCCGGGAACTGGCCTGCTTGAAGAACCCCACGCCTTCGGTGCCCTCGCGGAGCGTGGAGACCACTTCATAGCCTTCCTCGTATTTTTCCAGGAGCGTCGGGATCAGGGACGGGGGGTGCTGGAGGTCGGAATCCATCATGATCGCCACATCGCACCGGAGGTGGTCCATGCCGGCCACCAAGGACATCTGGTGCCCGAACCGGGAGGAGAGGGCCAGCACCCTGAGGCGCTTGTCCTTCTTCGACAAACCCCGGAGGAGGTCCAGCGACCCGTCCGGGCTGGGGTCCACCACGAACAGGACATCCCAGTGGTACCCCTTGAGCTTGGCCAATTGGGTCGTGAGTTCCCGGACGAATTCAGGGAGGATCGCCGCCTCGTTGTAGACCGGGCAGAGAACGCTCAGGGCCTTGACGCCTCGTTTTCGAATCATGGGGTGCCTGGATCCTTCCCGCCCAACGCGGTGAGTTTTCGGATGTCCGCCCAGATGTCCCGCACCGTGAAGGGGGCGGCGGCACCGCCCTTTTCATCGACCAGGTCCATGGAAAGGCCCGCCTTCCCGAGCTCGGAGGCCACGAAATCCCGAAGCTGGGTGGGGCGGCCGGAGGCCACGTGAACGATTTTGCCCGCCGGCGCCTTTTCCATCACGAGCCGGTAGGCCGCCACGGCTTCCTCGACCGGCAGGAAGTCCCGACATCCCTCGAGGGACCCGAGTTCGACGCGTTTTTCCTCGCCTGATTTCACCCGGGCGATCAACCGAGCCAACCGTCCCGGGAGCAGCGCCTCGGATAGGCCGGTACCGGTCAGGTTGAAGGTCCGCGCCATCCGGACGTCCACCCCCCCTCGCCGGTGGAAGTAGGCCATGCAATGGGTTTGGAGGCTCTTGGTCAGGCCATAGACCGAGACGGGTGTCAGGGGCGTGGATTCCGGCAGGGGATTGGCCCCGGGTTCGACCTGCCCATATTCGGCGGCGCTGCCCACCAGGAGCACCTTGGCCCGGCTCTTAAGGCCCACCAGGCCGTCCAACAGGGTTTGGGTCGTGATGACGTTTGCGGGGAAGTCCTTGGGGAACTCGTTCGAGAAGGACCCGGCCAGGTGATACACCCGGTCCGGTTGGGTTTCCTCCAGAAGCGACCAGGTGGCCCAAGTGTCCGTGAGGTCGCAGGAATGGTACCGGGGAAGGGGACTTGGGCGAAGGTCGGTGAGATGGACCTCTTGGGACGGATCCGATTCCAAAAGCTCCCGCAGGGGTCCCGCGGTGAATCCGGAGGCTCCCGTCACCAGGATCCTCATGGGGCGATCCCGAGGCGTTTTTGGAGTTCTGGGTAATGGTCGTTGGCGTACTCGTAATCCTCGGGACGGCCCACATCCAACCAAAAGCCGTCGAAGGGCCTCACGTGGATGTCGAGGCCCTTTTGGAGCCCGTCCACCATGAGCTGGTCGAACCCGTAGGGCTTTCCCGGGGGGAGCGCCTCGATGACCGAACGGCTCATGCCGTAAATCCCCATGCTGACGTCGAAGTGGTAGCGGGGCTTTTCCTGGAACTCCGTCAATCGTCCCTGGGCGTCGTACCCCAGCACCCCGAAGTCGATGGCGATGGTGCGCTTGAAGGAGGAGACCGAAACCGCGTGGCGGTGTTGGGTGTGGTCCTGGAGGAAGCCGCCGTAATCCAGGTCCGTCAGGATGTCGCCGTTCATTACGAGGAAATTTTCGGGCAGGTCCTTCAGGAGGGTCAGGGGGCCGATGGTGCCCAGGGGCTCGGGCTCCAGCGAGTAATCGATCCTCAGGCCCCAGCGGGCCCCGTCGCCGATATAGGACTCGATTAGGTGGGCCAGGTGGGACACCGCGAGCGTCAGGTGCGTGAACCCGCGGCGCTTCAACTGCCCGATGACGATCTCCAGGATGGACGTCTCACCCCCGATCGGCACGAGGGGCTTAGGAACCAGGGTGGTGTAGGGGCGCAGCCGCGTGCCCTTGCCGCCGGCCAGGAGAATCGCGCGCATCAGAGGTTATAGATCCTGGGTTTGTATTTCGACAGGTTCGCGGGGTCCTTGAACCATCGGAGGGTCTCGGCCAACCCCTGGTCCAGGGAGACCTTCGGTTCCCACCCGCAGAGATCCTTGGCTTTTTGCCGGCTGCCGAGGAGCCGTTCCACCTCGGATTTTTCCGGCCGCACCCGCTGGGCCTCGGTGATGATTTTCGCGCGCGGGTTGACTAGGCCGACCAGCTTGAGGGCCAGTTCCCCCACGGAGATCTCGGTTTGGGACGCCAGGTTGACCTCTTGTCCGACGGTCCGGTCGGAATTCAACAGGGCGACCAATCCCGCGCAGGTATCGGCGACATAGGTGAAGTCCCGCGTGGGTTCCAGGCTTCCCAGGCGGATCTCGGTTTCGCCGGCCAGGAGCTGGGTCAGGATCGTGGGAATGATCGCCCGGGCCGATTGGCGGGGGCCGTAGGTGTTGAAGGGCCTGGCGATGACCAGGGGCAGGTCGAAGGACCGGTGGAAGGATTCCGCCAGGCGGTCCGCGCCGATCTTGGTGGCGCTGTAGGGCGACTGGCCCTGGAACGGGTGCTTCTCGTCGATGGGGACGTACTGGGCCGTGCCGTAGACTTCCGACGTGGAGGTCACCAGCAGTTTTTGGACGCCGAGTTTCCGACAGGCCTGGAGGACGTTGAGGGTGCCCTTGATGTTCGTGTCCACATAGGAGTCGGGGGAGTGGTACGAGAAGGGGATGGCGATGAGGGCGGCCAGGTGAAAGACCCCGGCGCAGCCGTGGACGGCGTTCTCCACACCCTGGGGATCCCGGATGTCGCCGGCGACGATCTCGATCCGGCCCAGGGTTTCCGCGTCGAGGGAATCCAACCAACCCCAGCTGTTGAACGAGTTGTAATAAACGAATGCCCGGACTTGGGCCCCTTCGGCCAGCAGGGCCTGGACGAGGTGACTGCCGATGAACCCATCGGCGCCGGTCACCAATATTTTCCCGTTCCGTAATTCCATCGGACCGCCTTCGTTGACGCTGGGCCTATTTTGAGGCCGAAAGGACGTCCCGTCAAAGAATCCGAACGGCTTTAATCCGTGCCGAGCGGGTGTTCCCGGGTTTCGCCGGGAGACTGGATTTCGACGGTTGGGACCCCGAATCCCTGCTGGAAGTAAGTCCGGAGGCGCACAGGGACCGCACCGGCCCTCAACGCCACGGCTCGGGTCTGGGCCCCGGTCTCGTGTGGACCGGGTTTCAGGTCGAGAACCCGTCGCCCCCCCACGTCCAGGACGGCGTAGTTTCCCGTGATCACGGAAAAGACGTAGGACCCGTCCCGGGGGAGATGAAGAACGCCCTCCACCACGAGGGGCCTCAACCCGATCTCGAGCGTGGGGGTGGAGAAGGGGTCCGCGACGAGGTCCTCGTGGTGGATCACCCCGTAGCCCAGGCCGTTCAGGTGCTCGTAGTACTTGCGCCGCCAGGCATCAGGGGGGGCGTCCGTGAGGTAAAGGAGGGGAAGGGGTTTCCCGGCCCGGTGTTTTTCCAGTTCCGAACCGGGGATATAGGCCCGAACCAATGCCCCATGCCCCGCGTTGGGCAGCTGGTAATACTGCCGTGTTTCCTCCAGGCGGGCCCCCGGGAAGTCCCGTTGGACGCGGTCGTACAGTCCCGGTTCGGTCCCGTTGAAGTAGAGGGCCACATCGGGGGGCTTTCCACCCGTCGGGACGGGAATCGCCGTGCCTTGGAGGGAGGCCTCATATAAATCCGGCCCCCGGTCCACGAGTGCGCTGAGGGTATAGGTGCTGCACCAGTCCCCGGTGGGCAGGACGTAACAACGCCAACGACCCGCGTCGGACAGCGCCTGCCGGTAAATCAGGACATGGTTGGTGGGGGTTTTGGGGAGCACGGTATAAAACCGATAGTCCATCGCCTGGATCTCGACCAGGGCCCAAACGGCCAACGCCAGGACCGCCAAGCCCCGGAGCCATCGACCGCCGCGGAGGGATCCGAGACCCTGGAGCCACGCGTCGACGGCGAGGGCTGTGAGGAGCAGGAGCGGGGTGAGGGCGCCCATCAAACGGCCCGTGTGGGATTGGAAGGAGAGGAGGTGGGGCGCGAGGCCCCCCAGGGCCAGGAGCACCAGGAAGTTCGTCCGGATGGAACGCCGCGCCAGTGCCCACGCCAACCCCACGGCCACGAACGCCACGAGATGGCAGTTGAAGAAAGCCTCCCCATAGAGCCCCATGTCGCTCCGGTCCGTCAGGTCGATGAACAGAGACTTGAACGTCCAGGGGATCCTGCCCGCGAGGTAGGAAAGGGTGAGGCCTCCCGGGGGGAAGAAGGAGGACTCGTGGTTGAAGATGGAGAAGCTGTTGGCCCAATCCGAAAACAGGGGTTGGGAGGCGATCGGGGCCATGAGGAGGGCGCCCACCAGGAAACCGGTGGATGTCCGGGCCAGGCTTTGGTCCCCCTCGGAGGTCCCGGAGCGCCGGACGACGCGGAGGTATAGGAACAACCAGCCCAGGCCCAGGCCCGCGAGGAGGACGGGCCGACCCAGGAGGGGAAACTCCAGGAAGCCCGCCGAAAGGAACCGGTTGGCGAGGAGGTAAAGGAGGGTCCACCCCAGGAAATCGCCGGCCCCCAAGGCCCAGAAAGCGCCGTCGCGCTTGGCCCGGTACGGCCAAAGCGTGAAGGCCAGGGCAGACATGGGGACGAGCCAGATGAACGGGCGGATGGCCGCGTAACAGTAGGCGCCGAAGGCCAACGCCACGGCCAATTGCAGGGTCCTCCGCAGGTCGGGACGCTTGAAAAAACGGAAGGTGAAGAGGAGGAGAAGCGACAGGGCCAAGGAAGTGGTCACCGGGGGTTGTTCGGTCATGCAGCAGATGAGCATGGGTTTCGAGAAAGCCATCAAGGCCACCAGGATCAGCCCCACCCGCCGTCCGCCCAGCTCCTTGCCCAGGAGGTAATGGACCCAAAGGGCAGTCAGGTCAATCAAGGCCCAAACGACATTCTGAAGGACGAAGGCGGGGGCCTGGGGGATCCCCAGGGAAACCAACCCGGTCAGGTACTCGTAAAAAGGGGGGCGGTTCCCCTCGGGGAAAAGCAGGTA
This sequence comes from uncultured bacterium, assembly GCA_964392085.1. Taxonomy (GTDB): domain Bacteria; phylum Oederibacteriota; class Muellerivitia; order Muellerivitales; family Muellerivitaceae; genus CAYMOV01. Next base: position 5,497 of record CAYMOV010000055.1, read on the forward strand.
ACGGGCGGATGGAATATCCACCGCGCTACGGGCGTCGATCACCGACATGGCCTGGTCCATCCAATAGCCCGGGATCGGAACGGACCAGGCCTTGAGGCGGAGCCATGCGGCCGCCCCCAGGAGTAGCGCCAGAACCAGGCGCGATTTCCAACGGCCCCAGTCGGGGATGGGATCGCTGGGTGCCTTCCACCCAAAGGCAGCGACGAACAGGCCGAGCGCGCCCAACGAGACAAAGGGAAGCGCTGTGGGGAAGCGGATCAGGGGCGGGGAGGGTAATTGGGTCATGCCGGGTGGCATGGCCATGATCCCGTAATAAACAAGAAGGAAACCCACGAGCCCCAGTCCAAGGGGCCAGAAAGCCCCTGAGGCGGGGGGAGGCGGGGGCGCGGCTGAAACCCGTGGACGCATTGTCGTTTTGCGGGGTTTATTCGAAGCTCGTGGAGGGCGTCGGGGGTGTTTGGAGGGCAAAGGCCAAACCTCAGACGGAGGTAGAAGGTTCCCGTAAAGGTTCATGATAGGAAAAATCCAGGGGAATCGGGGGACGATGTTTCCATCCCCGGGGGTCGGTGTTAACCTTCCCGCTATGGCACTCCACCGAAGGCCCCACTGGGGTTTGGTTTTTCTTTTCGTCGTCGGGTGCGGCCACGCCCCGGCGACCCGGATCCAAACCGCCCCCGGAACTTCGGGCCGGGCCTTCGCCGGGGAGCCCTACGAGCGGCACCACCGTTGGAAGGACTGGCGGGTCACGGTGTTGGAACGTCCCCAGAACCCGGCTTCCCTCACCTGGTACCAGGTCCAAGTATCCCGGTCCCAGAGCGACGGGGAGGTCCCCCTCTATATGAATACTTTCGACTCCGAGGGGGTCTTGGAGCGGACCTGGCTCGAGGACGTCCGGGGCAACGGATGGCCCACCTTGGTGGTCTTCACCCGGTCCCGGGGGACGGGAGCCTACGGTTCGCTCCGCCTGCTGGAGTGCGGGCCCAAGGGGTTTCGAGCCCGACCCGCCCCCCGGGCAAGCGCCCGTCAACTGGCGGGTTACCGCGGCCATGATGAGTGGCGTTGGGAGGACGACAGCCTTTTCCGGGTGTTCCCGATCTACCGGTTGAACGACCCGGACGACGCGCCGGGCGGCGGTCAGCGGACACTTCGTTATAACTGGAAAAAGGGGAAGTGGCGGTTCCGGTTCAAGAACGAGGACGCTCCCCCGCCGTCCCAATCGACGACCCCGTTGGCGGGGGCCGTGGACCCGGCCCGGGTGCCGTGATACATTGACCTCGGGGTTGAAGCCCCCGATGACCAATGACTTCCCTGGATAAACGTATGGGCCCCGACAAATCCGAGAAAAAACTGGTCCAACAAATCCTATCGGGGGACCAAGCCGCTTTCCGCCGGTTTTATGAGTCCCAGCAGAGGGCCGTGGCCCGGGTGGGGTGGTATTTCTTGGGGGATGACGAGGAGGTATCCGATATCCTCCAGGAAACCTTTATTCGGGCCCTGGAACACCTTCCGACCTTCCGTTATGAATGCTCCCTGGCCACCTGGCTCAACCATATCGCCGCCAACCTCTGCCGAAGGGCCCTGGAAAAGCGGAAAAAAACAGTTCCGGTGGAGAAGGAATATTTTGACCCTTTCGTATCTAAAGAGCAGGAAAGCCCCTACCCCCCGGAAGCCTTGAAATACCTCCGGGAGGAGATGGAAGCCCTCGAAGGACGCGACAAGGACTTGCTCCGGTTGCGGGAAATCGACGGCTTGTCATACGAGGCGATCGCAGGGAAGCTGCGCATCCCGATGGGAAGCGTGACCTCCGGCATCCATCGGGCCCGGAAGAAAGTCATCGACCGGGTTCGGGACAGGCTCGCGAAGGCCCCGAGGGAAGAGGCGACATCATGAGTTCCATCCATGAAGAATTGATCCGGCGGTTCGCGGAAGGCGCCCTCACGCCCGACGCCCAGTCTGAATTTGACCGTTTATTTGAGTCGGACCCATTGTTCGCGGGGAAGGCCACCGAGGCGTTGGGCGCGAGGTTGGGCCCCGTCCCGGAGGCGTTCGTGGACCGGGTGACCGCGGCCGCGAGGCCCGGGTTGGAAGAGGCCTGGAAACTCGCCGGCCCCAAGCCTGTCCCGGTGTCCCCGGGGATCCTTTCGTTCTGGCCCGTCGCGGCCATGGCCGGGGCCCTCGTCGCGGTCCTGGGCACGGGGGCCTTCCTGGTGTTCCACCAGGAGCCCATGCCCCATCTGCAGGCCGTCCCCCTGGAGGAGCCAAAGAGCGCCTTGCCGCCGCTCCGGGGTTTCGACGCCGACGCCGCGGCGCCGGAGGGGAAGCGTTCCGCCGCGCAACCATCCTTCACGGCGGTGGCGGGAAAAGTCCAGGAAGGCACCAAGATCCGGATCCAGGACCTACCGGCGGATCCTACCGTGACCGTGGATATCCTCGGTGGGAACGGCTCGGTCCTGCGACGCCTTTACCAGGGCCCCTGGAAAAACGACCAAACCCTTGATTGGGACGGTTTGGACCAGTCGGGACGCCCCGTCGCCCCGGGGCCTTACCGGGCCAAGGTGACCACCTCCCAAAAAACCTACATCAGCGAATTTACGGTCCAATAAACAGCAGTTTCCCGGTCCGCTCCAACCCCAGGGAATCGCCCACCAGGCGGTTCCCTTTTTTTTAGGCCCCCGGGGCGGCTCCGGGGAAAAGGGGAAATTCCCGTCTCGCCCGGAGGGCCCCGGCCCTCCCCGGATGGAGTAAACTGTTCCCAAGGGCCCCGGGATTCAGTTCCTCCGGGCGTCCCGTCTTAGGCGCCAAAGCCCAAGGTCCAGTCCGCGCCGTCTTTCTAACCCAACCGGGAGGGTCCCATGGCGGAGTCACCGCTTCAACCGAACGACGAGGTGTTCAACCTCAAGACCCGGCAGATCGGCACGGTCCTCAGCATCAAGGAACTCCGGGAACCGGTCCCCGGTTGGTTCCTCCGGGTGCAGATCAAGGCGGGCTTGCCCGACGAAATCTGGCCGCTCACCGAGACGTCCCTTTGGTTCCGCAGTAAGCGCTACATCGACCAGGAACCCTGATTCCCCCCAGTGTCGAACTCCCTGACTTCCCGTTGGCGGTTGGTCCGCGAGGCCCTCAGCGATTATTTCTGGGATGAAACCCGGTTGTTGTTGGTTTTGACGGGCGCCCTGGTCCTGACCCTCGGGATCCTTTACTACTTTGGGGTCTTCACCCGGGCGGAACCCTTCGCTTATTACGCCTTCGGACGGGCCCAGGAAGCCTTGAAAGGCCCGGGGGATCCCGACGATTCCTACACCCAGGCCTTGGGGTTGAAACCGGCCTGGGGGGAGGCTTATTACAGGAGGGGACTGTTGCGGTGCAAGGGGTCCGAAGCGGAAGCGGGATTGAGGGACCTGGAGATGGCCGCCGAATTCCTGCCCTCACCCTCCAAGGCCATGCGGGCCCACGCGGAAGCGAGCGAGAAACTGGGCCGCCATGACCAAGCGGCATGGGACCTGCGGCAAGCCGTCATCCGATTCCCGAAGGACGGCTCCAATTACCTGGCCCGGGCCCAATGGTTGATGAAGCAAGAGCGTTTCGAGGAGGCCCTGGACGACTTCCAAACGGCCCTGCGGTGGGACCCGGAACTGGTGGACGCGAGGATCGGGGTGGAGGAAGCCAAGCGGGCGATCGAACAGGATAAGTTGAGGCGCCAGATGAACGGGGATAATTGAGGTAACGACCAACGGCAACACCTAATTCCACCACAGAGACTCAGAGCCACGGAGTTTTAAAAATCATGTAATGCGGGCGGGACGTTTCTTCCGAGATAGGATGGTTTGTTTCGGGTTGTTGTTTGATTTTCAACAACCCTGTGATCCCGTGTCTCTGTGGTGGATTTGGGTTCTTTTTTGCGGTTGGATTAAAGACGGTTTTCCCGGGAGGGAACCATGCGGTGGACCCAGCGTTGGATGGGGGCTTTGGTCGTGGCTTGGGGCCTGGGGCCGGGCGCGCTCGCCGCGGGCACCGTGGCGGACCCGCCCCCCCTGCCGGACCTGGTGAACCCCACGGGATCCGCCGGGTCCCCAGTCGGTTCGGGATCGCTCCAGGCCCCGGGCGGCGTGAAGAACGTCGAGGACCTGCCGTTGCCTCCGCCCCCCGCCGACCTCCTCGGGGCGCGGGAACCGACCCCGGTGACTTCCAAGAGGAAGTGGGCCGACCAGGAGGTCCCCAGCCCGACCCCGACCTCGGTCCCTGAATTCACCTCTACTCCCACCGCCTTGCCCGCGAAGGAGGCCTCGGTCCCGACCGAGGCGGCGCCCACCGCGACCGTCGTCTCCGACGCCTCCCCGGTGACTTCCGACCCCGCCGAGTCGCCCCAGGGCTTCGCGGCTTATTTCCCGGCGCAAGCCGGGCGGAAGTGGAGTTACAAGTCCGACTCCGGCGTTGTCCGCGAGGTCGAATGCCTGGCCCGAACCGACGACCCGGCGGGCGGCTCCAAAATCACGTTGAAAACCACCGAGGGAGGGACTCCGGTCGAGACGTCCTGGACGCTCCAGGGTTCCAAGGTCCAATTGGCCGAGGACGCCCAGGGGCTCCGGAAGGGTTGGATCCTCCTGCAGGACGCCAAGCCTTCCTCCATCCCCCGTTGGTCCTTCGCGCGGAAGGACGGCACCGTTTCCTATTACAAGGCCGAGGCCGGCGTGGTGGAAGTCAACGGCCGGCCGGGCGTGAAGGCCCTGACGGTGACTGAGAAGACGATCTCGGGCCCCCTGGCGGGGTCCCGCCGTTGGGTGTACGCCTGGGGCGTCGGGTTGGCGACCGAGGAAGGCCTCGACCCGGCGGGCAAACCGATCGCCGGGAAAACTTTCAAACTCACGGCGCCCTGAACCGGGCGCCGGGGGTTTGCCACAACCTTTGGGTTGGGTCCTGACGGCTGTCACATCCCGGCTTGGTGGAAACGGCCGGTTTTGGGCCAGGGACGGTAGGTCAAGGCCCCCCATGCCCCGCTTGTGGTGGAACATGATTTACAGCCGGGCATGTTTTCTCATTATGGAAGTAGCTATTGAGATTTGAGCCTCCTTATAGGTAAGATTCCCTCCGTCATCCAATTCAACCATCAATCCCCCAAGTGCGCCTGGACCTCTTTGCGCGCTTAAGGAAGGTTTTTCGCATGAGCCAGTCCGAGATCGTTGTGGGAATCGGGGGCGCCGCCGGCGACGGTGGGGCCTCCACGGGCGACAACCTCGCCCAAGCCTGTGCCCGCGAAGGGCTGAACGTCTATGTTTACACCAGCTACCAGTCCCTGATCCGCGGCGGCCATTCCTGGATCCGCATCCGGATCGGCTCCGACGAAGTGACCAACATCGGCGACCAGACCAGCGCCTTCATCTGCCTCAACCAGGACTCCATGAACCGCCACCTGGTGGAGATCGCCCCCGGCGGGTTCTGCCTCTACAACTCCGACCCCGGCAAGGTCAAGGCCGGCACCCCGCCCGCCGGCGTCCAGATGTGCCCCCTCCCGATCTCCACCCTGGTGGGCAAGGACGCCTTGCCCATCATGCAGAACACCGTGGCCGTCGGCGCCCTCCTGAACCTCATCGGCCTCGAGTTCGACGCCCTGGCCTCGGTCATCGCGCACACCTTCGCCAAGAAGCCCCAAGTCGTCGAGGCCAACACGGTCGCGGCCAAGGCCGGGTTCGACTACGCGGAGAAGACCTTCCAGAAGATCGCCAAGCCCCTGAAGAAGGGCGCCAAGCCCCTGGCGCTGGTCCACGGCAACAACGTCATCGCCATGGGCGCCGCCAACGCCGGTTGCAAGGTGTATTGCGCCTACCCCATGAGCCCCGCCACGGGGATCCTCCATTGGATGGCGGGCCACGGCAAGGACCTGGGCATCTGCGTGCGCCAGGTCGAGGATGAGATCGGCGTCATCAACATGGCCATCGGGGCCGCCCAGATGGGCACCCGGGCCATGTGCGCCACCTCGGGCGGCGGTTTCGCCCTCATGACCGAGGCCATCGGCATGGCGTCCATCATCGAGACCCCGGTGATCTGCATCAACGTCACCCGCGGCGGACCCTCGACGGGCCTGCCCACCAAGACCGAGCAGGGCGACCTGAACCAGGCGATCGGCGCCAGCCAGGGCGACTTCCCGCGCATCATCGTGGCCCCCACCTCGGTGGAGGACTGCTACAACTCGATGGAGGAGATGTTCAACCTGGCCGACAAGTACCAGGTTCCCGTGATCTACCTCTCGGACCTCCTGATGAGCGAGGGCCGCTTCACGATGGACCCCGACAAGCTCACCCGGGAGTTCCGAATCGACCGCGGCGAGATGGTCTTCGAGGACGACGGCCAGCCGAAGACCTACCTCCGCTACAAGAACACCCCCTCGGGCATCTCGCCCCGGGCCATCCCAAGCCTGCCGAACCACCTGTACGTGTCGGCCACGGATGAGCACGACGAGGACGGCGTGACGGTCTCGGACGTGTACACCAACCCGGTGATCCGAAAGATGATGGTCGACAAGCGCGCCCGCAAGATGGACGGGGTCATCAAGGACTACGCCGTGAAGCTCAAGCTGGAGGGGCCGGCGGACGCCGACCTGACCGTGGTGACCTACGGTTCCACCTGGGGCGCGGCGGGCGAGGCGGTCAAGCGGCTGAACGCCGAGGGCAAGAAGGTCAACCACCTTTCGTTCAAGTACCTGTTCCCCTTCCAGACCGAGGAAGCCCTGGCGATCCTGTCCAAGTGCAGGAAGATCTGCGTGGTGGAGATGAACAAGAGCGGCCAGTTCGAGCGGCACCTGCGCGCGGAAGCCGGCCTTTCGTCCCACGCCGCGGTGCGCAAGTACGACGGCGAGCCCTTCGAGCCGGCGGAAGTGGTGACGGCCCTCAAGGAAGTCATGGCGGGCAAGAAGCTCGTCGAGGTCGCGTCCCTGGCCCCCGGCTGGCAGATCGGCCACCCGGTCGGCCCCGGCGTCATGTCCCCCGTGTCCACGCACTGAGTTGACGACCCCAACGAACAAGGAGAAGTGAAATGACCACCGCCACCCTGAACCCCCCGAAGGACGCGAAGCACTTCAAGGCCGAGGTGCCGCCGGATTGGTGCCCGGGCTGCGGCGACTACGGCGTCCTGCTGGTCTTGCAGCGCGCCTGCGCCGAGCTGGGCCTCGACAACCACAACATGATGGTGGTGTCGGGCATCGGCTGTTCCTCGAACCTGCCGGGCTTCTTCAAGAGCTACGGCATGCATTCCCTGCACGGCCGGTCCCTGCCGGTGGCCACGGGCTGCAAGATGGGCAACCACGAGATGACCGTCATCGCCACGGGCGGCGACGGCGACGGCTACGGAATCGGCCAGGGGCACTTCGTGCACTCCATGCGCCGCAACGTGAACATGACCTACATCGTCATGAACAACTCGATCTACGGCTTGACCACCGGCCAGACGTCCCCGACGTCGGAGCCCGGCATGAAGAGCAAGTCCACCCCCAACGGCAACCCCGAGGGCCAGCTGAACCCCCTCGCGATCGCCCTGGCGGCGGGTTGCGGCTTCGTGGCCCGCGGTTTCTCGGGCGACGTGAACCACCTCAAGAGCCTGTACATGCAGGCCATCCAGCACAAGGGCTTCTCGCTGATCGACGTCTTCTCGCCCTGCGTGACCTTCAACAAGCAGAACACCTTCGGCTGGTACAAGGAACGCGTGTACAAGCTCGAGGACAAGGGCCACAACCCCGCCGACTGGGACGCCGCCATGGCCCGCAGCAAGGAGTGGGGCGCGCAGATCCCCGTGGGCGTGTTCTATAAGAACCCCGACCCGCCCCCGTCGTTGGACGCCGCGGACCCGGCCCTTCAGGGCAAGGGCCTGGGCACGCTCCGCAACCTGGCCCTGACCAAGGACCAACGGATCAAGCTCGTGAAGGAATGGATGTAAGCCCCGAACGGAGTCCGGGGGCTCGAGGGAGCGCCCCCGGAACCCGTTGAGCGGGACCTCCTAAGCGCACTCTCACAGGGTGTTTCCTGGATTGCGCGTCCCCGAGTGGTTCTAGGTTTGCTTCGAGGTATATAGGGGCAGAACCCCTATAAGAGTCAGCGTTTCACGACCTGACCGGTACCCCCCGCGAACGGCAGAGGCTGGTTGTGCTGGAAGGATTTAAAACCTTAAAGTTGCTTCGAGGATAAAGACTTGCCTCATGTGATACTCGACAACTGCATCGGCTGCACGCTCTGCGCCATCAAGTGCCCCACCGAGGCCATCGCGGGGGACAAGAAGGCCCTGCACCATATCGACCCGTCGCTGTGCATCGACTGCGGCGTCTGCGGCATCTACTGCCCGGTCGAGGCGATCCTCGACGCCCAGGGCGCGGTGATCAAGAAGATCAAGCCCGCCGAGATCCCCAAGGCCAAGGTCGACCCCGACACCTGCACCGCCTGCGAGTTCTGCGTCGACGTCTGCCCCTTCGACTGCATCTCCATGCAGCCCCGCACCGACCACCCCGAGTTCTTCTCCATCGCCGTGGTGGACGAGAAGAAGTGCGTTTCCTGCAAGCTCTGCGAGACCGTCTGCATCAAGGGTTCCATCCTCGTGGCCCGCGAGGCCCCCTACATGAGCCACGTCCCCCACAAACATTGATGGGAATTTCAAAGGATATGTGGGGGGCATCCCGCTTTCCTTGCGACGGGCTTCGCCCGTCGGGGTACCAAATTGAAGCGTTGGATCCCCCACAAACATTGAGCCTTTTCCCCCTGTCCCGTCCCGCTTCCCCCTTTCCGTCCGAAATAACTGATGAAGCTCATGTCCGCGTGACGTCGACTGGAACCGGTAAAGGGCTGTCAAACCCCGGGGGACCGAATATAATTCAGCCCTCAACTTCACCAGCCCATGTCGCGGTTTCCGTTTGCCGCGCTTCCACGGAGCTTTCCTATGCCTGAAAACGTTACCGACATCACCATCATCGGGGCCGGCCCCGCGGGGCTCTTCGCCGGGTTCTACGCCGGCCTCCGCGGCATGAGCTGCCGCATCGTCGATTCCCTGGAGCTCCTCGGCGGCCAGGTGGCCGCCATGTACCCCGAGAAGGACATCTACGACGTGGCGGGTTTCCCCCGCGTCTCGGGTAAGGACCTGGTCAAGAACCTTGAGGAACAGGTGTCCCGATTCAAGCCCGACATCGTCTTGGGCGAGAAGATCATGGGCCTCACCAAGGGCGCCGACGGGGTGTTTGAGCTCACCAGCGTCTCCGGCAAGAAGTACTACTCCAAATCCGTATTGCTCACCCTGGGCATGGGCTCGTTCACCCCCAAGAAGTTCCCCCTGGCCGAGGTCGCCCAATACGAGGGCAAGGGGCTCCAGTACGGCATCCAGAGCCTGGCGCCTTTCAAGGGCAAGAAGGCCCTCATCGTGGGCGGCGGCGACTCGGCCCTCGACTGGGCCCTGATGCTGGAACCCATCTGCGAGAAGGTCACCCTGATCCACCGCCGCGACGGCTTCCGCGCCCATGAGAGCTCGGTCCAGAAGCTCCTGGCCTCCAAGGTCGAGGTCAAGCTCTGGTACGAGCTGAGGACCGTGCGGGGCAACGGCAAGGTCGAGGAGGCGGTGATCTACGAGAACCACACCAACGCCGACGAGGTGCTGAAGGTGGACTTCGTGGTGCCGAACTTCGGGTTCTTGGCCTCGCTGGACTTCCTCAAGAGCTGGGGCCTGGAGCTGGTGAAGAACAAGATCCCGGTGAACCCGAGGATGGAAACCAACATCCCCGGCGTCTACGCGGCGGGCGACATCGTGACCCACCCCGGCAAGCTGGACCTCATCGCCACGGGCTTCTCCGAGGGGGCCACGGCGGTCAACTTCGCCAAGGTTTACCTGAACCCCGGCGAGAAGGCGGAGCCGGGCCACAGCTCGAGCCTGAAACTATAACGTTGTGCGGACCTAACCGGGCGGACTCTCACGGGGGCTCAACAAAGGTTAGGGGTGTGTTTCGCCCAGGCTTTCGCCGGGTTTGACATGAGGGGCTTTGCCCCTCATGGGTTGAGAGCGTTCAGTCCTCGCGAGCCTGTGTACCCCGAGGCAACGATTCAAGCTGGTTGAGTCGGTAAGCCTTTAGCGAAGACAGTTGAACAACTTTGTTGTCCCTGTGTCTCCGTCCCGCCCGCTTTCCATGATATGGAGGCGGGACAGTCCCGCGGTCATTGGGGTTTGATTTTGAGCGCGGGACGTGTCTCTGTGGTGGATGAGTTGTTCAGATCGTTGAGTTGGAGGGAATGTGGATAACGTGGATGTCCGTACCCAAAAGGGCCTGGGCGTGACCCAGCGCCTCGACGCATGGTGGACCATGCCGGCCCTGATGGCCCTCGGCCTGCTGGTGTTCATCGTTTACATGACCTGGGCCGCCCTGACGCCTTACGCCGCCGACGGAACGCCCCTTTATAAGTGGGGTTCCTACATGGCCCCGACCTTCTCGCCCCTCTTCAACCCCAACTGGCTCAAGGCCCTGCCCTTCGGTTTGTCCTCGCCGGCGGTGTTGATCCTCTGGGCCCCGGCGGGGTTCCGCGCCACCTGCTACTACTTCCGAAAGGTGTATTACCGGGTCGTCTTCCTCGACCCGGCGGCCTGCGCCGTGGGTGAGAGCCGGCCGAACTACTCGGGCGAGCAGAAGTTCCCCTTTATCCTGCAGAACCTCCACCGGTACTTCTTCTACATGGCCGTCCTGCTGGTGATCAACCACTGGTTCGACTTCGCCAAGTCCTTCACGATGGAAGGCCCCAAGGACTACCACGTCGGGATGGGCACCCTGATCTCGGCCACCGACACAATCTTCCTCACGATGTACGTGGGCTCCTGCCACGCCTGGCGCCATATCGTCGGGGGGAGCATCGACTCCTTCTCGACCTGTCCCATGGGAAGTTTCCGCCACGGGGCCTGGTGCAAGGTCACCAAGCTGAACGAGAAGCACGGCGACTGGGGCTGGATCTCCATGTACACCATCATCGCCGCCGACCTGTACGTGCGCTTGCTCGCGATGGGCGTCATCACCGACCTGAGGATCTTCTAACCATGGCCACCTCCCAGATTGAAACCCACGAATACGACGTCTTGGTGGTCGGGGCCGGCGGGGCGGGCCTGCGGGCCGCCATCGAGGCCGCGAACCAGGGCGCCAAGACCGGCATGGTCAGCA
>CAYMOV010000056.1:0-16266 GCA_964392085.1 uncultured bacterium
TGAAACGCCAGGATGCCCCGACGGTGGTATTGGAGACGGAACCCTACGACCCCCGTGACCTGCTGGCGGGTAAGTACATGGATTTGAGGTATGTCATTGGGGACACGACGAAATTGCCGGGTTTTCCGGCGGAGAAGATCCAACCGGGCGCTAAAGTGGCCGTGAGGCTGGAACCGCAGGGGGAAGCCCGCATCGCCGAGAAGGTCCATCAGGTTTGGGGGCCGGTCACTTGCGTATCCCCGCCGCCCATGTACATCGGAAGCGGCCATTGGGTCATCGGGGACTATGTGGGTGGCCGCCAAGTGCGGTTCGGTATCGAGAGGTATTACTTCAGCGAGAAAAACCAGGCCGACATGAACGGCATCCGCTCGGGTCATGTCTGGGTCGAGGCGACCATATCGAAGAACGGCCAACTCGCCCTGAAGCGCCTCATATATTGATTTTGAGTCCCGGTTAACCCTTCTTTTTCTTGCCCCCGAAGATCGCGGTTCCCAAGATCAACAGGACGACCGCGCCGCTGATGTTGATCAGGAAGATCCCCAGGGTGTTGGTGGCGCCGATGCCGATGCTCCCGGCCAGCTTCTGGCCCAGCCAGGCGCCGACGATGCCGACCACGACGTCCCCGAAGAATCCCAGGCCCTCGCCCTTGACGATCAGGCTCGCCAACCAGCCGATGAACGCGCCGACGATGATGGTCCAGATCAAGCTCATGGGGTGCTCCTTGGTTTTGGTGCGGGTATTGTAACCGAAAGATTTATGCCATTTCCTCATGAACAGCCTTCAAAAAGGCCTCACGCGCCCTCTTCTCCATCCATGGCTCATGGCCACAATCCTTGAGTAGGACGAATTTGAAGTCCTTCAGGACCCTACCGAGGGGTTTCTGGACCCCCTCTGCCGGGTGGGGGTCCCAATTACCGTGGATCGCCACGACCGGGCATTGGATCGCCTTGCCGGTCTCCAGCAGTAACCCGCTCCGCCGCAATTCCTCCGCCTCTTTCCAAATAGACCCGTATTGCGCCTCGTCGGGTTCGGGGTTCTTCTCCCCGGGTGGATCCGGCAGGCGGTCGAAGGAGTCGGTCTTGGAAAGAAGGACGCCGATTCGGGCCAGGTCGCCGTCCTTCAGGGTCCCTTCCAACATCTTCTTGAAGAGCCCCTTTCCCTCGGGGCCCAGGCGTTCCAGGCGGGTGCGGGTAATCCGCGGGAGGTAGGACTCCTCAAAGGGCCCGCTCCCCACCAAGATGAGCTTCTTCACCAGTTTGGGGTACTTGGCGGCGAAGAGGAAACCCAACCAAGCCCCCCAGGAATGTCCGATCAGGACGACCGGGAGTTGGGCCTGGGCCTCCAATTGCCCCTTCAATTCCTCAATCAACCCCTCGATCGTATCGGCTGATTGGAAGGGTTCCAGGACACCGTCGGTGGTCCCCAGGGCTTCCGCGAGGGTTCGGACGGACCCGGGCGCGCCGGGACCGCCATGCAGGCAGGCGATGGAAAAGGGGGAGAAACCGTGTTGGCGAATCTGGGACAAGGGGATCAGGCTTCCTTGACGGTCACCGCGGTGCCGTAGCAGAGCACCTCGGTGATGCCCTGGGCCACCTCGGTGGCGTCGTACCGGACGCCGATGATGGCGTTGGCCCCGTGTTGTTCCGCGTGGGTGAGGAGCAGGTTGAAGGACTCCTCGCGGGCGGTCTCGCAGAGCTGGGTGTAGAGGGTGATGTTGCCGCCGAAGAGGGATTGGATGCCCGCGCCGATGTTGCCGATGAGGGATCGGGACCTGACGGTGATGCCCTTCACCAGGCCGAGGTTCTGGACGACCTTGTAACCGGGCAGTTCAAAGGCCGTGGTGGTCATCTTGTGGTGCATGGACGCCTCCCGAATAGGGTCTTCCCATGGGGATATCGTAGGTGAAAGTAAAAGAACCCAAAACAACATAATGAACCACGGGGGACACGGAGGTCACGGAGTTAAAGGTTTTGGCGGTTATAAAGTTGGAAAATCAGTATTCCCCCGCTGACCCCCGCCTTCTCCGTGGTTCAAATGACTTGGTCGATGGCTTAGTCGAGGGTCTGGTGGAAGCGCTTGAAGCTCACGAAGATGGCGATGGCGCCCGTGATGACCAGCACCCCGATGTTGAAGACTACGACCTGGGTGTCGCCCCCCTTGAGCATGATGTTGCGCAGCAGGACGGTGAAGTACTGGAGCGGGTCGAGGTAGGCGGCGATCTTCAGGGCGGCGGGCATGTTCTCGACGGGATACATCATCCCCGAGAGCTGGATCGTGGGGAACATGAACAGGAACCCCGCCATGGACACCTGGGCCATGGTCTTGGTGAAGGTTGAGAGCAGGATGCCGAGGGCCACGGTGTTGCAGATGAAGGCCAGGGCCGCCAGCATGAGCACCCATAGGTGGCCCCGCATGGGCACCTGGAAGCCCAGCACCGCCACCCCCAAAACCAGGGGGATATCCACCATCCCCAACAGGACGAAGGGGAGGGCCTTGCCCAGGAGGATCTCCTGGGTGGTGGCCGGGGAGGCCAGGAGCGTCTCGAAGGTGCCCAGCTCCTTCTCCTTGGCGATGGAGGAACTGGTCAGGACGAGGGTCACCAACAGCAGGATCATGCAGAGCACGCCCGGCACCATGAAGACCGAGGTCTCCATCTCGGGGTTGTAGAGGTCGCGGATGACGAAGGAAATGGGCGGGGTGGGCAGGGAACCGAACTGCTCCTCGGCCGCCTCCCGGGTCAGGATGGTCTTGAAGTAGGCCTCCACGCTCTGGGCCTTCACGATGTTGCTGGCGTCCACCAAGAACTGGACGGGTTTGAGGTCCGCGGCGTCGCCCCGCACCAGGGCGCGGGTCAGGCCCCCCTCGGGGGCCACCAGCACGGCGTCGGCCTGGCCGGACTGCACCCAACGGTAGGGGTCGACGCCCGTCACTTTCGCCGGGACGAACCAACCGGACCCGTAACAGCGCTCCACCACCCGTCGGGCCGTCCGGTCCGAGGGCTCGTAAAAGGCCGCCAGCTTGATGTTCTTGGTCTGGGTCGAGAGGGCCAGTCCGAAGAGCGTCATCTGGATCAAGGGGGGCATGAACAGCATCATGCGCATGCGGGGTTCCCGCAGGACCTGCATGAGCTCCTTCTTGAAGAAGCCCATGATCGTGGGGTTGAGTTTCATGTTTGCCCCCTTTCTTGGGTCGTGGTTGTCGTGCGGTTTCAGCTTTTTAGCTATCCGCCATCCGCTGTTGTTAAGGTTCCAGGTCCTTCTTGAACTTCGTGACCGCCAACCGGATGAAGAACGCCGCGATGAGGGTCATCATCAGGAAGGGCAGGGCCAGCTCGGAGAAGTTGGAGTCCTTCAGGAAGACGCCCCGGATGATCACCATGAACCACCTCGCCGGGAAGATGCCGGTGAGGTATTGGAAGAACAGGGGCATGTTCTCGATGGGGAAGATGAAGCCCGACAGCATGAGGGACGGCAGCATGCCCGCCATGAGGGAGAACTGCATGGCCATCTGCTGGTTGCGGGTGGCCACCGAGATCAAGAGGCCCTGGGCCATGTAGGCCGACAGGAAGATCAGGGCGCCCGCGAAGAAGAGCAGGTGGCTCCCCATGAAGGGCACGTCGAAGTAGAACCGCGCCGCCAGGTAGATCAAGGTCTGGGCCGCCAACCCCAGGACCACGTAGGGGCCCAGCTTTCCCATGATGATCTCCAGGGGATGCACCGGGGTGGACAGGAGCAGCTCCATGGACCCGTTCTCCCATTCCCTCGCGACGGTGAGGGCGGTGAGCATGATCGAGATGATGGCCAGCACCACCGCGGAGAGGCCCGGCACGGTGAACCAGCGGCTGTTGAGCTCGCCGTTGAAAAGGTAGCGGGTCTGGAGCGAGACGGGTTCGGAGTAGGGGAAGTCCGTGAGCCGCAGGATGGCGGCTTTCTGCATGCCGCCCAGGTAGCCGCCGATGACCCCGGCGGTGGAGTTGTCGGACCCGTCGATCAGGACCTGGATGGACACCGGCTCGCCCGAACCCAGGTAGTGCTCGAACAGGGGAGGGATGACCATGGCGGCCTTCGAGACCTGGCTGTCCACGGTCTCCTGGGGGTCCGCGGTCGCGGTCCCCACGGTGGTTTGGAACAATTTTGAGCTGTCGAATACCTCCAACAACCGCCGGGAGGACCGGCTGTGGTCCAGGTCGTAGGCCATGACGTGGATATCCCGCACGGTGAAGTCCATGGCTAAACCGAAGAACAGCACCATGAGCATGGGCAAGCCCAGGGCCATGCCCAGGGTGAAGGGGTCCCGCATCACGTGGCGCACTTCCTTATGGGCGATGGACCAGGCCCGGGCGAAGACGAAGCCGTCGATGTAGCTGGGGGCGGGTTTGGGGTCGGTCATGACTTTCCTTCCACTAACCTGATGAAAACATCCTCCAGCGAGGGGCGGATCGACTTGGAATCGATCGTTCGGCCCATGGTCGCCTTGAAGCGGTCCCAGGCGCCGGGGTCCCCGACGAGGGCGTGGTATCTCATGCCGTGGGCCTGGACGTCCCTGAGGCCGCCCTCCCGCTTCAGGCGGTCCACCAGGGCCTGCTCCTCGGCTTGGCCGAGGGAATGCGGCGCGTCGGGCGCCAAGACCAGTTCCAGCATCGGCTCGGGAAAGGCTTGGGCCTTGAGTCCCTCGGGGGTGTCGAGGGCGATGATGCGTCCGGTCCGCATGAGGGCGATGCGGCCGCACTGCTCGGCCTCGTCCATATAGTGGGTGGTGACGAACACCGTCTTTCCACGGCCCGAGAGCTGGCGGATGAGGGCCCAGAACCGGGCCCGGGCCGTCGGGGTGACGCCCGCGGTGGGCTCATCGAGGAACACCAGGTCGGGATCGTGCAGCATGGCGGCCGCCAGGGAGACCTCCTGTTTCAGGCCCCCTGGCAGGTCCTTCACGAGGGTCTTCACGTCCCGGTCGAACCCGATGAAGTCGAAGATGTCCTTCAGCCGCACCTGGAAAAGGTCCTTGGGGATCTTCCTCAGGGCCGCCGTGAACTCGAGGTTCTCGATGATCGTCATGTCCTGGTAAAGGGTGAACTTCTGGGACATGTAGCCCACCCGGGCCTTGATGGGTTGGAGGCCGTCCCGAAGGTCGAGCCCCACGACCTTGACGGTGCCCTCGGAGGGGTGCAGGAGCCCGCACAGCACCCGGATGGTCGTGGTCTTGCCGGCGCCGTTGGCGCCCAGGAAGCCGAAGATCTCGCCGGGGGACACCGTGAAGGAGATGTCGTCCACGGCCTTGAAATCGCCGAACTTCACCGTGAGGTTGCGGACCTCGACGGAGGAACCGTTCGCGTTCATGGGGCCCCCGTTCCGGCGCCCGCGCGCTTGAGGAAGAGCGCCTCGAAGCTCGAGACGCCCTCATGGGCCATGATCTCGCGCGGCTCGCCCTCGGCCAGCATCCGGCCCTTCTCCAGGACGTGCACCCGGTCGCAGCGCTCGGCCTCGTCCATGTAGGCCGTGGTGACCAGCACCAGGATGCCCTGGGCCGTGAGTCGGTACAAAAGCTCCCAGAACTCGCGCCGGGAGATGGGATCGACCCCGTTGGTGGGCTCGTCCAACAGCACCACCGAGGGCGACTGCAGGAGCGCGCACATGAGGCCGAGCTTCTTGTACATGCCGCCCGAGAGCTTGGCCGCCGGGCGGTCGGTGAATTCGGCGAGGCGGGTGATGTGGAGCAGCTCCGCCCGCCGCGCCTTGTAGACATCCGAGGGGATCTGGTACAGGTCCCGGAAGAAGTCCAGGTGCTCGGACACCGAGAGGTCCGGGTAAAGGCTCTGCTGTTGGGGCATGTAGGCCATGGAGGGCCGGACGGAGGCGAAGTCCGAGGGCTTTCCGTCGGCGGTGAACCGGATGGTCCCCTCGTCGGGCCTGAGGAGGCCCACCAGGGTGCGGACCAGCGTGGTCTTGCCGGCCCCGTCGGGACCGATGAGGCCGTGCAGGAGCCCCGACCCAAGGGACAGCTTCGCGCCGTCCAGGGCCTGGTTGGGGCCGAGCCTCTTGCGAAGCCCCTCGACCTCGATTGCGACCTTCAGTACGCTCACGGCGGGTCTCCAGAAGAAACAAGTGGTTGATCCAACGCGGAATGAGGAGTGTGGAATGGGGAGTGTTTAAGCCTTAAGACATTCCTCATCCCGAATTTCGAATCCCTCATTTTTCTGGAATCGTGACTTCCAGCGTCATGCCGGGCTTCAGCACGGCGTCGGGGTTGGGGAAGGTCACCTTGACGGCGTACACCAGCCGTTCCCGCTCCAGGCGGGTTTGGGCGTTCTTCGGGGTGAACTCGGCCTCGTCGTTGATGTGGGACACGGTGCCCTCGAAATCCTTGCCCTTCATCTCGGGCAGGAGGGCCTTCAGCTTCTTGCCGTAGGAGATGCGGGCCAGCACGGGCTGGGCCACGTAGATCTTCACCCATACCTCGCGGAGGTCCGCCAAGGTCAGGAGCTTGGTGCCGGGCCCCACCCATTCGCCGGGTTCGTGGTAGGTCGTGAGGACGGTCCCGGTGACCGGGGCCGGCACCTGGCACCAGGATGCCTTCAGGTCGGAGTCCTCCTTCTTGATGCGGAGGTGGTCGAACTGTTCCTTCGAAAGCGAGCCGCTCTTGTAGAGGGGCAGCGCCCGGTTATAGTCCCCATCCGCCATCTCGGCGGCCAGCTTGTAGTCCTCGCCGGAGAGGTCCACGAGTTTCTGGTTTTCCTGCACTTGGTCGCCCTCCTTCACGAGGTAGGCCGACACGAGGGTCCCGATCCTAGCCGGGACGTCCACCTCAGTGGCCTCCACGGTGCCGGCGTAGCGGAAGGGCCCGCCGCCGTAGATCCGCCAGATCGCGAAGGCCGTGATCCCCAGGACCCCGAGGACGATCGGGATGATGGGCTTTTTCTTTTTCTTCGGTTCGTCAGTCATGACTACCTCCTGAAAATGGACGGCTTGACGGCCTTCTCACCACAGAGTCACAAAATCACAGCCTTCGGGTTGGGAGCGGTTGAAACTCGAACCCAACTTTGTGCCCCAACTTTCCTGCTCGTCTCGTGGACATTCCTTGATGGTTTAAGATTGGCTTAACTTTGTGTCCCTGCGTCCCAGTGGTGAATCAATGTGTTTGAGCCGTTGTCCCGTGGTGGAGGTGGGTTCAGTCCGACGTCAGCGACGACAGGACGGCGGCCTGCAGCAACACCTGGACGGCGGTCCGGGCCGACTGCACCTGGGCCTGGAGGGCCTTCAGGTCCGCCGAATCCGCCTCCAGGTAGCTCGACCGGCCCGATTTGTAGGACTCCCTCACGAGTTTCGCGAGCTCAGCGGCCTGTTGGGAAGCCTGGCGGTCCAGGTCCGCCTCGGCCTTCAGGGCCTGGAAATCGCCTGAGGCCTTGGCCACGTCCCGGCGCCAATCCTCCTGGGCCTGGTCCCGGCGGGCCTCGGCGGCCCGCGCCTGGTCCTTGGCGGCGTCGGATTGCCGTTTGGCGCGGCCCCAATCGAAGAGGGGCATGGAAGCGGAGACGCCCACGACGTTCTGCTGGATGGATTCGGGCAGGATCTGGTCCGGGTAGTCATAGGAGGACCGTGCGGTCACCTGGACCTTCGGGAGTAGGCCGGCCTTGGCGCTCTTTTCCATCTGGTGCGCGGCCTTGGCCTGGGCGTCCCACTGGCGGACCAGGGGTTGGGACTCGGCGTCGATCTTGCCGGGCCAAGTGCCCAGGGCCGTGAGGATGGCGTCCACCGGTTCGACCTCCACCACGAGGCTCGCCGGCTCGATCCCCGTGGGGGGATGCGCGGCGGTATCGGAATCCAGCGCCAGCGAAGGGTCCCCGACGGCGGCCGTGCCGGTCAAGGCGGAAAGGTCCCGGATCGCGTTGGCCAAGGAGGCGCGGGCCTCGCGCAAGGTCCGGCGCCGGTCCAGGGTCTCCTGCCTGGAGGAGGCCAGGTCGATCCGCCCGGAGGTCCCGGCCTTGACCTTGGCCTCGACATCTCGCAATTGGTCCTGGGCCAGGGACAGGCTGTCGGCCACGAGGTGGACCTGCTCGCAGGCCAAGCGGATCTGGAGGTAGGCGGCGCGGACGGCCAGTTTCACCTGCCGTTGGGTCATGCGGGTCGCCTCGGAACGGGCGGCTGCGGTGGCCTGGGCGGATTTCCAGGCGCCGCGCAGGGCGCCCCAATCCCAGACGGTCCAGGAGAAGTTGACGCCGGCCGACCAATTATTGTGGGACCCGAACTCGATGGGGGGCTTCCCAGGGAGTAGGGCCACCGAGGGGACCTTATCCATGTACTTGGCCGAGCCGTCGACGGACAGGAGCGGCAGGAGGACCGATTCCTGGGAATCGGCCTGGCGGCCGGCCGACAGCTCATCGAACCGGGCGGCTTTCAGGTTCGGCGAGTGGGCCAAGGCCGCGGCCTCCGAGGCCTTCAAGTCGAGCTTCAGGCGACCCGGCATGGCTGTAACGCCGGGGTCCGCCAAGTCTGCGCCCGGTAAACCGGACGGGTCCGCCCAAGCCCCGGCGGGGGAGAGGAGCGCGAGGACCAGGAGGGAATGGAGTGGCTTCATGCGATCGTCCTTTCTGGGGCGCCCAAGCCCTTCAACACGATGTCGACGCGCTGGGCGATGGCGTCGTCCGACAGGAGGACCCCCTGGAAGGCCTTGAGGGCCATCCCGAAGACGGTCTTGGCCTCGACATGTTCCAGGATCCCGAACATCAGGTTCGGCCCGAACAGGGACCCCATCAGGAGGGGCATGACGGTATGCAGGGGCCGTTTGTCCAAGGCCCCCTCGTCCTGGCATTGGCGGATCAACCGTAGGATGACCGTGCCGTGCCGGGGGAAGTTGACCTTCACGAAACGGATCACCGCCTGGTTGCTCTGCAGGGCGTCGTGGATCATGGCCAGGATCATCCGGCGGTTGTCCCGGTTGAACTGTCCCAGATTATTAAGGGCCCGCCGGAGCCTTTCCAAGGGGGGGGCGTCGCTTCCGGACTCCAGGCTGAAGCCCTGGAAGAACTTCTCGTAGAAGTCCTGGAGGACCCTTCGGGTGAACTCGTCCTTGGTCTTGAAATGGTAATGGAACATCCCCAGGTTGACCTTGGCCTTGGCGGTCACCTGTCGGACCTTGAGCCCGGAAAAGCCGTTCTCGTCCAAAAGGGTCCGGGCCGCCTCGATCAGCTTTTGGTCGCTTTGGCTGGGTTTGCGGGTCATCGGTCACCCTCCCGGGGTGTTGTTAGACGGGCGTATAGTTATACATTTGTCTAATGAAAGTCAAGCCCTGGGACTTAAAGGCCCCAATGACGGGGTTATTTCCCTCGTTTATGATAGGGGTCGAAAACATACCCTTGGAACCCGGCCCGAACATCATGGAAGCCCCCCAACCTTCAAGCCCCTCCTCCCTGGAACCGCCCGACGCCATGGCCATTCCCTGGGATTGGAAGAGGATGGCGCCGACCCTTTTCGGCCTCGGCCTCTTCGGGTTCCTCCTCATCGCGTTGAACCCCAGCTTCTTCCTGGATGACAGTCCCGAGACCGTGACGGCGGCATGGCTGCTCGGGATCCCCCATCCCCCGGGTTATCCCCTCCACACCCTCTTGGGCCGCCTCGCCACCCTGCTTCCCCTGGGGCAACCCTGTTTCCGGGTGAATCTCCTGTCCGCCCTCCTCGCCGTACTCGTCTCGATCCTCCTGTCGCGCCTGCTGGCCCGGCGGTTCGGCCTGGGCAAGGGCTTCGCCTTCCTGTTCGGGTTCCTGTGGATCCTCGGCACGACGTCCTACCCAGCCGCGCTCGGGGCCAAGGGAGGCGTTTACCAACTGACCTCGCTCCTCCTCCTGTTGATCGTCTCCTCGCTGCTCTCGGGGCGCCTGCTCTTGGCCGCTTTCTTCTGGGGCGTCTCCCTCAGCAACCACTGGATGAGCATGGCGGTCCTGACCCCGGGATTCCTGGTCTTGGCGTTCGCCTCGGAGAAACGCGAGGAACTCAACTACCGTTTCCTTTGGCAGGCCCTCTCGGTGGCGCTCATGGGGATTTCGGTTCATCTCGCGCTCCCGTTCCGGGCCCTGGCGGACCCGGCCGTGAACTGGGGGGAACCCAAGACCCTCGGCAACCTCCTCTTCAACCTGTCCCGCGCGCAATACCGTGGGGCCGAGGCCACCGGGGGGATCCGGGACTGGCTGGTCCAGGGCTGGTATTTCCTGAAGACCTCGATCCTGGAATGGCCCGGCCTGTGGTTCCTCGCGGCGGCCGGGTTCTGGACCTTGCGGAAAGAACGGCGCGCGGCGATTTGGGGCCTGGCGGCGTTGTGGCTCGGGATGGGGTTCTCACTCTCGGTCTACCTCCACTTGACCGACGACCGGCTTTACCTGATCGACGCCTATTCGATGCCGGTCCACCTCGTCACGCTGCTGCTGGCGGGCGCCTGGCTGTCCAAGGTCCTGGCGGACCGGGCCCGGCCGGAGCGGTCCAGGGCCTTCCTGGCTTTTCTCCTCGTCCTTTCCCTTGTCTTGGCCGGTGACCGCTATCGGACACTCCGTCAGACGGACTACACCTACGATTTCGACTATACCCAAAACGCCATGCGGGCCGCGCCCCGGGGCGCCCTGCTTTATTGCCGGGGTGACGGCTTGGTGTTTCCCGGTTGGTACCTCCAATATGTCCTCCACCAACGGTTGGACCTGGCGATGGTGGGCGTGGACGGGCTCCCGATGGAATGGGTCCGCCGCCACCTGATGCGGGAGCACCCGGGCCTGAAGGTGCCCATGCCCACCTGGAAGTTGGGACTCGAGTCGATCCCCCAGCTGGAGCGGGCCATCGCGGTCAACAACCCGGACCGACCGCTTTACCTTTCCTACAACAAGGTCACGGACGCCTCCTTCCCCGACGCCCAGGTCTTTCCCTACGGCGTGGACAGCGAGGCGTTGATCCCCCCCGCGGTCGGTCGGTTCGACTCCGACCGCGCCGATGGCCTCTGGGCCACCCTGCGGCTTAGGAACTTCGACGCCGGGCCGATCGACTCGAGGACCCGCGCCAACCTGCTGAAGGATTACGCCATCAACCGCAACAGCCTGGGGGTCTATTGGGAGGAGCAGGCGGACCGCATGAAGACCGGCATCCCCGGGCAGAAGCCCGCCGAAGGGGAGGACTTTGACCGGGTCTACGGCAAGTGCCTGGCGAATTACCAATGGGCCGAGGCCTTCTTCCCGACGGACTACGAGTTCTCCTTCAACATCGGCAACGCGTACTACAACCTGAACCGCAAGCCCGAGGCCATCAATTGGTACCGTCGCTGCACCGACCTGAAGCCCGATTTCACCGACGGCTACTACAATTGGGCCGTGGCCGCGTTCCAGTCGACGGACTTTTACGAGGCGGCCCGGCTCTTCAACAAGGTCCTGGAACTGGACCCGAAACGGCAGGGGGCCTTGGAGGGGATGAAATACCTGAAGGCCATCAAGGTGGTCCCCGACGCGCCCGAAGGAACCCCGACTCCCTGAGGGGAGAAGACAAAAAAGCTGATCCACCACAGGGGCACAAAGGAATTCCCGATAAGGCAACCGGGGGAATATTGGGAATAGGGGCCACCCGTCAATTACGGCCATCGGCAACTAGTCGTAATTGACTTGTTGAGGAAAGCTTGGGAAGACATTGGAATTGATGTGGTTGAAAACTCTGTGTCCCTGCGACTACTTGGTGAAATGGATTGGGGCTTTAACCTGGAGGTGTGGCCATGCCGTACCAACCCACCGGCAACGAATACGTGTCCCTGCCGACACTCCGGAGCGAGGACGCGGGGATCGAGTCCCTCAACGTCCTGCACATGGGGCTCAACGGCCTGGTGTCCTTCGCGGGGATGGGCGAGCCCTTCCTGAAGCCGGTCCTGCAGATCGATCGCCGGGAGATATCCCTCGAAGGGCGGCTCAACTGGCGTCGCCTGGCGGATTGGGTGCCTGAATTCCACCTGGAGGGCGACGGGTTCCTCCTGACGGGGGCCTGGGTCTGCCCGCCGGGCGACCGGGGATTCTTCCTCCGCCTCAAGCTCGAAAACCAGGGCCCGTCGAACCTGGACGCGGACCTCGGGTTCCGGGCTTCCTGGGCCGAGTGCCTCCATACGATCAACGTGACCAAGCGGCTCGAGGCGGGGCGGTTCCTGATCCTGGAATCCTGGGACCATATGCCGGTTCTGGAGCTGCGGGGCCCCGCGCCCCTGGCCTCGCTCGGCTTCTACCCGGCGGATTCGCGGACTTCCTTCACCTTTAAGATCGCCGGGGAACCGCTTTTCGCCCCCAAGAAAATCCATCGACGGGGTTTCCCGGCCTCGGGCACCGGTGAGGTGTTCGTGAGCGGTAAGGTCGGCCGCGACCTGGCGCCGGGGGAGGTTTGGGAGACGGCTTTTTATTTCGGCCTGGGACCCGACGAGATCGGGGCCCTGACTCCGGCCCGGGAACTCCAGCGCGAGGGGGCGGCGGCCATCGAGAAACGAACGGCCCATTGGCTGGCGGACCGCCGACGTGTCCTGCCCGACCCGGTCCTCACCCATGTCATGAACCTCAACGCCTTCTTCAATTATTTCTTCGCCACGGGCCTGACCCTCGACACCGGGGAGACCGTGGCCCTGACGTCCCGCAGTCCGCGCTATTACGTCAGCGGCGCCTACTGGGACCGGGACAGCCTGCTTTGGTCGTTCCCTTCGCTCCTCGCGCTGGACCCGCCCTGGGCCCGGCGGATCCTGGAATACGCCTTCACGCGGCAAGCCCGCAATTTCGGGGTCCACAGCCGGTGCCTGAACGGCAATATGCTGGAGCCCGGGTTCGAGCTGGACGGGTTCTGCGCGCCCATCCTGGCCCTGGCCCGTTACGTCGGCGCGACGGGGGACAAGTCGTTCCTGAAGCGGGCCGAGGCGCTGGAACACCTCAGGGGTTTCCCGGCGCGCCTCGCCGCGAAGAAACACCCGAAAGTGGACCTCTACGAGACCCAACTGCTTCCCTCGGATGATCCTTGGCCCCAGCGCTACGTGACCTACGACAACGTCCTGGTTTGGAAGGCCCTGGTGGACTTGGCGGGGCTCCTGAAAGCGGTGGGGAAACCGGGCGAGGCCCGTCCCTGCCTGAAGAAGTCGGCGGCGGTCAAGAAGGCGATCCTTCAACATTGCGTCGTCAAAGGGAAGGGCGGAAAGCAATTTGCCTGGTCGGTGGACCTGGAGGGGAACCACCTGCTCTATGACGAGCCGCCGGGAAGCCTCATGCTCCTTCCTTATTACGGTTTCTGCTCCGCGAAGGACCCGGTTTGGAAGGCTACGACCGCCTGGATCCATTCTTCCGAATACCCCTACTCTTTCCAGGGCAAGCCGTTCGAGGAAGTGGGTTGCTCCCACGCGCCGCACCCTTGGGTCCTGGCGGCGGTGAACAGCCTCTTGGCGGGGGATCAGGTGAAGGCCGGAGGCTTCTTCCGTCGGGCCCGGATGGACGCCGGGGTGGCCTGCGAGTCGGTGGACGAGGAGACGGGAGGATGCGCGACGGGCGAGGCCTTCGCGACCTGCGCCGGGTTCGTGGCCCACGGGCTCTGGACGGCGTTTGGGAAGCCCGGGGTGCCGTCGATTGCCAAGCTTTGAAGCGCTTTTCAGGCGTCCGGGCCTCGGTTAAACTCATCTGGAACAAATCCGTCCAACACTTTGAAACCCCAGGAGACCCATGAAATTCCGCGAATTCGCCGACACCCAGGTCAAGGTATCCGAGGTGGGGTTGGGCACCTGGCAGTTCGGGGGCGATTGGGGCGAGATGAGCGAGGACAATGCCCTCCGCATCCTGGAAACGGCCTGGGACCACGGCGTCCGGTTCTACGACACCGCCGACGTCTACGGCGCGGGACGCAGCGAGACGATCCTGGGCAAGTTCCTGGCGGGCAAGGAACTGGGTGAGGCCTTCGTGGCCACCAAGCTGGGGCGGTTTCCCCAGCCGGGCGGGGCCGCCAACTGGACCCGCGCCAACTTCAAGGCCCACGTAGAGGGTTCCCTCCAACGGCTGAAACTGGAGGTCCTGGACCTGGAACAGCTCCATTGCCTCCCCTTCGAAGTGATGAAAAAGGGCGAGGTGTTCGAGTGGCTCCGGGAGCTGAAGAAGGAAGGGAAGATCCGGAACTTCGGGGCCAGCGTGGAGACGGTGGAGGAGGGTTTGTTCTGCCTCCAACAGCCCGGCCTCTCGTCCCTCCAGGTCATCCTCAACATTTTCCGCCAAAAACCCCTGGAAGACCTTTTGCCCAAGTGCCGGACGCGGAAGGTGGCCGTCATCGCGCGCCTGCCGCTGGCCAGCGGGCTCTTGGCCAACAAGTTCGAGAAGACCACGGTCTTCGCGCCCCAGGACCACCGCAACTACAACCGCGACGGGGCGGCGTTCAACGTGGGCGAGACCTTCGCGGGCATCCCCTTCGAAAAGGGCGTGGAACTCGCCGAGAAGATCCGGCCGCTGGTGCCCCCCGGGATGACGCCGGCCCAGATGGCCATGCGCTGGTGCCTGGACTTCGACGCGGTGACCACCGTGATCCCGGGGGCCAGCAAGCCCGGCCAGGCCGCGGTGAACGCGGACGCCAGCGGCATCACCGAGCTCCAGCCCGGCACCCACCACAAGTTGATGGAGTTCTACAAGTCCGACGTCTTCCCGAACATCCGGGGGAACTATTGAGATGAAGTCCCGAGCGATCCAACCCCGGGGACCGGAACTCTTCGCGTTCCTAGCTTGCCTTTCGTTTTTCGCCGTGGGGTCTTGGGCCCAAACGCCCCTTCCCCCCGGCCACCTGATCGGCGCCGTCGAGGGTTCCGTCCTCCCGTCCGACGTCAAGGTCTGCCTGGGATCGCCCGTGGTGCTCAACGTCACCTGGGTGGCGGACGGACCGGCCCAGTTGGACCGGACCCTGGACATCCGATATGAATTGACTCAAGGGACCGGTTGGTTCGAGACCTTCGATAAGCTGAAACCTTCGGTCGCCTCGTGGAAAGACCGGGCGGCCGGGTATTACCGGGCAATCCGTCAAGGCAAGAAGGCCCTGTCCCGGTTGGTCCCCGGTGGCGCCGGCACCGCGTTGGTGTTCCATCCCCTGGGTTCGGAAGATTCCCAAGTCGCCGTTCGGGTGGGCGTGGACCCGCCGGATCCGGCCCTCCCCCCCATCGAGTACCACCTCCGGTTGGGGAGGGACCGCAGTTCCGAGTTCGCGGCGCTCGTCCGCAACGGCGTGGACAGCGAAGAGGCCTACGGGAGCACCCGGTTTGAGTACGACGAAACCATCAAGGTCCAATCGTTCCTCCACCCGGGGAAATGGTCCGACGGCACGCCCCTCCACATCCAGCGGATCCTCGATAATGGGTCCGTGGTCAGCAAGTACGTGGGCGATGACCGGCCGAGGACCGACCGCCGGGAACCCTTCGACGCCGCCGGCAGTCCCTACAACCGGTGCGTCTATTGGGGGGAAGAGGGGGCTTCCTTGATCGGGTGCATGATGGACCCGGGCGACGCCGGGGGACTCATGCTCTATACCTTCGATGGCAAGACGGGTGAGATGACCGCGTTCCGGGAATATGGCCCCAGCCTCTGCGGTTGGGGGACCTTCACCTGGTCAAATCCCCTCAACAATTTGCCCTTCATGACCGGGATCGCGAAGCGGGTTTGGAGCCCCCCGGGTCGGCTGGTGGAGGATACCCTGGTGCAAAGGGATGAATTCCACTTACTACCTTAGTCACGGCATTCGCTTGGTTTTTAGGACTCCAAAGTTATCGACCCAGAACGATAGGCCCCTTACAATGAGCAACCCCGACGGTACTTCCGGGCCTGAGGCTCCATGCTTTCTTCCAACATCTTGAAGCCCCTCTACGAACGCCGCACTTTGCCGCTTTTGAAGATTCCCCTGATTTTCGCCCTGGTCCTGGCCTTCGGCTCGGTGGCTTGGTTGGAGATCCACCCCCTCCTGACCTGGGGCTGTTACATCCTTTTGGGTTACCTGCTCATGAGCGTGGTGACCCTCATGCACGACTGCACCCACACCACACTATTCGCGACCCGTTGGCTCAATGAGGCCTTCGGCATGGTCACCATGGTTCCCTTTTTGGCAAGCTTCACGGCCTTCAAGGAAGACCACCTGGAGCACCACAAGTACAACCGCTCCCCGAAGGACCCGGACGGCTTCACCATGGGCAAGCGGTCCCCGGGTGATTTCTTCCTGTTCTACTCCTATATCTTCCTGGGCGTCATCCTCAGCGCGGTGTACTTCGCCTTCATCT
>CAYMOV010000057.1:0-15715 GCA_964392085.1 uncultured bacterium
TCACGAACCCCAAGGCCAAGGAGCTCTACCGGCAAAAGCTCCGGTACATCGTCGCCCGGTGGGGGTGGGACCCGGACGTCTTCGCCTTCGAGCTGTGGAACGAGGTGAAGGTCCCCCAGGACTGGGCCGCCGAGATGGGCGCCGCCCTCCGGCGGATGGACCCCAACCACCACCTGGTGACGGACAGCGTGGGTTACCCCTGGAGTGGGAAGCCCTACGACGAGGACAAGCTCTGGAGCCTCCCGGAGATGGGGTATACGCCCCTCCATTACTACGGTTCGGGTGAAGGCGAGGGCGACCTGGCCGAAACCGTCTACCGCCGCGCCTGGGAGACGACGAAAAAGATCCATAAGCCCTTCTTCTTCGAGGAACTGGGGCTCGACGGCATGACCGACGACCTCAAGATCGACAAGAACGGCCGGGGCACCCACCTACATAACGCCTACTGGTCCTCGGCGGTTTCCCCCAATGCGGGGGTTCCCCTGTCCCATTGGAAGGAATACGTCGATAAGTTCGGGTTGTACAAGGAACTAGCCCGGGTCAGGCCCTTCCTTGACGAGGTGGACCGTGGCCAAGGGGTTTGGGAACCGCTGGAGATGAACCAAACGGTCGCGGATGGCACCCAAGGGGACCTTCGGATCGTCCCGGGAGGCCCCTGGGAGGCCCCCACCGGGGGGGAGTTCCTCCTGACGAGCGACGGACAATGGAACGGCAACCCGAGTCCCTACTTGAAGACGACGGCCCGGGACGGTAACCAGGCCCCGAAATGGATCCTGGAAGTGCCGAAGGGTTGCCGCTTGGTCCTGGGGATCAACCGCGTCTCCATCGGGGCCGACTTTCGGGTGCTGGTGGACGGGAAGGAAACCTGGCACAAGGTTTTCAACGCGAGCCCGGCGCCGGACGGTGACGGGGAATACCAATCCACGAAACTGGATCCCCAGTGGAACATCTACCAAGCGGATTACCACAAGGAATACCCGGTTGACCTGCCCGAGGGGAAACACGAGATCCAGCTCGTCAACAGCGGCCAGGATTGGGTCAACCTGGAGAGCCTGACATTCACCCATTTCCTCAAGGGAAGCCGGATCAAACTCTATGGGATGAAGTCAGAAGAGATGGTCCTGGCCTGGATCCAGGACAAGAAGGATGTTTGGGGAAGGATGTACAAGGATAACGCCGTGGAACCGCCGGTCCGGAAGGGGCTGGTTTTCACGCTGCCCGGTATACCGAATGGGACCTACAAGATCCAGTGGTGGGACACGTACCAGGGGAAGGTGTTGGTGGAATCAATGGGGACGGTGAAGTCGGGGACCTTGACCCTGAAGGTGCCGCCCTTTAAGAAGGACATCGCGGTGATCATCAGAGCAGTACAAACATCTTTAACTTATTAAGGATCCATATGACGTTAGATCAGGCGTGTACGAAGACTTACCGCGCGTCGCCTTTTTACATCATCACGGCAGCCGTCATATTGGCGTACAAAACAATACCGTTGTGGGTTGTTGTTCTCGGGCGAGTCTTAAGACTTAATTTCAACATCGAATACGTCCTTGTATTGCCTTTTCTTTGGTTGTTTACGATTATACCGCTGATTATATTCACGTTTAAATTATCGGTTGACGAGGAAGGCTTTGCGCTGGTGTTCTCGCCCTACAGGAAGAAATACCAAGTTCAATGGAGCGGGATCACGAAGGTGACGGCTACGAGTGGGTGGTTGCCGACGGTTGCGATAAGCCATAAGGAAATGAAGGGGTTTCAACCCTTGGTTTTGGGAAAAATGCTCTCCAATAAATCACTCGGTGAATTTTTGAAGGTCCTGGTGATGAAAGCGCCCCAAGCACAATTGGGATTTGGAACATCAGAATTAATGAATAAGTTCGCAAAAAAGAATCAAGTGAATCGAATATAAGTCCGGCTTGCTGATGACTGGGTTTTCGTAGATCGTCGAGCCACTTCCTAACCCTCTCCCTTGTGGGGAGAGGGCAGGGTGAGGGTGGTCAATTATAGGATTTTGAACTTCACCTTCTTGGGCGCCGGGCCCGCCAAGACCCAGGTCCCTCCCTGTCGTTCCACCACCAACTTCCTCAACACGTTGTCCTTCGGGGAGCAATAGAGCCCCTCGGCGCGGGTACCGGCGCCATAAACCTTCAACTCCACCTTGGAAAAGTCCATCTTCGCGGTGGTCTGGGCCAATGCCAGGTGCGGCAAAACGGCCCCGGCCCGGACCAGGATGGCGCAAGGGATGGGCCCCGGGGCCATCTTGTGCCATTGGGCGCCCCGGTACTCCTTGCCGGATTGGTAATCCACCCAGGTTCCTGGCGGCAGGTACACGTTGCGGGTGCGGGTCTCCTCCATGAGGGGAGCCACCAACAAGTCCGATCCCAACAGATACTCGTCCTCGATCATCCAGCTGGTCGGGTCGCCGGGGTACTCGAAGAAGAGGGGTCGGAGCATGGGGAAGCCCTTCTCGGAGCAATCCTTGGCCTGGGCGTAGACGTAGGGCATGAGGCGGTATTTCAGCTCCACGTCCTTGCGGAACTCGTCCACGAAGGCCTGGCCGTAGCCGAAGGGCTCCCGGGGTGGCACGCCGTGGCAACGGCTGTGGCTGGTGAGCATGCCGAAGGGCATCCAACGCTTGTACAAATCCAGCGGCGGGGACTTCACGAAGCCGCCGATGTCGTGGCTCCAGAACGAGAAGCCGCAGAGGCCCAGGGAGAGGCCGCCCCGCAGGGAGGCCGCCATGCCGCCGTCGTTGGTCTCGGCGTCCCCGCCCCAATGGAGGGGATACCGCTGGCTGCCGGCCCAGGCGCTGCGGGCCCAGATGATGTGCTCGCCCGTGGTCCGGGTGGTGATGTCCGCGGCGGCCTTGTTGTACCGGAGCGGGTAGTAGTTGTGCTCGAAGAAGCCCGTGCGGCCCGAGGCGTACAGCCCGTTGGCCGGGGCGGCCTCGCCGAAGTCCACCTTGATGGCCCCCACGCCCATCCTCAGCAGTTTCGCCAACTTGCCCTGGTACCACTTGACGGTGACGGGGTTGCTGAAGTCCAGCACCGCGTCGTCGGTGGGTAAACCGCCCTTGGGGTCCTTGACCGCCAGGCCCTGGGAGACGATCTCCTTGAAGAGGCTGTTGTTGGGGGTGAAGTACGACAGCTGCCAAAGGCTGACGCGGAAACCGTCCTTGCGCAGGTCGCGGATCATCTTGAGCGGGTTCTTGAAGCGCTTCTTTGAGAACTCATAGTTGCACTGCCAGTCGGTCTCGAACCAGCCGGTATCCAGGTGGATGACGTCCAGGGGGATCTTGGCGGCCCGGAAAGTCTTGGCCACGGCGCGGGTTTCCTGTTCGGACTTGTAGGTGCAGCGGCTCATCCAGAGGCCGAAGGACCAGAGCGGCGGCATCGGGCTGCGGCCGGTCAGGGACGTGTACTCCGACACCACTTCCTTGGGGTCGCCCAAAAAGATGAACAGGTCCAGCACGTCATCGCCCGTGAAGAGCGTGGTGCAGCCGTCATAGGCCCGGCCGAAGTCGAAGGTCATGGGCGCCGTGGAATGGGCGAACATGCCGTAGCCCCGGTCGCTGAGGAAGAACGGTACGGGTTTGTACATGCCGTCGTGCTGGACGCCGTGGCAGTCGTAGGCCCAAAGCACGACCTTCTGGCCGTGCTTGTTGAGCCGGGTGAAGGACTCGCCGCAGCCGTAGATCCGCTCGTCGGACGCGAGGGAGAAGGTGGCGGCGAAACGGCGGGAGAAGTCGTCGGCCTTCTTCATGAAGGCGAAGGGCAGGGGGTCGCTGTTGCGGAGGCTGCGGTTGTCGGTCATGTGCTGGGTTCGGGTCAGGAGCTTGCCGGAGGAGTCCCGCAGTTCCAGGTGCCAGGGGTCGTGCTGGATCGTAAGGGACCCGAAGGCGCTGGTATAGACCGTGGCCTTCTTGCCGTGGGAAACCTTCCAATCCTTGGTGGCGGCGGGCTCCCTCTCCATCATGAGGGTCTTCTCGGGCGGGGGCAGGGTGGACCGGCTCGTCATGCGCACCCGGAGGGTGCGGGGGCCGTGGAAAGTCACGGTGAAGGGCAGGGGCCGCTCCGCGCCGCCGTACTCGGGGGGAAACTCGTAGGGGTCCGAGGGCTGGAGGGTGTAGCCGACCTGGTTGAAGGCGGTGCGGAGCAGGGGCAGGTAGCTTTTCCAGAGGATCTTGCCGCTGGCGGTCTTCGGGTCGAAATCCACGGTGTGCTGGGGCAGGAAGAAGAAGTTCTCCACCTTGGAGAACTCGAGGCTGACGTCCACCGGGTGGTTCAGGATGGGGGAGGGATGGTCTTTCATGGGGTGGTCCTTACGGGGAGTTGAGGGAATCAGGCAACGAACAACAAAGCCTTTTCACCACGACCCGTCAGACTTCGTCTGAGGGCGTAAACGAGTTCACTAAGGTCACTAAGTCAAAGCCTTCGATTGTTAAAAGCATCGATTATCTTTGTGAACTTTGTGATCTTAGTGGTTCAACCCTCGTTTGCTTTAGCCGGGGGATAGTTTAAAAGACGGGGCCCCCGCGCTCCAACGAATAAGGAGCGCGGTGACAAGGCGTGCAAACGATTCAAACGTGCATAAAGAGAACCCTCTCCCCTTGAGGGAGAGGGACAGGGTGAGGGGGGCTTTTTAAGGCATTGGACCACCCTCATCCCAGCCTTCTCCAACAAACAGAGAAGGGGTCGTTATAACGGCTCAAGGCTGAACAGTCTGTAGCGTCACGGAGGCCGCCTTCAGCCCCGGCGAGGTGGCGGTCAGGGTGACAACTCCCGCCTGGTCCCCGGCCTGTAGGACGGCCAGGCAAAGCCCGTTGAAGGCAGATCGTTTCGAGGCCTTGTCCGGCTCGTGGCAAGAGGGGTCGCCGTTGCCGACGCCGCTGACGACCGCCGGCCCTGAAACCCGGAAAGCCACGAGGTTCGAGGCGGTAGGGACCACCCGTCCCTTCGCGTCGAGGATCTCCACGGCCACCGGCACCGAATCCTCGCCGTCCGCAATGAATTGTTGGACATAGGGCTTGAGGCGGATCGAGGCGGGCTTCCCGGTGGTCTCCACTTGGTCCTCGGCGGCCGGTATCCCGTGGCTATACCCCTTGGCGGTCAGGGTGCCGGGCTCGTAGGGAACTTCCCAGCTCAGGTGCCCGTCCTTCGGCATAACCTGTTTCCCCAGGCTCTTGCCGTTGAGGGACAACTCCACCTCGTCGCAGTTGCTGTAGGCCCAAACGTCGATGGGCTGTCCCTTTTTGCCCGGCCAATTCCAATGGGGGAAGATGTGGAGGACGGGTTTGGAACCCCAAGCGGCCTGGTAGGACCAGTAGTTGTCCTTGGGGAAGCCGCACATGTCCAGGTTGCCGAAGTGTGAGTTGACGCAGGGCCAGTCGTAGGGTGTGGGCTCGCCCCGGTAGTCGAATCCGGTCCAGACGAAGCCCCCCGCCATGAAAGGCCGGTCCGCCAGGGCCTTCCAGGCCTTCTCGGCGGTCTGGGCCCATTCGGGGACATTCACGTCGTAGGCGCTGACATAGCCCCTCACCTTGTCGTTCTCGTAGATCCCCCGGGTGGAGACCGTGCTGGCGGTCTCACTGCCCATAAGGGGCATGTCCGGGTGGGACTTGTGGAAGGGGTCGTAGTCCCAGTCGTGGTAGTTGAACCCTTGGACGTCCAGGGCCTGGGTGAGGCAATTGTCGCCGTAACCGCCGTTCATGGCGGCCGTGATGAAACGGGTCTTGTCGTATTTCAATACGATGCCCCTCAGCAGTTCGCCGCGCCTCCGGCCCTCCGGCGTGCTTTGGAGCGCTTCCTCGTTGCAGAGGGACCAAAGGATGACGCTGGGGTGGTTTCGGTCCCGGAGCAACATGTCCCGGACCTGGCCCTGGACCTCCTCGCTGTCGCCCAACCTGCGGTTCTCATCCATCACCAGGATTCCCAGGCGGTCGCATTCGTCCAACAGTTCCGTGGCCGGGGGGTTGTGGGAGCATCGGTAGGCGTTGGAGCCCATGCTTATCAGCTTCTCGAGCCGATAGGTGAAGATGCGGTCCGGCAGGGCCGTGCCGATCCCGGCGAAGTCCTGGTGGTTGCAGGTGCCCTGGATCTTGACGCCCTTGCCGTTCAGGAAGAACCCTTGGTCCGCGTCGAACCGGATGGATCGGACCCCGAAGGTCGTGGTGACCTGGTCCAAAACACGGCCGTTCAGCCGCAAACTTGAGACCAGCCGGTAGAGGTTTGGCTTCTCCAGGCTCCAAAGGGCGGGCTTGTCCAACCGACCCTGTTGGGACAGGACACCTGCCTTGGCCTTCCCCGCGTCGGAGGTGAGGGTCAAGACGCTTTTGCCGGACGGGTCCAGGACCTCGGAAACCAGTTGGACGCCGGGGAGGATTTTGCCGACCAAAGTGGTCTCCACGACGACAACGGCGGACGCCGGGGCGACTTCCTGGTCCGGCTTCGCGGTGACATAGACGCCCCAGGGGGCCACATGGGTGGATTCCACCTTGTTAAGCCAGACGTGGCGATAGATGCCGCCGCCCTCGTACCACCAACCCTCATTTTGGCTTGCGTCCGCGCGAACCACCAAGACATTTTCGCCGCCATAGACCGCCGCGCCGCTGATGTCGTACCGAAAGGAGGTATACCCGCTCATGTGCCGCCCCAGTTCCTTGCCATTGAGCCAGGCCCGGCTGTTCCGGTACACGCCGTCAAAGTCGATCCAGAGGGCCCGCCCTTTGTCCGAGGCGGGCAGTGTGAAGGATTTTCGGTACCAACCCACGCCCGTGGGGAGATAACCGTGGGACTTGTCCGCCTTGGGGTCGAAGGTTCCTTCCACCACGAAGTCGTGGGGCAGGTGGACCTTTCGCCAGGAGGAATCGTCGTAGGCGGCTAAGGCCGGGCCGGCTGGTTCCTGGCCCGGGTACTCCAGGTCGATGGCCTTTAGGCCGCCCCCGCCGGCGGTGTTTTCCACCAACACCGCGAGGTGGTTGGGGCCCCCGTTTTTCCAGGCCCGGTCCACCGGAACCGAAAAGGACTCGTTCCAACCCTCGTGGTGTACCAGCAACTTGCCGTTCAGGTACACCGTGGCGTTGTCGTCGACGGCGTTGAAGAAAAGGGCGCGGCCCGGCCCAGGCATCATTGGCAGGTCGGCGCGGAACCAGGCGAACCCCTTCTGTTGGTTGAAGACATCCTGGTCGACCGTCGCGTCGCCCCAACCCGGACCGTCGGTGGGTTCGGTGAGGCCCTTAAGGTCCACCTTCGAGGCGTCGGGCTCCTGGAGCTTCCTCCAACTCCATTTCGGGATTGTGACCGCTGAAGCGCCCTCCCCGACGTGGGTCTCGGAGATGCCGCCGGGCCCGGCGCCGTTCACCACCAACACCGCCAAGACATTGGGGCCGCCATCCTTCCAGGCCCCCGAAAGGTCGACGTCGAATGGGTCGTTCCACCCCTGGTGAGTCTTGAGCTTTTGGCCGTTCAGGTACACCGTGCCGTCATCGTCCACGCCCTTGAAATAAACCTTCCGCTGCCCGACCGGAACATTCGGCAGATCGGTCTTGTACAGGGCAACGCCTGGGATCTGCTTGAACACATCCTCGCCTGGCGCCGCCTCCGCCCAATCCGACCCTTGGGCCTTGGAACCGGGGATGAGGAGCTTTTTCACGGTGGAGTCCAGTGGTTGGACGGCGATTTTCCAACGCCATTTCACGACCTGGGGCGCGTTGCCCGGGTTCTCGATGTCACCGGGGTGGAACTTCCAGTCGGCGTCGAATCGGATGCGTTCACGCCCTTCGGCTTGGACGCGGGAACCGGGGAAGCACAGCATCGCGGCGATGGACAGGACGAACAGGAATCGATAACGGGGCATGGAAAGTTCCTCCGGGATGGAAGGCGGGGTTCGGCGACGGGGGATAGTTTAGGGACGCTTTCCCCGGACGACAAATGATTCATCCGGAGCGGGAAATAGGGCTGAACGAGAACACCTTGATGTCAGCGCTTGCACGAAGCCATAAAAAAAGCGGCCCATCCCCGGAGGGACGGGCCGCTCGTTGACTCGACGATTTCTGGCTTACGGGCAGTTGTTCACCTGGACGTTGTCGAGGTAGACGTTGCCCGTGCCGCTGGTCGTGCCGGTTTGAAGGACAATGACGAGCATGTCCAACGGATCGGTGGCCACGAGGCCCTGGGTCCAATCCAGGTTAAAGGTCACATGGTTCAATCCGGTCGACAAGGCAGGATGGTTGCTGCTCATGTAGGTCCAAGCCCCTCCACCCGTGCTTCCCTCCAGGTACATCTGGTTCCACCCGGTTCCGGCCAGGACCGACGCGTCCACGGTCATGTCCATGGTGAGCACGGTCCCGTTGGACCAGGTATTGGGCGTGAACCCGCTCAACTGGATGAACTGGTCGTTCCACCCGCCGGCCGGTGGGGTGGCGATGTTGACGTCCAGGGCGTTGCTTCCTAACGTGGCCCCTGTGGTGCTGATCGAGAACAGGGAGTTCGATCCGCCCCATGTCCCGTTCTCCGTCAAGGTTTCACAATTGTTCAACAACGTCGGCGTGCAGCCCGGCACCGGGGTATTGGTGGGGGTGGCCTGGGCCGAGAAGCTGATGTTGTCGACATAGACGTTACCGGTCGCGCTGGCCGGGATACCGTAGAACTGGAGCCCGATCTGGTCCACGGCGGTGGGATCCGTCCCGGCGATGAACCATGAGACGGACACCCATTTCCCGACCTTGGTGGCGTCGAGGTAAACTCCGGTGCTGTTGGACCAGCTCCAGCCCCCGCTTTGGATAAAGAACTGCACCCCACCACCCTGCATGCTGGGATCCGCGTAGAACCAAGCCGTGACCGTCCGGCCGCTCAAGTCCGCCGCCGTGGCGTAGGTCTCCTCGATTTGGATATTGGCGGAAGTCGCCGGTTCGGCGAAGCCGATGTGCATGGCTCCGGTCCCCTCGGTGACGGGGCTGGATACGATGTTCCAAGCCGTCACGACGGGGGCGCTGACGGAATCCAACGCCCAGCATTCCATCGAAGTGTCGAAGCTGTAGGCCGTCTGGAACGCCCCTTGGCAAGGAGTCGGTGTCGCGGCCGCCCCGGTTGGGGTGGGCGTGAAGGTGAAGGTGTCCGTCGCGCCGGGGACCGGCGTGTAGGTGTCGGTGGGGGTGAGGGTGAAGGTCGGCGTGTTGGCCGGCGTTCCGGAAGCCACCGTCACGTCGTCGATGTAGATGTTTCCCGCCGCTCCGCCGGTGGCGATGATGACTTGGACGCCGATGGCCCGGACGTCATTCTGGTTGGCGGGGCAGGTCGTGCTCAGGTCCAAGGTGTAGGTCTGCCAGCTGCCGAAACCCGTGATGTTGACCCAAGCCGCGCTGCAGAAGGTGGTGCTGGCGGTGGTCTTGATGTAGGGCTGGATGCCGCCGCCCCAAGCCGTGCCCTTCACCGAGTTGTCGATGTAGATGTGCATGGTGATGAGCGCGTTAGTGAGGTCGGTGTTGGGCGGCAGGGGAACCTCGAATTCCTCGGTCGCTTGGGAAACCGCGCTGTAAGCCACATTGGCGTGGAAAGCGCCGCCGCCGCTGGGGGAGCCCGCGGGTCCGGCGGCCCAATCCGCCGTGGTGGTTCCCAAGGCGTTGTTGGTCTTCCAGCAACGCAGGTCGCCGTCGAACGTGTAGTCGGAAGAGACGGGCTCCGGGCAATTGAGGGTCGGTGTGAATGTCGGCGTGGCCCCTCCGGGTGTGGGGGTGTCGGTATAAGTCAGGGTCGGAGTGGGGGTCGGGATCGGGTTGACGGTCACGTCGTCGATGTAGATGTTCCCGGCGCCGCCCCCGGTGGCGATGATGACCTGGACCCCGATGGCCCGGACATCATTCAGGTTGGAGGTGCACGTTGAGCTCAGGTCCATGGTGTAGGTGTACCACCCGTCGAAGCCGATGATATTGACCCAAGCCGCGCTGCAGAAGGTGGTGCTGGCGGTGGTCTTGACGTAGGTCTGGATGCCTCCGCCCCAAGCCGTGCCCTTCACCGAGTTACCGATATAGATTTTCATGGTGATCGTGTGGTTCGTGAGGTCGGTGTTGGCCGGCAGGGGAACCTCAAACTCCTCAGTCGCCTGGGATACGGCGCTGTACGCCACGTTGGCGTGGAATGCGCCGCCGCCGCTGGTGGAGCCCGCCGGGCCGGTGGCCCAGTCGACGGTGGTGGTTCCTAAGGCGTTATTGGTCATCCAGCAACCGATGTTGGTGTTGAAGGGATAGGAGTTGGTGAAGG
Source organism: uncultured bacterium (assembly GCA_964392085.1). GTDB lineage: Bacteria > Oederibacteriota > Muellerivitia > Muellerivitales > Muellerivitaceae > CAYMOV01. Next base: position 10,257 of record CAYMOV010000057.1, read on the forward strand.
CCTGGGGGCAGGCGGTCGTCGGGGTCGGCGAGAGGGTGTAGGTGGCCGTATTGGCTCCGGTCGCCGTGTTGGTGAAGGTGGCGGTGTTGGCGCCGGTGTTGGTGGGCGTAAACGTGGAGGTGTTCGTGGGGGTACCCGTGAGGGTGTTGGTGGGACTGCCCGTGAAGGTAAAAGTGGCGGTATTGGCGCCGGTGTTGGTGGGCGTGAAGGTGTTGGTGGGGATGGGGGTGAAGGTCTTCGTGTAGGTGTTGGTGAAGGTGTTCGTGAAGACCGGCGTGTTGGATTTGGTGAGGGTGAAAGTGCTGGTGGCGACAAGGGTGTTCGTACTCGTGAAGGTGTTGGTCATCACGGGCGTGACCGTTCCGGTGGGGGTGGGGGTCACGACGGTCACGGCGGAGGGGGCGGTGTTGAGGGTCCTCACGCATCCGGCGTAGAAGCCGATCGACGCCAGAGTCAGGATCACCATGCCCAGCGATTTCAGAGAACGCATCGTCCACTCCCCTGTTTGGTCGTTTTGTCCTAACGGCTTTGAGCCGAAAGGGATGCCCCGTAAAGTCCCGGCTATATATAGAGGGGATATATTACCCCAAAAATCGTTTCCGGAGCCCCGGCTCTTACGGGGAAATTCCCCTAAACCTTGAACGCTTGCATGGGATTTCCGCCTGGATTTCCCTTTTAATTCGGCTTCCGGGATGGGGCCTGGGAAAAGGCTGCGCGAACCGGTTCCAGGCCCTCCGACCGGACGACTAGGGTGACGGATCCGGTGGCTCCGGTGGAACCCAGCAGGACCTGGCAGAGGCCATGAAAGGCCCTGCGGCTGTGGGCCTTGTCCGGCTCATGGCTGGAGGGGTCGCCGTTGCCGACACCGAGGACCAGGCCCGGACCCTCCACTTTGAACGCCATGTAATTTTCAGCGGTGGGGACCAAGCGGCCCTGGGCATCCAGGATCTCAACGGTGACCGGAACAACCTCCCCCGGGTCGGCGGCGAGCCGGTCCTTCCAGGGTTTCAACCGGATCTTGGCGGCCGCACCCGTGGTTTCAACCTTCGTTTCGGCGGCCAGGACGCCCTTCCGGTAGGCCTTGGCGAGCAGGACGCCTGGTTGGTAGCGGACCTTCCATTCCAGGTGGCCCTCCCGCGGCGTCTCCTTCAAACCCATCCACTTGCCGTTCAGGAAAAGCTCGACCTGGTCGTAGTTGGTGTGGCACCAGACGTCGATCTCCTCGCCCTCGCGCCCCGGCCAATTCCAATGGGGGAAGAGGTGTAGGACGGGTTTCGCGCCCCAACGGCCCTGGTAATACCAGAAATTGTCCTTGGGGAAGCCGCAGGCGTCCAGGATGCCGAAATGGGAGTTGACGCAGGGCCAGTCGTAGGGGGTCGGCTCGCCCTTGTAGTCGAAGCCGGTCCAAATGAAAGTGCCGGCCATGTGGGGCCGTTCGACGATGGGCCGCCAGGCCGCCTCGGCGGGATGCGCCCATTCGGGGTGGTTCACGTCGTAAGCGCTGACGTAGCCCTTCTTGAGGTCGTTTCGGTACTCGCCCCGTGTGGAGACCGTACTTGCGGTCTCGCTCCCGAAGATCGGCATCTTGGGGTGCTTGGCCCGGAAGGGGTCGTACTGAACGATGTTGTAGTTGAAGCCCTGGAGGTCCACGACTTTCGTGAGCCCCTCGGCCCAACCGCCGTTCATGGCGGCGGTGACGGGACGTGTTCGGTCGAGCCCGCGGACCAACTTGACCATGGCCTTTCCCCGCTTCAACCCGAGGGCGTCGCCCTGGTGGGGCTCCTCGTTGCAGAGGGACCAGAGGATGACCGAGGGGTGGTTTCGGTCGCGTCGCACCATGGACTCCAATTGCCCCAGGACCTCCGGGTCGTCGCCCAGGCGGCGGTTCTCGTCGATCACCAGCATGCCCACCTGGTCGCATTGGTCCAGGAACTCCGGCGCGGGCGGGTTGTGGGCGCATCGGTAGGCGTTGGACCCCATCTCCATCAGCTTCTCCAGGCGGAAGGCCCAGAGCGGGTCGGGGACCGCCACGCCGACCCCCGCGTGGTCCTGGTGGTTGCAGGTGCCCTTAAGGAAGACCTGGGTGCCGTTGAGCAGGACGCCCAGCTCCGAGTCGAGCTGGACGGACCGGACACCGAAGGGGGTCTCGACGCGGTCGATGACTTTTCCCTTCGAGACGACTTGGGTGACCAGCTTGTAGAGGTAAGGGTTCCCGGGGGACCAGAGGGTCGGTTTGGAGATCCGTCCCTTTTGCAACAGGGCCTTTTGGCCGCCCTTGGGCAGTTTGCGGGAAGACTTCAGTTTCAAGACGGTCTTGCCTTTGGCGTCTTGGACTTCCGACAGGACCTTCAGCGAGGCGGGAAGCCGGGTTTGGTTCCGGAGGGTGGTCTCCACCGAGAGGGAAGCCTTACCCGCCTTCGGTAAGGCCACAATGTAAACGCCCCAGGGATCCACATGGATCGGGTGGGCCTTGGTCAACCAGGCGTGGCGGTAGATCCCGCCGCCCTCGTACCACCAGCCCTCGTGGCCCCGAGCGTCGGCGCGGACCGCCAAAACGTTCCGGCCACCGTAAATCGCGTGGGGCGCCAGGTCGAACCCGAAACCGGTGTAACCGCTCTTGTGGCGCCCCAAGTATCTGCCGTTGAGCCAGACCCGGCAGTTGCGGGACACCCCGTCGAAATCGATCCGGAGGGAGCGGCCCCGGTCGGCCTCGGACAGGTCGAAGCCCTTGCGGTACCAACCGATGCCCTTGGGCAGGTACGCGTGGGCCGGGTCGTTCGTGGCCTGGTCGAAGGCGCCTTCCACCACGAAGTCGTGGGGTAGGCGGATGGCGCGCCAGGAGCCGTCCTCAAAGCCGGGGGAGGCCGGGCCCTGGGCCGAGGTCTCGGGGATGGGGAAGTTCAGGTCGCCGTCGCCCACGAACCCCTCGCCCCAACCGTTCTTCACCAAGACGGCCAGGTGGTTGGGTCCACCCTCCCGCCAAGCGCCCTCCAGGTCTACGTCAAAGGGGTCGGTCCAAACCTCGTGGTGGAGGAGAAACTTACCGTTGAGGTAGACGTCCCCTTCGTCGCTGATCGAGGTGAAATGGAAGGAGCGGTGGGGGCCCGGGATGTTCGGCAGTTCGGCCCGGAACCAGGCGTATCCGACCTCCTTGTTAAAGGCGCCTTCCCAAGGCTTCTTCCGGTCCCAGGATTCCGTAGAGGTTTTGGGAAGGGACGGGACCAGGTCCGTGGGTTTGTCCTTCCCGAGGCGCAGGACGCGCCATTCGGGGACTGAAATCGCCTGTGGATGGTTCGGGAGGTCGCCGAGGTGGAACCGCCAATCACCGTCGAAATTGATCCGTTCACGGATGGGGGAGGCGGGAGTGGGGTTGGCTTTCTTCAAGTCGGGCCTCGAAGGGTGGTGGTTCAAGCGGGGCTCATTGTAACCCGTGGATTATTCGGCGCGTCCAGCCTTATCTCCTGAGGGCGGGTAGAGAGTCCATTCCCATGCAAACGTTGAAAGCCCTTGTACCGTAGGGTGGATCCATCGGTTCGCCGCCCGGAAACCGAAAGCAGGATGATGAAAAAGTCCAACGGAGGAGACTTTTTCGTGTCTTACTCGCGAATCATCCCCCAAAACAACCGGGGGATTCACGGCGATTCATTCGACCCCCGTGGCTGCTGACAGGGTGAAAAAAACTTATTCAACACCCTGTTTGGCTTGGCGGTCCAATCCCTTCAGGGTATGCTCGTCATATGTTTTTCACCGGACCTCGAAACGATTCCGGACTGAACAAGGAGCATCTCATGCGGCGATGGGCTCGCGCTTTTGGATTCCTCGGCTTGGCCTTCCTGTTTACCCTCGTTGGTTGTAATCGTCCCCCCGAGGCCGTCCGCGTGGCGGTCTTCACCTCGGACCCGATGCTCATCAAGATCCTGAACAACGTCGTCAACGGCATCGAGACCCGCCACCCGGGCCTTAAGGTCCAGCTCGAGAACATCCCCTACAACAGCTTCCAGGACAAGATCACCACTGAGATCGTGGCGGGTCGACCGCCCGACGTCATCAGCGTCGAGGCCAACAACTTCGTGGACCTCTACCTTCGGGACGCCTTCGTGGACCTCACGGACCTGGCCCAGCGCGACGGGGTGGACCCCAAGTCCTTCTACCCGGCCATCATGGGCCGTTACAGCCCGGGGGGCCGCATCTACGCCATCCCCTCGGATATGGCCCCGCTCGGCCTGGTGTACTACAACAAGAAGGTCTTCCAGGAGGCCGGGGTGCCTTACCCGACCGAGAAATGGGCCTGGCCCGAGCCCTTCCTTTCAATGTGCAAGAAGCTCGTGAAGTTCGACGCGACCGGCAAGCAGACCCGTTGGGCCTTCGCGGAGGCCTACAACATCAGCGCTGAGACCTTCATGTTGAGCAACGGCGGCTATTTCACCGACAGCGAAATCAACCCCACCAAGCTCGCCCTGGACTCGCCTGAGTGCCTTGAGGCCTTCCAGTTCCGGTGGGACATGATCCACCTCTGGCATGTGTCGCCTACCCAGAGCCAGATCCAGGCCTTCAACTTCGGCAACGGCTCCGAGAGCATGTTCATCAACGGCAACGTGGCCATGATGAACTCGGGCATTTGGCACACTCCGAATTTCCTGTCGCACAAGGAACTGGACTTCGACATCGTTCAGTTCCCCCACGGCCCACGCGGCACCCAGGGTTGGGGTTCGGGCGGGACGGGTTACGCCATCGCGAAGGGTTCGAAGCGCCAGGAGGACGCCTGGACGGTCGTCAAGGAGCTGACGGGCCCCGAGTTGGAGGCCGCCACCGCCGAGACCGGCATGATCCAACCGGCCCTGATCAAGGTGGCCGAGTCGGACGCCTTCCTCAAGAGCCCCGGCGCCGAGCACAAGAAGATCCTGCTCGACATGACGAAGTACGCCCGGTTCGGGCCATTCATGAAGAACTGGAACGAGATCTGGTACGGCCAGGTCGGCCCGGCGTTGGACCCCTGTTGGATCGGCACCAAGAAGCCCGACGAGGTGCTCCAGAAGCTGGTGCCCGAGCTGAACCAGAAGTATTTCCCGAAGAAGTAGGCTGAAACCAAAAGGCCCGGCGCGTATGCGCCGGGCCTTTTTTGTTGTCTTAATCCGGTAGGTTGGGATGAATTTGACAGTCCTTGGGAAGTATGGTATTAAATACCATATACCTGCGAAAGGTTCGATATGGAACATCTTCAAACATCCGAAATTCCATATCGCCTGATCCGGCTTCCGCAATACGAAAAGGATTTGCGGGGTTTGAAGAGGTTGGAGCCGCGGCTTCACGAAGAAGTTCGGGAGAGCATCAAGTCCGAGATCGAAACCGGCCGCTTGGATGAGGTCCGTGGAACGGGCGGATGGATCAAGGGGCGGGCGGGATCCCCGACCCGAAACATCGGAAAAAGCGGTGGGTTCAGGTTCATTTACCTGTTGTTC
>CAYMOV010000058.1:0-15303 GCA_964392085.1 uncultured bacterium
TTTTACCTTGACGCCTACCCGGAGCGCTACCGCCACCCCGAGTCCAAGTGCGACAGCCTCCCGGACTCCAACAGCTTCACTTACACCTACTGGGACGGCGAGCGGGACCAACAGTTTTACGCCGACCCCTACGAGCACCCCCACCTCCACTTGGACGCCCCCCCCCACTTCGACCAAGACATTCACCCCTTCGCCCACCGGCACCTTCACCCCCAGCTGGACGCCTCCGCCCGGCGCGACCGCCACTTATACCCCGACCCCGACCTGGTCCTGGACCCCCAGCGCCACCCCGACCGCGACCGACACCCGGACCCCGACGATGAGCCCGACCCCGGGGTCCCCGACCGTCACCCCGGTCCCAGGTCAGGCCTCCTCGGCCGTCTCGACGCCGATTGCTTGGCCCAACCCCGTTTCAACCGGGGATCTGGTCCAAATCCATTTCACCTTGGGACAGGGCGCCCCGGAAATCACCCTCCGCCTCTATACGGTCGCCTACCGGAGGGTCGTGGTCCAGGAATTCCGCCGCGCCTTCGCGCCAGGAACCTACGACCTGCCGCTTGATTTGCGGGACTTGAAGGGACGGCCCCTCGCCGACGGCTGTTACTTATTGGTCTTGGATACGGGGATCACCCAAGCCACGGGAAGGCTGGTCCTAGCCCGTTAATCGCCGACTTTTGATAACACCGGGGCATTCCCATGCCCCGGTGTTTCGTTTTCCGGCCCGCACCAGCCCCCCGAATTAACCCGACCTTTACCTTTCCGTGACCGATTTGAGGCCCGGGAGGCCCAAAGTGGGTCCACTCAAACAGGGAGGCGCGCATGAAAGTCCTCTTGTTATCGCCGGATGTGGGTTTGTTCAAGCGTGTGGGGGGTGAATTGGCGAAACGCGGGGGGTACTCGGTCCATTACGGGAGACGCGGGGACCGGGCCTTGGGTTTAATGGAGTGGATCCGCCCGGACGCGGTCATCGTCGACCTATTGACCCCCGGTTTGGGAGGGCCTTCGTTCCTCAGGAAATCCCATGAACTCGAGGGATGCGGATCCGTCGTTTATATGGTGCTCGACCACGGCCTCTCGGCCGGTTCCGACCTGGAGGAGGGGGAGACAAACCGGTTGGTGTTCCTCTACCGCCGGCTCGCGGAGGGACGAATCCTGGATCGTCTCCTCGCCTTGGGCGAAAAAACGGGGGAACCCGAACCGGCCTGAGGCGATTAGGTGAAGGGGACCGGTTCCGCGGTTTTCTCGGAAGCGGGGGGGGACGGGACCGCCGGGGCGGGAAGGGTCCCGGTCCGTTCGGCGGCCGGCAGGAGTTTCTCCACGCGGGCCCGTATTTCCTTATGGATCGCCCGGACGTTCCGGGACCCGTTCAGGATATTGATCCCGTAATCCCGGTGCAAGCCTTGGAAAACCCGGTGGATCCTGTTTTGGTATTTTAGGAACCCCTCAAACATGTCGCCGGCCCGCGCGATGTCCATCCCGGACTCCCAGTAATCAAGGTAGCCCCGCTTCTGGAAATTCCGGTCAGCCAGGACCCTGGGACTGACATTCAGGTAAAACACCGCGTCGGGCTCCAAGGCGAAACCATAGATATCCCTCAACCAATCCACGGTGCCGTCCCGGACCAGGTCCCGGGCCATGAGGGTGTAGATGTACCTGTCGCAAAGGACCACGAAACCGGATTTGAGCGATGGGATGATGACCCGTTCGAGCTGGTCGGCCAGGTCCGTGGCGTAGAACAGGGAAAGGGTCGTGGGCATCAAGGTGTGGCCCCGCATGGCTTCCCGGAGGGCTTCCCCCACGAGCTCGGAGCGCTTGAGCCCAACGATGACCGTGGCATAGCCCTTCTTTTGAAGCCAATCCGAGAGGAGGCTGATTTGGGTGGTGCGCCCCGCCCCATCGGACCCCTCCAGGACGATCAGGGTGCCCTTCAACCCGGCCGGGTCCACGCCGGGAATGCCTTTACCGTAGAAACGCTTGGGGTTCTTCATGCCGGTATCGTTCCTTTCGCGCGGCGCTTGAAGTTCTTCAAATCAATCACCCGCTTCACGTGGTCCCGCATGAGGGCCTGTTGGGTCTCGGCGCTTAAGGTGGCGTCGATCTTCACGAAGGGGTATTGGGAGGTGATTTTCCGGTATTCGTCGTGGATCCGGCCCTGGAAAAGCTTGAAGCTTTCAGTGGGGTCCTTCGACAACCCCAGGTCCATCCCAGCCTCGTGGTACTTCAGGCTGGGACGGCCCTCCAAGATGCGGCCCAGGGCCGTCTCCAACGGGACGTCGAAATAGAAGGCCAGGTCCGGGTGGCGGGCGAAGCGGTAGACCTTACGGAGCCATTGGGGGTCGCAACCCCGGACGGAATCCCGGGCGAAGGCCGTGTAAATGTAACGGTCCGCCAAAACCAGGTACCCGCCCTTTAAAAGGGGGAGGATCTGCCGTTCATAACGGTCGGCGAAATCGGTGGCGTGGATCAGGGAAAAGGTCGTGGGGGTCAGGATTTTCTTCTTTTTGCCCTTCCGGGTGGCCTGTTTCACCAATTCGGAGGAATTCCACTCGGTGAAGAAAACCTTGTATCCCTCCAACTCCAGCCATCGTTTCAAGAGCCGGATTTGGGTGGATTTGCCCGACCCGTCGAGCCCTTCCACGGCGATGAGGCGTCCGGGAATTTCCTTCTGTTTGGGGATTCGCATGCTCGCCTATCCTTTGACCGTGAGATGGGTCTTGAACGTTTTCTCGAAAAGGTCGCATTTGCGCAGGAGGGACCATTTCTCCAGCGCCAGGTCCCCCGTGCCGTGGAGCCGGAGGGAGAAGCGGCGGGGCCCGGTTTCCACCCGGAAGGACTGGACCTTCCCGGCATGCTCGTAATCCATGGCGTCGGCCACCCGGAGAAGCGCGGACATGCGGATCACGCGGCTCCGGAGGGAAGGGGCCAGGGTCCGGTAATTGTCGTGCTTCATCTTGGGCGGGGACTTCCGGTGGTAACGCGCCACGTTGGCCACCAGTTCCTCCTGCTGGACGTTGAGGCCCACCAAGTGGGAGGCCCGGATCAGGTAATAGGAATGCTTGTGGTGTGACCCGTAATTCACGTATTGGCCGATGTCGTGGAGCTTGGCGGCCACTTCCAGGAGCAGCCGGTCGTCCTCCTCCAGCCGGTGGAGTTTTCGGGTCTTGTCGAAAAGTTCCATGGCGTAACGGGCCACCCGGTCGGCGTGGGGTTCGTCGTACCGGTAGCGTTGGCCCAACTGGGCCGCGGAAGTGAGGATCTCGGCCCGATGGGTGGCCGGTCGGCCGGTCAGGAACTCAGGCACCAGGTTGCGGAGGATGCCTTCCTTGAGCCCCACGTGGGGCGTCAGGACCCGCCGCACCTTGGCCGCCTCCATGAGCTTCTGGACCACGAGGGCCGCCGGGAGGATGACGTCGGCCCGGTCGGGCCGCATGTGCAGGCGGCTGATACGGTCGTTAAGGGTGGATCGTTGGAGCCGTCGGACCAGTTCCCCGAGATCCTTCCGGCTAAAGGAGGCGCTGTCGGGACCGTGGAGGAGCTGGAGTCGAAGGTCCCCGAGGGCGTCCAGGTTGCCCCCGGTCCCGACGCAGAGATCCACAGGCCTTTTCCCGAATTTTTCCTGGATACGGCGCCTCGCGGCCTCGGCGTATTCCTGGACCATCCGGTTGAACTTCCTCTCCCCGGTCTTCTCGCCCTCCAGGATCTTCAGGAGGCGAACCGATCCCATGTGGAAGCTCTCGGTGGCCGCGATACGCCCATGCTTGACCAGGGTGACTTCGACGCTTCCGCCCCCGACGTCCACGAGGAGCGCCGTCCGGTTCCAAAGGGGGATTTTCTCCGAGACCGCCATCTGGACCAGGAGGGCCTCCTCCTCGGGGGAGATCAAATCGATCTCGAGGCCCGTGGCCTGTCGGATCCGCTTCAGGACGGCCTCCCGGTTTTTGGCCTCCCGAAGCGCGCTGGTGGCCACGGCCCGTGTTTTTTCCACCCGATGGGCCTCCAAGACCACCCGAAAGCGGATCAAGGCCTGGATCATGCGGGAGACGGTGGCGCGGGAGAGGGTCCCCCGGGTGAAGACGTCCTGGCCCAGGCGGACGGGTTCCCGGAGGTCTTCCACGACCTGGAGTTGTTTCCGGGCGTCAAGGAACCCCACCGCCATCCGCATGGCGTTTGATCCGATATCGATGGCACCGAGGGTCGGCATAGTTCTCCTGAATTTGACCCACATTTTAAGGCAGGTTCCCCCAGCCGGCGTTACCTGTGTGTAAATTGAGGATACATGGAGGAAGGGAAAGGGCCCTTTTGCGTGATTTTCATCATTCCTGTCACACGGCCCCTATCGTTTTGATCGCCCCTCCGGTTGGAGGCCGCTTTCCAATCATTTAACGTACGAATGACTTGGCCGTAACCCCCCGCCCCTACCCTGAAGCACGGAAAACAGAAAGAGCGGGGGGACGTCATGAACGGAATCTGGATCGATCGGATTCAAAATTGGGACCAAAGCGCCTTCCGGGTGGTTTCCCGGCGGGAAGGCCCCGGTCTAAGACGGGGACTTTGGAGGCTTTTATCCAGGTCGGCGGACGGGCCCTGGTACGCCCTGGGGGCTTGCTTGCTTTGGGCCGCCGTTCCGGGAAGCCGGATCCACCCGGCCCTGGGGATTTGCGCCGCGGCCTTCATGTTGGAACTTACCCTCTATAAAATCCTGAAATCCACTTTCCGCAGGTCCAGGCCCTTCGTGGCCTTGTCGGGCGTGTCGCGCCATATCGTTCCGCCGGATGAGTTCAGCTTCCCGTCGGGCCACACCGCCGGCGCCTTCCTGGTGGCCGCCTGCGTTGCCGCTTTCAACCCGGTCGCGGCCCCGGCCGCTTACCTTTGGGCCCTGTCGGTGGCCTATTCCCGGGTGGCCTTGGGGGTCCATTACCCCGGGGACGTCCTGGCCGGGGCTTTCCTCGGGAGCCTTTGCGCCGGGGCGGGGCTCCTCCTGGGAGGCATCCTGTGAAATCCACCGAGCGGAAAGCCAAGGGCCCCGTCCGTCAAGGCGGGGGTCCGGCCCTCTTCGAATGGAACCTTTGGGACGCCAAGAAATTCCGCGACCTGAAGAAAATGATGGTGGGGAAGAGCCGGGATGAATCCCTGGACCTCCTCGACGAATGGATCCTCAAGAAAAGGGCCTGGAGCTTGTTCCTTTGAGGCGAAATTCTTTTTTGTAAATGGCTGTTATTCCCGCGGGATTTTCAACTCGAATCCCACCCGAATTTCTTTAGGGTCTTTCTTTTCTGATTGACGATCCGGCGATTGGGATATTAACGAGACGCGGCGGAAACCCGGGCCTTCAGGGAGTCCCAAGGCGCCGGGATCGGGGCGGAAGCCGGTTCGTTCCCCGGATAGCCCGGAATCTCGTGGCGATCCAAGGATAAGTCCACCCGGATCATGGCGTGGTCGGACCAAGGGAGCGGCCCCTTGGGGCCGACCAAGGTCTTCGGGGTGATCATCTGGCAGGCGGCGTCGGTCCAACCCAGCCCCTTGACCAGGATATGGTCGATCTTCGGTTGGCATCCCACCGCACCGGAAGCGGGAAGCCCCTGGGAGATATCCTCCAGGTTCGACGTCAATTGGCCGTGATAGGGCGTTCCGGACATGAAGTTGAAGTCCCCGCCCAAAACCACACGGGTCGGCCGTTTCAGGTGCCCCAAGAGTTGGACCAATTGGCTTTCCTGGACCTTGTCATGGGTGAAGACCCGTTCCTTGTAGGTGGACACCAAGTGCACGTTCACCGCGAGGAGGTCCCATTCGGGTATGGAGCATTCCAGCCAACCCTTGCCGAGGAGCCTGTCGCTCCACTGCATCGTCCGCAAGTCCCCCTGCTTACGGAAGGGATGGAAACGGCAGGATTCGATGGGACTGCGGCTGAGGGTCAGCAAGCCTCCCCGGTTGATCGCGTTGCCGGGCGACCAAGCGCAATCGTATCCGGGGAGGGAAAATTTCCTTTCGTCGCCCGCGAAGATGACTTCTTGGAGGAATACCAGGTCGGCATTCAGGCCTTCCAACCGCCGGGCGATGGCCTCAAACCGGGGGTGTCGGTAGGTGAAGGGAAGTCCGTAGCAATTCTGCGTGACGATCCGGAGGGACCGGCGGCCGGAACTTGTCCCTTTCGGCAGGGGGCTAGGGGTCATGGTGGTTCTCCTTTCGGTAATATCCCACCTGTGGGTGACAGGCTGGTTTTGGGGAAGTTAAATGAGGGTTAAGCCTGGGGACGGGAGGGGAGAAACCCGCTTGAACCTTCAGGAGTACCAACAGGGATCAGGCGATCAGGGCGTAGGGATTTTTTTCTGTGGGATGATCCGCGTCAAGGTTCCGGATCACGGTGACCGCCACGGGAAGGGGGGAGAGCCCCTCGAAGCACCGGATATTCCGGCAAGTGATATGGAGTTTGTTGAGGCAGGTGATGTTTCGGCACGGGGCCTCGGAAATAAAGGCGCGGGAGGGGGCGTCTTGGGAAGCGGAAAGGAAGCCCAGCTGGTGGTCGTCGTATCCCGACATCCGCGCCGGGGTGGCCCCGAAGAGGGAATAAACCGCGGTTCGGTTCCGAAAGGACCTCTGTCCCGTCCGGGAAACCTTCCGGGCGGCCGCCCAATGGAGGGGCCCCGTATCGCCGGAGACGAAGGCGTCCATCCGGTCGATCAGTGAGGCGTAGGCCGTGCCGGGGAGCGAGGCCGGAACCAGGCTGACCTTGCGCCGATAGGCTTCCGGCATGGAGTCCCAGAGCCGGATCCCCACGCCCTTGTCCGTATGGCCTTCCCCGACGAGGAGGTGGATGTTTTCCTCGACCGCCAAACGCCTCAAAAGTCCCTGAAGGAAAGTGACGGGGGGACGGGTATAAGGTGAGGCCGTGTCGGGGTTCACCAGCACCAGCTTGGAATGGGGCTCCAGGCGAAGGCCTTCCAGGAAGGAGGCGGCCCGGTCCACGGATTCGTCGTCCAAAACCAGCTGGCCGCCCCGGTATTCCCCCTGCCGGACCGGCGTGAATTTTTCCCGCAGGAGTTGGGTCAGGAAGAGATGGGCCTGGAACATGAAATGGTTGGGCTCGCCCGGGCTGATCTCGTTGCGCATGATTCGGGGGGCGTGGGTCATGAAATCAAGGACCGCCCCTTGACGGGGCAGGGGACGACCGGGGACGAAAAAGGGGCAAGCGTTGACGACGAGGTCGAAAGGGTGCCTTTTCAGGAGGTCCTCCACCGCTTGGAGGTCGGCGTCCGAGGGAAGGGGGGATCCCGTATAGAGGGGCCAGAGCCGGGTCACGTCCGGGTGACCTTCCAGGAAAGGGGCCGCGCTTCGGCTGACGGCGTAATGCACCCCGGCCAGTGGGAAAAAATCCCGGACCGCGGTGGCCAGGGACTGCATCATGACCGCGTCGCCCAAGTGGATATCGGAAAGGATCAGGACCCGGTCCAGACGATCCAGGCCGGCGAGGATCCTTTGGTTGCGTTTGTGGATGTTTTTCGAGAGGACCGGAAGGGCGAGGAGGGGACGGACCGCCGCGTCAAGGAAACGGGCGCCGCCCCGGGGGGTCTTTTCCGTGAGGGTTCGGGCGAAACCAAAAAGAGCCTTCTGCAGGGTGAGGTCCATGGACCCGCATGTTGAAGCAAAGTCGTGCCGATTTCGTTACGGATAGGAAACAGCCTCGTAAATTTGATGCTGTCCGGTAGGGGACCCGGATTCGGCGCCTGGGGAACCCCGTTTTCCTGGATCCTGAAGGATGAACCCGTTCGGCCGCTGAAATTATGTGGAAGAGTTTAATGCGGGGATCCTGAAAATAATTTACTTAGAAATGATGGGGAATCAACCTATCCAGGGAACCGCCGCGATTAAATCATCCCCTCAGTCACGGCCAAATCCACCTCCACCAGGTGCTTCCATGGACAGGCTTTCCGCCCAAGACCTATTACGTCCCGGCGTCCCGGAGGGCATTCGCGTTCCGACCCCCGCGGACCTCTTTGACGCCCTTGAAAATATCCTATGGTTTTGGCCGGGCATCTTTGTCCAATGGGTCAAGGAGGGGCGGGAAAAACAGGATTTGGGGCTTTCCCGTTCGATGAAACTGACGGGCCAATACGACGGATTGGTGATTCTTCGGACTTCGGAAACCCTGGGCCAGGTCTTGGCGAACTCGCTCCTGGCGGATAAGGCCACCAGCCCGGAGGACGCCTTTAACGAGTTTTCAAACATGTTTTGCGGCCACATCATGAACAAGATCAGGGTTTCCGACGAGACGGTCTTCCGGCACTTCCTGCCCCGGCCCACCTTGGAAATCGGGCCACCCAACAGGCCTCCAGATGCCCGGATGACCGTTGCGATTGAATCGATCGTCCTGGATGTCCAGCTTTGGATCAATCCCGAGCCGGTCGACCCGAAGAAGGCGTAACCCATGGACCTCCCGGAAGTGGAACGACCGGCCGATTTGAAGGAACAGCTTTCCCAAATCTCCTTCATGGCGGTGAAGACCGAGCCGGCCAATTTCGCCGGCGTCCTCCGGGTGGCCGAATGCCTCAAGCTCTGGGCGGAGGAGGCGAAAAGAACCTACGGACCTTGGGCCTCCACCTTTTTCCTCCAATCCAACCAGGTGGTCAAGGGACTCCGGGCAGGTCGACCCGCGAGCCAAGGCTTGGAACGGATCCTTCGGGCCATCCTCGAGGCGGACATGAACCTGGCCTTGGAGATCGAGAAATCGGGCCAACTACCCCCTGGGACGGATGTCATGGTCTTCTCGCCGGAGGACCCGGCTTCCCCGGCCGTCCCGGGCGGGGAGGATGTCCTGACGGTGAAGGAAGTCGACCTCCCCGGGCTCCAAGATTTCCTCCAAGAGGCGCCTGGGCATTTCACGTCCATCGAGGAAGGATTGTTGCGGTCCAACCGGACGGAGCCCTGGGACCCGCTGCGGGTCTACCGTCCATTCCACACCTTGAAAAGCCTTTTCGGCTATTTGGGGTTCCCGGCGTTGGGCGAATTATCACACCAAGCCGAAAACCTCTTGGAACCCTATAAAAAGTCCGGAGGCAAACCCACGGATGAGGAGGTGGATCGGCTTCTCCGGGCGCTTGATCTTTACCGGAAGCAGACGGCCCTGATTCGGGAGGGGATTCCCTCCGGCAGGATTAAGCGTTTCATCCCTCCCGTCCTCTTCGGCCCGAACGCCGATCCTGTCCGGAGAGAGGCCCCCGCCCCGGCCATGGCTCCCGTCCCGTCCGAGATCCCGGGTGAGGAGGAAAAAATCCTGCGGATCGACGCCGCTGGGATGGACGCCCTCATGGAAACCCTGGAGGAATGGATCACCCACCTGACCCTGGTGCGGATGAAAGTCCACGACACCCCGTCGTATGAGCCGCTCGAAGGGGACCTGGACCGGATGGGGAAACTGGCCCGAAAGCTCCAGGACCAAACGGTTTCCATCCGGATGGTGCCGATCAAGCCCCTGTTCGCCCGGATTGGACGGGTCGCGCGGGACCTCTCCCAACGGACCGGCAAGACCGTCCGTTTGGAGTTGGAGGGGGGGGCCACGCGCCTCGATAAGCGCCTCGTGGACGAGTTGTGGGAACCCGTCCTGCACCTGGTCCGAAACGCCATGGACCACGGGATCGAATCCCCCGAGGTCCGGACCCAACGGGGCAAGAATGAACCTGGCGGCCTTTGGGTCAAGGCCTGGCACCAGGAGGGCCATTTCCACCTTTCCCTTCGGGACAACGGCCAGGGCCTGGACCCTGAAAAGATCTCCCGCAAGGCCCGTCAATTGGGTTGGCTGGAACCGGGGAAAGACCTGGAACCCTCCGAGTGCCAGGACCTGATCTTTCGCCCAGGGTTCTCCACCACGGACAAGGCCTCGGCGGTTTCGGGCCGTGGAATCGGCCTCGACGTGGTCCGGCGGCGCCTGCAGGGACTCCGGGGTTCCGTGGAGCTCGCCACCGTTCCGGGTGAGGGCTGCCTTTTCATCCTCCGGATTCCCCTGACGGTGGCCCTCTTGGAGGGACTGTTGGTCCGTTGCGGCGGTGGATTCTTCCTCATCCCATTGACCCAGATCGACAAGTTCGAGTTGATCACGGCCGATCAGGCCGGCCGGCTCGACGGGGGAAAATCCACCCCCCAGGTGCCCTTGTCCCAATGGCTGGGGATGTCCCCAGAGGGCCCAAGCCACCCGCTGGGCATCCGGATTGAAACCCCCAAAGGACCTTTCGTCCTCCTGGTGAATGAGGTGCTGGGAAAACGGGAAGTCGTCCTGAAGGGCCTTAACCCCTTGTTGAGCCGTCTCCGGGGCGTCAACGGTGGGGCCATCCTGGGGGATGGACAGGTCGCCCTGGTCCTCGACATGACCCGGCTGGCCCGGTGGGGCGTCCACGAAACATCGGGGTCGGAATCCCAGCCGAAGCAAGGCGCGGCATGAGCGGCGAACTCAGGATACTCCCCCAGACCTACCTGACCTTTCGATTGGGGACCCAACGGCTGGCTTTCGAGGCCAAACACCTTTGGGAGGCCGCCGGGAAAGTCGAGTGGACGGAAGTCCCGCGCCAGTTCCCGCACATGGTGGGGGTCACCCAGCTCCACGGAAAGATCATGCCGATCCTGGACCTCGCGGGCATCCTGGGGATTCCCCGGGGAAATGCCGGCGGATCCGGACCGGGTAGTTTCATCGCGGTCAACTGCGCCGGACAGGAGGAACCTGCGGCGGGTTTCCTCGTGGACGAGGTATTGGGCTTCGTCAAGGTCCCGGTGGAGGAACTCCAGGATCCCGCCTGGGGACCCGAAGGGCGGACGTTTCCCTACCAAACCGCGTGGTCAGGGCCCAATTTCGACCTGCCCCTGCTGGACATCGAGCGGCTGGTGACGGACCAAAGCCCGGAAAAAGCCGGGACGGATGGGCAGTTCATTCCGGAATATCAAGGAGAAGACCATGTTTGAACGACTGAGCCTCAGGGACAAATTGTTCATGTCGGCGGCCGTCCTGGCCGTGGCGCTGGTGGTGGAGGCGGGGGTGGGGTTGGAGGTCGCCAAGAACATGGCCAACAACCTGCAAAAGGTCTACGCGAGCAGCAGCCCCCTCAACAACCTGAAGGAAGTGTCCGACGCCTACTCGGTGGGCATCGTGGGGGCCGTGGAAAAGACGAGGGCGGGTCAAAGTTGGGAAATGGGCCGCGACCAGCTGGAGGCCTCGATCCAGAAGGCCCAATCGAACTGGGGATCGTACCTTGGGCTCAAGGACATCAACGCGGACGAAAAATTGCCGGTGCAGATCGTGAACGCGACGTTGAACGACAACAAGCTCTTTCTCATGTCCCTGCGGGAGGCTTTTGAGAAGCACGACGCCCGGGAACTGGAAAGCCTTGAGGGCAGCAACCTCTTTCCGGTCGTGGATCCCATCGTGGAGCAGATGGACAAGTTGGTGAACCTGAAATGGAAGCGCTCGGAGATCTTGGTGGGCGAGGGCCTGAAGGAATACCGGACCATCTACCTCCTCATGCTCGTCCTGGCGGTGGTCAGCCTGATCCTTGGGTTTGGCTTGAGCCTCCTGCTCTCCCTCGGTATCAGCCGCCGGTTCCAGAACTTGGCGACCCAGATGGTGGGGAGCGCGGAACGGGTGGGTGAGGTTTCCGGGAAGATCGCCTTGGCGGGGGCGAGGCAGGCCAAGGGCGCGACGGAAGCCACCGAGAGCCTGCTCCAGACCAGCGTGGCCCTCTCGAAACTGTCCAGCCGGACCGTGCAAAACGCCGAAGGGGCCACCCACGCCAACCAGTTGATGGCCCACACCCTCGACCATATGGCCCATTCCAACCTGTCGATGCAGGACACCTTGGCCGCCATGCGTTCGGTCAACGAGAGCGCCGACAAGGTCTATAAGATCGTGAAGTCCATCGAGGAGATCGCCCAACAGACCAACATCCTTTCGCTTAACGCCTCGGTGGAGGCCGCCCGGGCGGGCGAGCACGGGAAGGGTTTCGCCGTGGTGGCCGAGGAGGTCCGAAGCCTGGCCCAACGGAGCGCCCAAGCCGCCAAGGAGACGAGCCAGCTCATCGAGGAGAACGCGAAACAGGCCTCCCGGGGCATGACGGTGGCCGAATCCGCCGGGACGTCGCTCCGGGAAATGATGGAAAACACCCAGAAGGTGGCGGCGTTCCTCATGGAAATCCAGGCCTCGAGCCAGGAACAGTCCCGGTCGATCCGTGAAATTGGGGACATGATGGATAAGCTGGAAACCGTGACGCAGGACAATAATTCCAATTCCAAGCAAACCGCCGTGGCCGCCGGGGAGATGGCCCAGCAGGCCTCAGGCCTCAAGCAGGTCGTCACCCAGCTCGTGGGTATCGTGGAGGGAGCCGCGGCCACCGAGCCCCGGATCGGGGAATGGATGCCCTCGTTGTCCCCCGGGGAGCCCGCGCCGCAACCCCTGCCGCCGGCCCTGTCCCCCGACTTGCTTGGCCGCCGAGTCCACCTGGACCCGGTCCGGGAACCGACCCGCCCGAACCCCCTGTCGGAGAGGAAATCCGTTCCGGTGCATTGATCCTTCAGCACAACCAAGGAGAATCCCATGCCCATCAGCATCCTGATCGTGGACGACTCGGCGACCATGCGGGGTTTCATCAAACGGACATTACAGGCCACCCAAATACCGCTAGGGGAAATCTGGGAGGCCTCGAATGGGAAGGAGGGTTTGGAGCAGATGAAGCTCCATTGGATGGACGTGGTCCTGGCCGACCTGAACATGCCGGACATGACCGGCGTGGAAATGATCGAGCGGATGACCCGGGACCCCATGTTGGCCGCCCTTCCCGTCGTGGTGGTGAGTTCCGAGGGGGACCAGGCGGTCCTCCACTCCCTCGCCCAAAAGGGCGTCAAGGAATTCATCCGAAAACCGTTCCAAGCCCAGATGCTCCAGGAAGTGATCGAGAAGGTATTGGTGGCCTCCGAATGACATCCGACCCTCCGATTCACGACGCGCCCAAAAGGGTCCTCCTGTTGGATTCGGATACAAGGACCCGGGGAACTTCCGCCCTCCGGCTGTCCATTATGGACTTGGAAGTATTGGAGGCCTCGACCCCCACGGAGGCCCTACGGCATTGGGAAAACAACCTACCGAACCTGGTGGTGACCGATTGGCCCCTGGGGATCGGGGAGGACGCCCACTTGTTGAATCGGAAACTGAGGTCCGGTCCAGCCCCGGTGGTGTTTTGTTCCTCCGACGCCACGGGGCCAGGGGAAAGGCCGCCCCCCACCCGGGCCGGCTTTGTCTTAGTGCCCAAAAACGACCGCCAGGCGATGCTCACCCAGGTCACCCGTTTGTTGTCCGGAGTCGAGGCGGCGGCGGGGCCCAAGAACACGTCCTGGGCCCGCCCCAAGGGTCCGCGGCAGATCCTGGTCATCGAGGACTCGCAGACGCTCCGGGGGATCATCCGGCGCGCCCTCCAGGCCGCATTCCCGGACGACGAGGTCCGGGAAGCCGGGGACGGCCGGACAGCCCTCCAGGAGATGTCCCAAAAGAAAGTCGACTTGATCGTCACCGACCTGGAGATGCCCGGGATGGACGGCTATACCTTCCTGGGTCATTTGAGGCGCAATCCGATCCTCAAGGGAAAGCCGGTCCTCGTCTTCTCGGGGAAAATCACCGAGGAGCTGAGGGCGGAGGTTTCCGGGCTGGACCATGTGCGACTCCTCGCCAAACCGGCGGATCCGGCCCAAATCGTGGCGGGAGTATCGGCGCTTTTGGAACTCTAGGCTTCGGGGTATGCCGGGGACCCGGATACCCGAGGGGGGGCCGGGGCCTCATAAAACCCGCGGCCCAAGCCCCGGATCCGGTGATCGACCAAGCCGTGGAACTGCTTGTGGAATAGGGAACCGATCCAACCGTCGCGAATAAATGGGTTCCTGTAAACAGGAGGGATCTTTGTCAAACATGATCCGGGGCAACATCGGGTTGGGTGTGACCGAAGGGGATTTGAGGGAAATCTTCGACAGGGTGATCGGGAAATGGGTGAACGTGCAGACCCAGGACGTTTCGCTGGTCTCCCAAATGCCTTCCAGTGTCGCCATCGAGCGAAAAGCCGTCCTCGGCGGTCGGGCGAAGTTGCACCTCGTCTTACGGGTTCCCCATGGGTTCGCGCTGAAGATCGGCCGGATCTTGGCGGGTGGAAGTGACGAAGAAGTTGTCCCGGAGGATGTCGTCTCGGAGCTGTTGAATATTTACTGCGGCCACTTGAAGAACAGGGTTTGGCGGAGCGAGGAGCCTTTTTCCGTCCACTTGCCCGAGAAAAGCGAAATCAGGGACTGGCCCCGGTTGGGGCCCGACGTCGTTTGTTTCATGATGGCGGGCGGTTACCCGGTGGAAATCATGCTTTGGAATTCAATCCCTTAATTTAGTCCGCTTCCCCCAAGGCCTTTTTCCAGGCAAACCGCCATCACGCCACCTTCCTTGGGGTTGGCCTGTGTGGTAATGCCTTCTGTGGTGTGCCATTATTTAACCACAAATTGATCCGCATGACCCAGACCCGCCCGGCTTCCCGCGTTAACTTGTCTCCATCAAATCAATGGAGGACGAACATGCGAGTGCTCATGGTGAATGGGTTGTTCGATGAGGTCAGGGAATTAAGGTCCCAATTGGGTTTCCGGCACGAAGTCTGGGCAGCCTCCGGGGGAAAAAACGTCGAGACGCTATTCAGGTCCGCGAATCCCGACGCCGTCGTGATGTGCCTTTCGGACCTGCATCCGGACCACCGAAAAAGGGCGGAATTCTTCCAAAGAGCGTGGGGGCAACGTCCACGGGTCCTTTTGGCGTTGGCTCCCTTCACCCATTTCAAGCTCATCCAACAGGTCCTGGATTGGGGGGTGGACGCCTATCTCGCGACCCCCTGCGACATGGGCCGTGTGGGGAGAAGGTTGGAGGAATTGGTCGGCGGAAGGGAATCGGACGGGACCGACCCTTTCCCGGTTGTCGTAAGGGGATCCAAGTAATCGCGGACCGGTTGGGAACGCCGATTGAACTGATGGGGTCCGACCCGAATTGGGAGGCGGGTTTGGCCCCATTCGCGGTGGATTTCTTCGTGAAACTTATGATCGGTTGATCTTCTATCGAGTGGGTTGTCCACAAACTTGTATAAGCGGTGGACGGCCAAGGTTACGAATGTTTACAGGCATTTAACTTGCGCGAAACGTCCGGGGCCCCCCGGACGCCTATCTTGCGCCCGGGATTTGATCCGGGTCCGTTAGTCGGCCCCTGAACGCCTCTCCTACCCCAAGCCAGCCGTCGGGTCGGACGGATCCCGGGATGGA
>CAYMOV010000059.1:0-1105 GCA_964392085.1 uncultured bacterium
TTTTACAGGGGTTTTAGGGGATTCAAGCCTTGACAGTCCCTCCCCCTGCCTTTATCATTCACACCCTTGCCGGGCCCCGCGTGATGCGGGGCTTCATTTTTTAGGGACGACCCCGAAGGGGTGTCCGAGAGCCCACGGGGCCGAAGGATCATTTGCCAGCCATGAAAAAGACTCTGATGCCCAATTCCGCGACGGTCGTGAAGCGCTGGTGGATTGTGGACGCCAAGGACCAAGTGGTCGGGCGCCTCAGCTCCCAAGTCGCCGCCGTCCTGCGCGGTAAACACAAGCCGACCTTCACGCCCCATGTCGATTGCGGCGACCATGTCATCATCATCAACGCCGATAAGGTGGTCTTCACCGGCAAGAAGTGGGAAACCAAGAACTTCTACCGCACCTCGGGCCGTCCGGGCGGGTTGTCCACCGAGACCTACAAGGTCATGCGGAAAGAGAAGCCTGAACGTGTTTTGGAATACGCCATCAAGGGCATGCTGCCCAAGACCAACTTGGCGAAAAAGATGTTCAACCATTTGATGATCTACGCTGGGGAAGTCCACCCGCACGCCGGGCAGAAGCCCGAAGTGCTGACCTTCAAGGGTTAATAAGGAGACGATGAAGTGAGCACCGCAATCCAGGCCACGGGTCGCCGCAAGACCTCCACGGCCCGCGTCATACTGAAGCCCGGCAAGGGACTGATCACGGTCAACGGACTTCCGCTGGAACAGTTTTTCCCCTCCCTCAAGCAGGACGTGGTGAAAGCCCCGTTGCTGCTGGTCCAGGTGATGGGCAAATACGACGTCGCCTGCAACGTGCGGGGCGGCGGCTTGACGGGCCAGTCGGAGGCCATCCGCCACGGCATCGCCCGCGCCCTGAACAAGATCGACCTGGAAATGCGCAAGCCCCTCAAGAGCGCCGGCTACATCCGCCGCGACCCGCGAATGGTCGAACGGAAAAAGTACGGCCGCAAGAAGGCTCGTCGCCGCTTCCAATTCTCCAAGCGCTGATCGGGTTTTTCCGGCCCGACTCGGCCTGCCCCCACGTCCCTCCCCCCAGGGACGTGGGTTTTTTTTTACTGAGACGAGTTGGAAAGAGCTGTCGGGGTACATAG
>CAYMOV010000059.1:1205-15153 GCA_964392085.1 uncultured bacterium
GGACGTGGGTTTTTTTTTACTGAGACGAGTTGGAAAGAGCTGTCGGGGTACATAGGGGCGGAGCCCCTATGAGGACGGCGTACCTAAGGTCCCCGCAACGCCTCCCCCCAGGACGTGGGTTTTTTTTTACTGAGACGAGTTGGAAAGAGCTGTCGGGGTACATAGCCCCGCTTCATTGTTGATTCTGGGGCCCCTGCCCCAGAAAGATTTAGGGCGGGGCAGGGACGTGGGCTTTTTTTACGCAAACGAGCTTAAGAAAGTTTTCTGTGTAAATAGCCCCGCTTCATTTTTGATTCTGGGGCCCCTGCCCCAGAAGTATTTAGGGCGGTGCAGGGACGTGGTTTCTTTTGCTTTATGTAGCTTGGCTTTATACTCAAACGAGATGGAGAAAACTGTTGGGGTGCATAGGGGCAGAGCCCCTATGAGGACGGCGCACCTAAGGTCCCCTCAACGGATACACTAGGGGCCTCAACCGACCCTGATCCTAAGGAGGATCCATGTCCCTCGAAAATAAGAAGAACAAGACCCCCTTGGACGGCCTTACGGTGGGTTTCAAGAACCGCAACCAAAAGCTCAGGTCGAAGCTGCCCCAGATCTCCGCCCATCGTTCCCCGGAATTCAGGGAACAGGACACCTGGAGGATGTTCCGGATCATGGCGGAGTTCGTCGAGGGTTTCGAGGAGTTGGCCGATATCCGGCCCGCCGTCACCCTGTTCGGATCGGCCCGGGCCGGGGAGAAGACCCCCGAGTACAAGACGGCCTACCAGATCTCCAAACTCCTTTCGGAAAAGGGATTCTCGGTCTTGACCGGAGGCGGGCCGGGCTTGATGGAAGCCGCCAACCGGGGCGCCTTCGAGGCGGGTGGCCGGTCCGTGGGTTGCAACATCGAGCTCCCATTCGAGCAAAAACCGAACCCCTACATCAACAAACTGGTGTCCTTCCACTATTTCTTCATCCGCAAGGTCATGTTCGTCCGTTACGCCGCCGCCGTGGTGATCCTTCCGGGCGGTTTCGGCACGATGGACGAGCTTTTCGAGACGCTCACCCTGGTTCAGACCAAGAAGATCGAGCCTTGCCCGATCATCCTGGTCGGGAAGGCCTTCTGGGGGGGGCTGCTCACCTGGATCAAGGGTACCCTTCTGGAGCAATACCGGTTCATCGACAAGGACGACCCGGACCTTTTCCACGTGGTGGACAAACCCGAGGATGTTTTGAGGATCGTGACAAAGTATTACCACTACCGGAAGGCCTGAAAAGGGTGAGGAAACCCGCGCCGTTTCCGCTCCTCGGGGCCCTGGGTTTCCTCTTCCTGGGAATCCGGGCGGGATTCGCCGCCGGGACTTTCCAGCTGGACCTCGCTACCGTCGCCAACCAGGGCTTCCAGGTCCAAGCCGGTGTGGGCGGCGGCATGCCCGGAAGCACCATGGCCGACCTGAAGGGGCTTCCGACCGGTCTGGGCGTTTTTCTGGGTGTTCCGTTCCAGGTGCTGGACCCGGCGAGGAACGGCGGCAAGTCCCTCGTGGTGTTGAAGGGGAGCCGGGCACCGGACCTTCCCGTGACCGCAGAAATCCCCCTGGGCAACCGGAAGGCCGGTTGGCTTTACTTCCTCCAGACCTGCATCTGGCCGGGCCTCGACAAGGCCAAGGCTTTCGCCCGCTACGAGATCCTTTATAAGGACGGCGGGACCGGGTCGGTCCCCCTCCGGGTCGGCATCGAGACGGCGGGTTGGTGGGGCCCCGGCAAGGGCGATGCCTGCCTAACTGCCTGGACGGTCAAATTCCCGGCGGCCGAGGGCGGGCTCCAGCTTTTTGCCTGGAAGAACCCACGGCCCGACCAACCGATCCGAAGCCTCACCCTGCGGAGCCTCGGCAAGCTCCCGATCCCGATCCTGGTGGCCGTCACGGGCTCGACGGAACCTATTGACCTGGAAATACCCAAGGAAAAGCCCCTGGACCCGCCTGGCGCGCTTTGGCCGGCCGCCCCCGCCCCGGAATCCGGATCGCGCTCCTCGGCCCTCCCACTCGACGCCCCGAAACCCCTGCCTCCCGGCCCCTGGAATACCAAGGCGGGGCATTGGGTCGACGAGTCCGGGAAAAGGATCCGTGTCTTCGGCGTTGCCTTACCCGCCGCCGCTTGGGATTGGCCCGAAAAGGACGTCCGCTCGACGGTCACCCGCCTTTCGGCCGAGGGGTTCAACCTGGTGAGCCTACCATGGCGCTTCGACGCGCCCGATCCCCCGACGACCGCCCGGGCTTTATGGGGCGGGATCCTCCGGGAATCTTCCATGTCCCTCGAGTTGACCTTCAGCGGGGAACGACCTGATCCCACGGCCTGCCCCACACCCTGCGGCCCGAACAAGGACCCCTTGGAAAACTGGAAGGACCTGCCGATCGTCCTCGGAAGATTCGAGGACCCTTCGGGCGCCGCGCCCGATCCCCAAGCCTTCCGGACTCTTGGTTGGTCACGTCCCATCGGCCGTTCCTTGGGCGCCGATGGGGCGGAGGACAAAGGAAGCGGGCCCGGCTTCGATTACGCCGAGGCGTCCTTCGGATGGGATGTGCCCCAGGCCTCCCCCGACGGCCTGGCCCGGTTCGATGGGGAAGCCCTCTCGGCCTCCCCCGCGAAATGGGATTTGCCGGAAGCTTGCGCGACCCGGCGGAGCGGGCAACCCTTCATCGGGCGTTTCCGGGGCGGCTGGCCCAACCCCTACGCGGTGGAACTTCCCGTGTTGGCCGCGACCCAAGCGGCATTCCAAGATTGGGACGGCGTCCTGTTGGATCAGCCGGAAGGGTTGGGGGACGACCCGGGTTCCGCCGGATCACCCTTCGCGGCCCTTTGGCCGGGCTTGTCCATCATGTTCCTCCGGGGCGACCTGGCCCCCGCCCGGCGGGCCGTGGGGATCCCCCCGACGGGAGTGGAAGGTACAAGGCGTTTGGCCTCCCTCGGCCACCGCATGATGTCGGAGGGCGGCGCGCCCCCCGCCTTGGACCCCGCCGCCGCCAAGATCGAAAGGGTCTCGGCGGACAACGACCGTTGGGTTTGGCAGGGTAACATCGGTTTGTTCCGCGCGGGCGCCCCGGCTTTCCAGGCCTTCACGGGTTTCCTCGCCCACCGGGACCTCTCGAACTACGCCTGGACCGTGGACACGCCGAACCTATTCTCGAGTTTTACGATGGTCTCCACGACGGGTGAACCGACCCTGACCGCCAAGCGTCTTTGGATCACGGCCGCGGCGCGTTATGAGCGGGAAGGAGCGAAATTCAACCGGGCGAGGACGGCCATGCTGGTTCCGCCTACCGATGGGATCCGGCTGGAGCCGATCCAAGCGAGGATCTCCGTGGTCCGGCAAGGCGCGAACGCGGTGGTTCGGGCGGGGGCGTTTGACCTTACGGGTGAACGCCTCACCGAGCGGGTGGCTCTCCAATGGAAGGGGAAGGTGCTATCGTTCAAATGGCCTCCAGGAGCTTCCTCGGTTTTGCTCGACTGGGGCCCTGTGAAATAAACCGTGGAACCCCTTTTCCCCCCGTGAAACCGATATAAGGGAAACGGTTTTTTCGTTGATTGTCGGTTTTTATCAGGGGTAACGTGTAATACGTTTTACCTATCGAAATGGAGCACAGGCGCCTTGAATTCGATCCAAGAACGACGGAAATATCCCCGGGCCGAGTTCCCCCAACCACTCCGCCTCCAACCCGTCCAAGCCTCCAAGTCCGGCAACGTGTTTGAGGTCCAGGGCGTATCCGTCGCGGCCGACGGACGGGATATCAGCGAGGGCGGCTTTAGGTTCGACCTGCATGAGACCTTCAAGGCCGGCACCATCCTCAAGATCATCTTCAAGGTGGATTCCCTCGAGGGTCACGACCACGAGGCCTATGTCAAGGTGGTCTGGGCCCAAAAGAAATCCCACGGCGTGCAGTTCCTCATGCTGGAGGAATCCACGCGCCGCCGCATCAAAGGCTTCATCGAGACGGACAAGCCCGGCGCCTGAAGCCGTTCCCACAACCGATTGTTCCCTGAGACGGGCCCCCAGCCCGTCTTTTTTTGACCGCTGGGCCTGAGGGGGAATGGGTGTGTTTATTCACCCGGGGGGTTTACAATAACCGCCGCTTTCATCCCAACCGGCGGTCCCCATGCGTCGAACCGATTACGACCTCAACGAGGAACAACGGCAGGCCGTCATGCACACCTACGGCCCCGCCTTGGTCCTGGCGGGCGCCGGCTCGGGCAAGACCCGGGTCATCACTTACCGCATGAGCCGCCTGCTCCAGGAGGAGAACGTCCCGCCCTTCAACCTCCTGGGCGTGACCTTCACCAACAAGGCCGCGGGCGAGATGAAGGACCGTATCCTCAAGTTGGTGGGTTCCCACCTGCGGAAGGACCTGTTCATCGGCACCTTCCATTCCCTCTGCCTGCGCATCCTCAAGGTCCACGCCGAGAAGCTCGGTTACCTGCCCGGGTTCACCATCTACGATTCCGACGACCAGCTGTCCCTCATCAAGGAATCCCTCTGGGACCTCAAATGGGACGAGAAGGACACCCGGCCCTGGGCCGTGCATTCCTTCATCAGCGCCGCCAAGAACGAGCTCATCGGGGTTGAGGCCTACGTCGAGCAGGCCAACGGCTTCTTCATGGAGAAGGTGGCCAAGGTGTACCCGCTCTACCAGGCCAAACTGCGCCAGAACAACGCCATGGACTTCGACGACCTTCTATATAACGCCGTGCGGCTCCTGGAGGGGAACCCGGACCTGCTGGCGGGCTACCAGGACCGGTTCAAGTATGTGCTCGTGGACGAGTACCAGGACATCAACACGGCCCAGTACCGGCTCATCACCATGTTGGTGGCCCAGCACCACAACCTCTGCGTGGTGGGCGACCCGGACCAGTCCATTTACGGTTGGCGAGGCGCCGACATCCGCAACATCCTCCAGTTCGAGAAGGACTTTCCTGGCGCCAAAGTCTTCAAGCTCCAGCAGAACTACCGGTCCACCCGCACCATCATCGAGGCGGCCCAGGCCGTTGTGCGCAACAATTCCCAGCGCAAGGAAAAGGAACTCTACAGCCTGCGCGAGACCGGCGAGCCCGTTCTGTACTACCAGGCCGAGGACGACAAGCAGGAGGCCGACTTCGTGGCCCGCACGATCCTGGAGCGCCTGGGGACGGGCCGGGAGTTCAAGCGCTTCGCCGTACTGTACCGCACCAACGCCCAGTCCCGGGTGCTGGAAGAGGCCTGCCGCCGCTACCGCCTGCCCTACATCCTCATCGGCGGAATGAAGTTCTACGAGCGCAAGGAAATCAAGGACCTGTTGGCCTACCTCAAGGTGACCGTGAACCCCCACGACTCGGTGTCCCTGAGGCGCATCGTGAACGTCCCGATCCGGGGCATCGGGTCCGGCTCGCTGGAGAAGCTGGAGGCCGCCGCCAAGCGCGACGAGCTGACCTTGCTGGAGGAGATCCGACGGGCCGGGGGCTCGGGGGAATATCCCCCCAAGATCTCCAAGGCCCTGTCCGATTTCGCCGCGCTCCTGGACCGGCTGGTGGTGCTGGCCAAGGAAGCCAAGCCCACGGATGCGATCCGGGGGGTGCTGGAACAATCAGGGTACCTGACCACCCTCGAGCAGGAAGAGACCCAAGAGGCCCGGATGCGGGTGGAAAACTTGAAGGAACTCGTGAACTCCGTGGCCTACTACGAGCAAAACAACCCGGAGGGCACCCTGGAGGGATTTTTGGACCAGGTGTCCCTCTCAACCGACGCCGACGATAAGGATGACGAAAGCAACCGGGTCACCCTCATGACCATGCACAACGCCAAGGGCCTGGAGTTCCGCGAGGTGTTCGTCACCGGCATGGAGGAGGGCCTTTTCCCCCACGCCAACTCCATGGAGAAGGACAACGAGGTGGAGGAGGAGCGGCGCCTCTGCTACGTGGGCATGACCCGGGCCATGGACCGCCTGGTGCTTTCCGGTTCCGCCTGCCGCTACGTCTACGGCACCGCCCAATGGCGGTCGCCTTCCCGGTTCCTGACCGAGATCCCCAAGGAGTTTTTGGTGGTGGACGGCAAGGCCGCCACCATCATCGCCACCGAGAACGGCCTGCACGAGGTGGCGACCCAGAAGGCGGTGCCCGACGAGCTCAAGGACCCCGAATGGGACGACCTGCCGACCGCCGCGCCTTACGCCCCCGGCGATTCGGTCCGCCACAAGAAATTCGGCAAGGGGCTGGTCATCGCCCTGGCGGGGAGCGGGGAAGACCTGAAGGTGACGGTGTCGTTCCCCAACTTCGGCAAGAAACAGCTCTTGGCCAAGATCGCGCAACTCGAAAAAGCTTAAGATCCGCAAAATCTTGAACCACCAAGGTCACAAAGAAAGAAGTTTTGGTAAATAGGAATTTGAAGAGCTGGCTTTGTGATCTTAGTGGTTCAAATCGTAGTTTTTGGCCGTGTCTTAGGTGGAAATATCCCCCCAATTTTGGCAAACTAACGGCCCAAAACTTCACCGAGGCCCCTCCCCATGGCACTGACCGAAAAAGACGTCCGCTACGTGGCCAAGCTGTCGCGCCTCGAAGTGACCGACGAGGAGACGACGCGGTACACCCAACAGCTGTCGTCCATCCTGACCTACATCGAACAGCTTAACGCCCTCGACACGAAGGATGTGGAACCCCTGTCCCACGTCTTGGACCTCAAGAACGTCTTCCGGGAGGATGTCGTCACCCCGTCCCTGACCCAGGCCCAGGTGCTGTCGAACGCCCCCGAGCCCCAGAGCGGGCACTTCAAGGTGCCGAAGATCATGTAACGCCAGCGGTCGGCCCTCGGCGGTCGGCGGCTAGCTTGGGCTTTTAAAAGATTTCGCTGACAGCTGACCGCTGACAGCCGGGAGCTGGTTTTTATGGAATTGTTCGAACTCACATTGCACGAGGCGGCGGAGAGGCTCCGCTCTAAGGCGGTTTCCTCCGTCGACCTGACGAAGGCCTGCCTGGCCCGTATCCAAGCCGTGGACCCCAAGGTCCAGGCCTTCCTGACCGTGACGGGCGACCAAGCCCTCCAGGCCGCCCAGGCCGCCGACGCGCGCCGCGCCAAGGGCGAGACCGGCTCCCTGCTCGGGATGCCCATCGCCCTCAAGGACAACCACTGCACCGAGGGCGTCAAGACCACCTGCGCCTCCAAGATCCTCTATAACTTCATCCCTCCCTATAACGCCACGGTGGTGGAGAAGCTCAACGCCGCCGGGGCCGTGAGCGTGGGGAAGACCAACATGGACGAGTTCGCCATGGGGTCCTCCACCGAGACTTCCGCCTTCCAGAAGACCCATAACCCCTGGGACCTCGACCGCGTGCCGGGCGGTTCCTCGGGCGGTTCCGCGGCCGCCGTGTCGGCCGGCGAGGCCTACGCCTCCCTGGGGTCCGACACCGGCGGGTCCATCCGCCAGCCCGCCTCCCTTTGCGGCATCGTAGGGCTCAAGCCCACCTACGGCCGGGTGTCGCGCTACGGCGTGATCGCATTCGCCTCGTCCCTCGACCAGATCGGCCCCTTCGGCAAGGACGTTGAGGACTGCGGCCTGATGTTGGGCGCCATCGCGGGCCAGGATCCGCGTGATTCCACTTCCGCCCCCATGGCGGTGCCGGATTACGTGGCCGAGATGAAGAAGCCCCTCAAGGGCCTGCGCATCGGCGTCCCGAAGGAATTTTTCCCGGCCGAGGGCCTGGATCCCGAGGTCAAGGCGTCCGTCCTGAAGGCCGTGGAGGACCTGAAAGCCCAGGGCGCCGAGGTGAAGGACGTTTCACTGCCCCACGCGCCCTATGGTCTCGCGGCTTATTACATCCTGGCCCCCTCCGAGGCCTCCTCGAACCTGGCCCGCTACGACGGCGTGCGGTTCGGACTTCGGGTGTCCGGCGAGAACATCGTGGACATGTACTCCAAGACCCGGGCCGCGGGCTTCGGCCCGGAGGTTAAGCGCCGCATCATGCTGGGCACGTATGCCCTGTCCTCGGGCTATTACGACGCCTATTACCTCAAGGCCCTCAAGGTGCGCCGCCTGCTGAAGCAAGACTATGACAAGGCCTTTGAGCAGGTGGATGTCATCGCCACCCCCACGGCCCCCACGCCGGCCTTCAAGATCGGCGACAAGACCGACGACCCCTTGGCCATGTACCTGGCCGACGTCTTCACGATCTCCATCAATATCGCCGGGGTGCCGGGCCTGTCGCTCCCCTGCGGGTTCTCCAAGTCGGGCCTGCCCATCGGCCTCCAGCTCATCGGCCGGCCCTTCGAGGAAGGCACGATCTTCCGGGCGGCCTGGCACTACGAGCAGTCGCAGGACTGGCACAACCGCCGCCCAAAACTTTAAAGCTTGAAACACAGGGACCACAGGGTTCACAGGTAAGACTTTGTGGGGTTAAAAAGGAAGTTCAATCAGTCCCTGTGCACTCTGTGCGCCCCCGAAGGGGGCCTGTGTTGAAAAAGGGGTTTTAAAAAGATGGAATACGAACCGGTCATAGGCCTCGAGGTCCACGTGGAGCTCAAGACGGCCACCAAGCTCTTCTGCGGCTGCCCCACGACCTTCGGGGCCGAGGCCAACACCCAGGTGTGCCCGGTCTGCCTGGGGCTCCCGGGCGTCCTGCCGGTCATGAACGCCAAGGCCGTGGATTTCGCGGCGCGCATCGGCCTGGCCCTCAACTGCCGGGTGGCGGCCTTCTCCAAGATGGACCGCAAGAACTACTACTACCCCGACCTCTCGAAGGCCTACCAGGTCTCCCAATACGACAAGCCGATCAACGCCAAGGGTTGGCTGGAGATCCCCTTGAAGGACGGCGGCACCAAGCGCATCGGCATCACCCGGGCCCACCTCGAGGAGGACGCGGGCAAACTGGTGCACGCCGGGGGCAAGGGCGGGCGGCTTGATTCCTCCGACTATTCCCTGGCCGACTACAACCGGGGCGGCATCCCCCTGGTGGAGATCGTGTCCGAACCGGACCTGCGGAGCGCCGAGGAGGCCCACGCCTACCTCACCGAGCTCAAGAATATCCTCCTCTATATCGGGGTGTCCGATTGCAACATGGAGGAAGGGTCCCTCCGCTGTGACGCCAACGTTTCGGTGCGTCCCAAGGGCCAAGAGGCGTTCGGCACAAGGACCGAGATCAAGAACATGAACTCGTTCCGGTTCGCCAAGCAGGCCATGGAGTACGAGATCAAGCGCCAGGTCGCCCAGCTCGAAAAGGGAGAGCGGATCGTGCAGGAGTCGCGGCTCTGGGACAGCACCGAGAACAAGACCCGGACCATGCGGTCCAAGGAAGAGGCCCACGACTACCGGTACTTCCCCGAGCCGGACCTGGTGCCCATCGTCCTGTTGGACGCCGATATCGAGAAGATCCGCAAGTCGCTCCCCGAACTGCCCGCCGCCAAGCGTTCCCGGTTCGAGAAGGCCTACGGCTTGAGCGCCTATGACGGCTCGGTCTTGACCGGGGAACAGGTTTTGGCCGACTGGTTCGAGGAGGGCGCGAAGGAAACCTCCAACCCCAAGGGCCTGGCGAACTGGATCATGGGCGACATGGCGGCCCAAATGAAGGAAGCTGGGATAGGGTTGGCCGGCCTGAAGTACGACCAGAAAAAGCTGGCGGGCCTCGTCAAGCTGGTGGACGACGGCGCCATCAACTCCAAACAGGCCAAGGAAGTCTTTTTGGCGATGTTCGTGACGGGGCAGGACCCGACGGCCATCGTGAAGGATAAGGGCATGGCCCAGGTGTCCGACCCGGGCGCCATCGGCAAGGCCGTGGACAAGGTGCTGGCCGAGAACCCGGCCGTGGTGGCCGACTTCAAGGGCGGCAAGCAGGGCGTCATCGGGTTCCTGGTGGGGAAGGTCATGAAGGAAACCGGCGGCAAGGCCAACCCCAAGATGGTCAACGAGATCCTCCAGCAAAAACTCTCTCACTAAACCGCTGTTCACCACGGGGCCACAGAAACACAGAGGCAAGTCAGGAAAATGATTTGAAATCAAGAATATTGCTGTGCCCCTGTGACTATGTGGTGAAAATGAGGTTGAACTAATGTCCCCAGTCGAGTTCGGCCCGTCCGACGTCAAGAACCCCTCCGGCATCCCGATCATCCAGGTGCCCGAGAGTTATTGGCAGCTCCGGAGCCTGGTATTGCGCTACGAGGGGATCTTCACCCATCCCTCGAAGCCGACGGTTCCGAACCCGACCGAGGGCCTGGTGGAGTTCCTCCAACTCTGCAAGCGCCTCAATATCCGCCTGGGACTCTATTCGTCCCTGGAGGACAAGGCCGTGGTGGACCACTTGCGGGAACTTCGGGTCACCGAGTGTTTTGACTCGATCCGTTGCCGCGGCGACGTTTTTGACCTGCCGCCCGCGCCGGACCTGTACCAGATCACCCTCGACACCCTCGGGATCCCCACCCAGAAGGTCGTGGCTTTCGAGGGACTGGCGGAAGGCGTGGCCTACTCGAAAAGCTTCGGAGTCTTCACGGTAGGCTTGGACCGGGGCGACGGCGTCCCCACGGGCGCGGATTATTCGATCAAGTCCTTCTCCGAGAAACCCCTCCTTGATCTCCTGAACACGATTGATGAGTTCCAACGGGGTCTCTAGGCGATCAGGAATGTACCTTATCCCTTTTATCCGCCTTAATACCTTCCCCAATCCCTAGTGGTCATCGTTTCTGTTCAACAAGCGATATTTGTGGGGTTTTCACGTGTCGCCAGGACGGCGAAACCTTGGGATGAAACCGCTGAAAACCCGTCTAAATTAAGGGGAAGTGATAGAATTCTCCCTTAACCAGGCAAGGTCCGAACCTCATAACGTTTTTTTGGAAATGGGCTTCCCAACACCCCGTCGGACCATCTACGCGTTGTAGCGCGCGAGCGAGCGACAATGTTTTACCATCGTTCCATCAAAATATTGACCCTGGGGGCGCTGCTCGCGTGCCTTCCCGGGTTCGCCCATGCCTTCGCCTCCTTCCCGGTGACCAAACAAAACATCAACAACGGCACCGTGATGCCGGTTTCCCCCCAATGGCCCTTCCCCCAGTTCCTTGACTCCGATTACAACAACTTCACCAACATCCATGGCCGCACCCTGGCCTGGCACAACCCCGATGGGGTGCCCCACGCCGAGATGGAGGCCCAGGTCATCCAGGCCTATACCGAAGCGATGCGGCGCCTATCAGTGGTCGCTGGATGGAAACCGGCTGCCCTTCCCAACCGGTTGGTCTTCATCGGGGCGCCGACCTGTTCCGAAGGCGACGGTTACGGCCTTTTGATGGCGGCCCTCATGGCCGACAAAGACACCTTTGATGGGTTGTGGGTGAACGACCATAGCTTCATCAACGGCATCATCAGCTACGACACCGGCGCCATCCAGCCCGCGGGCTACACCACGGACACCTGCATCACCCCGGGGATCCTCCAATGGACCCATACCGCCGGGGTGGCCGGGGCGACCGACGGCGACGAGGACGTGGCCCTGGCCCTCCTGATCGCCGACAAGCAATGGGGCGGCGCGACCGGCAACTCCGGTTACAACCAATCCAACGGCCAGCCGATCAACTACCGCACCGAGTTCAACACCCTGGTGACCGCCATGGCGGCCTGGCGCCCGCAACCCGGCGACCCCGCCAACGTGCCGGTGCCGATCCACTATGACACGTCCTACATCGGCGTCGACGGCTACATCAAGGCCTGCAACGCCAACGGGGAATTCACCGCCTGGGGGACCACGGCCCAAGCCGGTTACCCCCTTGCCATCAGCTACTGCAACAGCCAGGGCGTGGCGAACTGCACGCCGAAGTCCTGCACGTCCTACCTTGCCCCCGGGTATTACCGCTGTTTCGCCGACGCCACCAGCAACACCCAGGCGGCGTCCCAGTTCCTCCGGGCTGGCGCCTCTAGCGAGTACGTCATTAACGCCATGAACGCCACGGGGCCCTTCGCCATCGGGACCAATGGCTATGGGGTGGACGACGCCGGGGTTGTTTCCTTCGCGGGCAACTACTGGGGGGACAGTATCGCCGAGGGCGTCCGGACTCCCTTCCGGAACGGCCTTTCCTACTTCTGGGATGGCGACCCCGCGAACGTTTGGAACCCCACCACCCACCAGGTCGTGGCGGGCGCCAATACGGCTGAGGAAACCTTCGTCAACAAGATCTCGAAGCTGTTCTACAATCCCTCGGCGGCTCCGGCCAACAACCCTCCCTATAACGAGGGTTACGGCTTGAGCTATTGGGGTTTCGCGCAGTGGCGGGTTGGGGGCGGCGCCTGGACCCCGATCGGCGTCATGCCGGGCCCTAACCCGGACCCTTGGGGCTATGGACCCGTGGCTTGCGCGGCGATCGGCGCCACCATCAGCCTGACCCAACCCCAACAGTTGGAGCTGCTCGACAACCTGTACCGCCAACTCTTCCTGGTCTGGCTGCTCCGGTCGGACGCGGGCACCCAGCCGAGTTCCCCCGAGTACTTCCACAGCTTCTACCGTTGGCTCGGCCTCGTGGCCGTCACGGGTAACTTCGGCAACCCCTGCAACATGAACGCGGCGCCCAACCTGAAGATCTATAAATCGGTGGATAAGACCTTCGCCTACACCGGCGACACCCTTTCCTACGTGATCAGTTACCGCAACTTCGGGGCCGCTTCGGCCAGCCCCGTCTCGATCGTGGACCCCTTGGACCCGAACCTCCAGTTCCTCTCGGCCACCGGGTCCCTGATCGCCTCCCCTGGGGTGGGGAGCACGGGCACGGTGAGCTGGAACATCGGAACGGTGCCGGGCCTCATCAACGGCGCCAACCTCTCCTCCAGCAACCTTGCCTCCACGAAAGGCGCGGTGACCCTGGTGGTGCGGGTCAACCCCGCGTCCCCCAACACCCGCATCTGCAATGTCGCGAGCATCTACGTGGGCAGTACCCTCCATTGGGTCTCCAATGTCTTCCCCAACGAAATCTCCATGATCTTCAAGCGCAACTGCGTGGACATCATCAGCCGGTCGCTCGCCATCACCAAGACCGCCAACCCGAACCCGGTGGCCTGCAACAGCCCCATCACCTTCTCGATCGCCGTCACCAACAAGGCCGACCCCAACCTCTGGCTCAACGGTGGGCGGCCCAAGGTGTACCCGGGCTTTAGCGCGACGGTCGACCAATACGGCATCACGGGCCCGATCATGTTCTACAGCCAACTCCGGTCAGAGTCCTTTGAGCCCCTGATCGACCCCTGCAACTACCGTTGGTCGTTTTATTTCTGGGACGACACATACGGGGTTTCTGGTACGCCCCTCCAGCAGAACGCCTATGGCCTCAACGCCCAACACAACCCCAATACCTTCGGGGCGAACACCGGGCGGGTCTTCGCGGATTTCATGATCCCCCAGATCCCCAACTACTCGGGCATCGACTCCATGGCCCAATTGCCCGTCCTGCCGGGCGCGGACGCCTATGGCCGTTGGAACCAACGGTACGTCTTCAGGTGGTTCGAAACGGCGGTTCCGGCCGCCGCGGGGGTATCCACCTTCCTTTATCCCGGCAACCTGGCCGGTATCCCGAACCTTTGGTACACGCAGAAGTTCTCGGGTAATACCGGCGGAAACATGCAGTATGGTGACCTCAACACCAACTCCGCTTTACTGGCCTTCTATGTGGATGGAGGCCCATCTGGGGCGGCCTACACCCGTCCTGACAGCCTGTGGGTCGCGGGCGGCGCCGGGGTCCAGGCTTGGTCCTGGCAGGCGAACGGCTCTCCCGCCGGCACCAACCCGACTTGGTGGCCTGATCCGGTCTCCCCGGACTGGACCGCGGGCGACGGTACCAGCGTGCCGGTTTCCCTCTACGACCCCTATGCGACGGGGGTGGCCCCCGTGAGTTACACCCACGCCCTCGTGGAGGAGTGGGACGGCTATTGTTGGCGCCGCATCTTCGGCAACGGCCCCGTGGCGGGCCGGGACGTCCCCAACGTGA
>CAYMOV010000060.1:0-14985 GCA_964392085.1 uncultured bacterium
TCAACTGCGCCCTGGAATACGACGTCGACGGCAACCTCATCGGCCTGGACCTGTCCGGCGGCGGGGTCCAGGTGGGTTAACCCAGGATGAATTCGAAGCGTTTGATTTTGACTTGACGGCTACGGGCAGGATGTTCGTGGAGTGTTTGATTCAACAACGGCGGTGGGGATTGATTGAGACAAGGGCCCACGGCTTCTCCCTAGGAGGCTACGCCTACGGCGAGGGCGACCGGCTGACCTTGTTCTTCAGCCGGGAGAAGGGGAAAGTCCGGTTGGCCGTGAAAGGCGCCCGGAAATCCGGCTCCAAGCTGTTCGTCCTGACGGAGCTTTTCAATGAGTCCGAGCTTTCCATCACCCGCCGGCCCGGGGCGGAGGTCTACCGCCTGCTCCAGGGCCGCTTGCTTGATTCCCGCCCCAAACTGAAGGAACGGTTGGCTTCCCTCACCGCGCTCCAGGTCCTCGCCGACATCCTCCGGACCGCCCTGCCCGACGACGAGCCCCAACCGGACCTTTACGTGGCGGTGGAGGAAGCCCTCTCCCGGATCGAACGGTCCCTGGACCGGCCCGAGGTGGCCTTAATCGGGTTCATCCTGCGGTTCCATGATTGGGGGGGTTATCCCCTCTCCCTGGACGCCTGCGCTGTTTGCGGCAAGTCGGGGGCCGCGGAGGGGCGCCTCTCCATCCGGCGGGGCGGATGGACCTGCGGCAAGTGCGCCATCCCGGAAGCCGAGGGCCCGGAGCTCTCGCGGGGAGCCCTGGAGATCCTCCGCCGGTTGCGCTCCGAAGGGACCGGCAAGATCCCGAAGACCTCCTCGGGGCAGGTCCGGGAAGCCTTCACCTCGATCGCCTCGTACCTTTCCCACACCCTGGAACACGAATTACCCACCGTGGGGTATTTCCTGAGGGTCATCGAGTCTTCCTAGGAGAGTCCCGGGGTTCTGACAGGCGACGGATTAAGCGCTTTTCCCCTTGCGAGGGCGGGACCGGATGCCGTATTTTTAAGGGCCTGCCCATCTTTTTGAGGGAAACGCCATGGCCGCCACCGCCCCTGCCCAAACGCTCCAGCAGCTCATCCAGACCCTGAACCAATATTGGAGCGAGCAGGGCTGCGTCATCCAACAGCCCTACGACCTCGAGAAGGGCGCCGGCACCTTCAACCCCGCCACCTTCTTCCGGGCCCTGGGGCCCGAGCCCTTCCATGTGGCCTATGTGGACCCTTGCCGCCGCCCGAAGGACGGCCGGTACGGCGAGAACCCCAACCGCATGCAGCATTACTACCAGTACCAGGTCATCCTGAAGCCCTCCCCGGACAACATGGTGGAGCTTTACCTGGCCTGCCTGGAGCGGATCGGCATCAACCCCGCGGAGCACGACATCCGGTTCGTCGAGGACGACTGGGAGTCCCCGACCCTCGGCGCCTCGGGGCTCGGGTGGCAGGTCTGGATGGACGGCATTGAGATCACCCAGTTCACCTTCTTCCAGGTGACGGGCGGCCTGGAGCTCAAGCCGGTGTCCGGCGAGATCACCTTCGGGCTGGAACGCATCGCCACGGTGATCCAGGGCGTGGACAGCGTCTGGAAGCTCCAGTACGGCGGCGGGCTCACCTACCGGGACATCTTCCACCAGGGCGAGAAGGAATTCTCCGCCTTCAACTTCGAGCAGGCCAACGTGAAGATGCTCCTGCGCCACTTCAAGGACTATGAGGGGGAAGTGAAGCGGCTCCTCGACCTGTCCCTGGTTTGGCCGGCCTACGATTACGTCATCAAGGCGTCCCACACCTTCAACCTCCTGGACGCCCGGGGCGCCATCTCGGTGGCCGAGCGCACGAACTTCATCGGACGGGTCCGAGGCATGGCCCGGGCCACGGCGGCGGCTTACGTGAAGGAACGCGAGACGTTGGGTTTCCCGTTATTAAAGGTGAAATAACGAATTTTTGAACCACGGAGAAGGCGGAGTTCACGGAGTACAGAAAATTTTATTCATTTTTCCCCGTGCCCCCCGTGTCCTCCGTGGTTAATAAAGGGTCGAGGTGGTCATGTCGCTGAAAGATGCCGTCCTGGAAATCGGTTGTGAGGAGCTGCCTTCCTCCTACATCGGCCCGGCCTTGGACCAGATGCGCGCGGCCGCGACCACGCTCCTGCAGGAACACCGCTTGGTCCCCCAAGCGATCCGTTGTTTCGGTACGCCCCGCCGGCTCACCCTGTATTTCGAGGGCCTGCCTGAGATGCAGGAGGATATCGTGCAGGAAGTCACGGGACCGCCGGTCGCCGTGGCCTTCGACGCCCACGGTTTACCGACCCGGGCCGGGGAGGGTTTCGCGCGCGCCCAGGGGGTCTCGGTCAGTTCGCTCCAACGCAAGACCACGCCCAAGGGGGAAGTGGTCTCGGCCGTGAAGCGGGTCTCGGGCCGGCTGACGAGCGAGATCCTCTACGACGTTTTCCCCCAAATTGTGAGGAAAATCAGGTTCCCCAAGGTCATGCGTTGGGGGGACGGCGACACCCAGTTCGCCCGCCCGCTCCGCTGGATCCTGGCGGTGTTTTCCCATACCGTGATCCCCTTCGAGGTGGCCGGCCTCCGGGCCGACCGCCTGAGCTACGGCCTCCGGGTCCTCAAGCTGGGCCCCCTGGATATCGACGTGGCCACCCGCTACCTCGAGGTGCTCCGGGGCGCCGGCGTGTTGGCGGACCCGGCCGAACGGCTGGCGGAGACCCGGCGGTGCGTGGCCGAGGCCGCGAAATCCAGGGGTTTCGAGCTGATCGAGGACGAGGGCCTGCTGAAGGACGTCAACAACCTGATCGAGTCCCCCGAGGCCGTCTCCGGGGAGTTCGACCCCGTCTACCTGACCCTGCCCTCCGAAGTCATCGTGACCGCCATGCGGGAGCACCAGAAGTTCTTCGCGATGAAGACCCCCGAGGGGAAGCTGGTGCCCGGTTTCATTACGGTCATCAACGGCCACCGCGACCGCCACGACCTGATCCGGGGGTCCAACGAGGCGGTGCTGAAGGCCCGGCTCGAGGACGCCAAGTTCTTCTGGCATGAGGACGTGAAGGTGCCCCTGGCCGATTGGGCCGGGAAGCTCTCGGGCATCACCTGGCTCGAGGGGATGGGCACCCTTTCCGACAAGGCCGAGCGCCTGAAGAAGCTCGCGCGGTCCCTGGCCCCCTTGGCCGGTGTCGAGCCGACTGCCCTGGAAAAGGCGGCCCTTTTGGCGAAGGCCGACCTGGCCACCAACATGGTCCGGGAGAAGGAATTCACCAGCCTCCAGGGCGTCATGGGCGGCCTCTACGCCGTGGAGCAGGGTCTGGGCCTCTCGGTCGCCAAGGCCATCGGCGAGCATTACCGCCCCCGTTGGGCGGGGGACGACCTTCCGGCCTCGCCCGAAGGCTCGTTGCTGAGCGTAGCCGACAAGCTGGATACGATCGTGGGTTGCTTCAAGGCGAAATTGATCCCCACGGGGTCCCAGGATCCCTTCGCCCTCCGGCGCCAGGCCTTGGGCGTGATCCTCATCGTCTTGAAGAACCGCTGGGAGATTTCACTCCCCCAGTTGATCCAGAAGGCCTTGGCGGGTTACGGCGCCGCGAAATCCCCCAAGCTGGTCCAGGCCATTGAGGAATTTTTCCAGGGGCGGCTCCAATCGGTGTTGGAGGGACGTGAACTTCCTTACGACGTGGTCAACATGGCCCTCGCCGCCCCGGCCAAGACGCTGGTGGAATTCGTGGAACGTTCAGAGGCCCTGAACCGTTTGAAGAACACGCAGGACTTCCAGGCCATGGCGACGGCCGCCGGTCGCGTCATCCGCATCCTCCCCGAGAAGCGGGGGAAGGCCAAGTGGTCCAAGACGCTCTTCCAAGTTCCCGAGGAAAAGGCGTTGGGCGAGGCGGTCCAAGATGCCGCTCCCATGGTCCATGCGGCGGTGGCCCAGGGCCAGTGGGAAGAGGCCATCCGAGCCTTGGGGACCTTGACCCAACCGGTGCACGGTTTCTTCGAGAAGGTGTTGGTCATGGACAAGAACCCGAAAGTGAAGACCAACCGCCTGGCCTTGTTGGGTTCCGCGGCGGACTTGTACCTGACCGTGGGCGATTTCCGGAAACTGGTTTATTCGTCCCCTGCGTAACCCCAGAACCGCCGGTTCTGGGGCAGGGAAGGATGAATCACCCTCATTTCAAACCGCAGGCTATGCCTGCGGTACAAAATCAAGAGGATGAGGGTACGCCAACTAAAACAGCAATGCACCACAAGGACCGTCCCGCCTCCATATCATGGAAAGCGGACGGGACAGGGGCACTAGGTGTCCGCTGGGCTAGATCAATTAATGAATCGCTCAGCTAAGTTGGCGCAAGGCCCTGTGGAATAAGTTGATCCCGTTGAGTTTTCCGCTAAACCAAGTCCTGTGTCTCAATATTTATCCCAATGGTTTTCCCTTTAAACCCTGAGGCTCTGCGTCCCTTTGTTGAGAAGTCATGGGGTGTTGTCGGGGTTTTGGCTTTTTATGTAAGCGAGGCCTGACTGGGGTCATGTTGGTCGGTAGGGGCCTGTGGTACCGTCTTTCCCCTCAGGGGGAATCCCCTCAAATCCTTTTAAATAGGCCCTCCCGGGAAGGCCTGTTTCGTTGCATTGAGGATTCCCTTTGTTACAATGAGGTCCGTTTTTTTAGACAGGACCCCACCCGCGGTTTTTTTAAGGCGCTTTTCCGTCCTGCGGGGTCCCGTTCGTCTTTCCTGCCCAAAGAGTCTGGCCGCCGTTCGAAAACAGCATCCCCGTCCAGGGGCAAATCCAGGAGGTAGGTTCATGCCGAAAGCGAAGAAGAAGTCCGCCGCGAAACCCAAGGCCGCCCCGAAGGCCGCCAAGGGCAAGTTCGTTTATTTCTTCGGCGGCGGTAAGGCCGAAGGCAACGGCAAGATGAAGGACCTTTTGGGCGGCAAGGGCGCCGGGTTGGCCGAGATGACCAACGCCGGGGTCCCGGTTCCCCCGGGCCTGACGATCACCACCGACGTCTGCAAGCTTTACTACTCCTCCGGCAAGAAGACCCCCGCGGCCGCCGACAAGCAGATGGTGGACTACATCGCCAAGGTCGAGAAGCTCATGGGCAAGAAATTCGGGGACAAGAACAACCCCCTGTTGGTCTCGGTCCGGTCCGGCGCCAAGTTCTCCATGCCGGGCATGATGGATACCATCCTGAACCTGGGCCTCAACGACGAGACCGTCAAGGGCCTGATCGCCTCCACCAAGAACGAGCGCTTCGCCTGGGACTCCTACCGCCGGTTCGTTCAGATG
This sequence comes from uncultured bacterium, assembly GCA_964392085.1. Lineage (GTDB taxonomy): Bacteria > Oederibacteriota > Muellerivitia > Muellerivitales > Muellerivitaceae > CAYMOV01. The sequence goes on from CAYMOV010000060.1 coordinate 5,274, forward strand.
TACGGCAACGTGGTGATGGAGACCGGCAAGGAAGTGTTCGAGCACGTCATCACCGAGATGAAGGACGATAAGGGCGTGAAGCTCGACACCGAGCTCTCGGCCAACGACCTCAAGGAGATGGTGGCCAAGTTCAAGAAGCTGGTGAAGGACAAGACCGGTAAGGACTTCCCGCAGGACGTGCTGGAGCAGGTCCGGGGCGCCCGGGACGCCGTGTTCCGCTCCTGGATGAACGACCGCGCCATCTACTACCGCAAGCAGAACGACATCCCCGCGGACCTCGGGACGGCCGTCAACGTCCAGGCCATGGTGTTCGGCAACATGGGCGACGACTCCGGCACGGGCGTCGGGTTCACCCGCAACCCCGCCACCGGCGAGGCCAAGTTCTACGGCGAGTACCTGCTCAACGCGCAGGGCGAGGACGTGGTGGCCGGCGTGCGCACGCCGAAGCCCATCTCCCAGCTTGAGAAGGAAATGCCGGCGGTGTACAAGCAGCTCTACACCACCACCAAGAAGCTCGAGAAGCACTACCGCGACATCCAGGACTTCGAGTTCACCATCGAAAAGGGCAAGCTCTTCATGCTGCAGACCCGGACCGGCAAGCGCACCGCCGCCGCGGCCGTGAAGATCGCCGTGGACATGGTGAAGGAAAAGGTCATCTCGAAGGACGAGGCGCTGATGCGCATCGAGCCGATCCAGCTGGACCAGCTTTTGCACCCCGTGTTCGACCCCAAGGCCCCCAAGAAGGTCCTGACCAAGGGCCTGCCGGCCTCCCCCGGCGCCGCCGCCGGCCAGGCCGTCTTCACGGCCGATGAGGCCGTGGTGTGGGCCAAGGAAGGCAAGAAGGTCATCCTGGTCCGGTTGGAGACCTCGCCGGACGACATCCACGGTATGGACGTGGCCACGGGCATCCTGACCGCCCGCGGCGGCATGACCAGCCACGCGGCCGTCGTGGCCCGCGGGATGGGCAAGACCTGCGTGGCGGGTTGCGAGTCCATCCGGGTCGACGAGCACGCCAAGAAGTTCACCGTGGGCGGCGCCACCATCAAGGAAGGCGATTGGATCTCCTTGAACGGCTCCACCGGTGAGGTCATGGAGGGCCGCGTGGCCACCCAGGACGCCGAGCTTTCGGGCGACTTCAACACCCTGATGGGCTGGGCCGATTCGGTCCGGCGCCTGAAGGTCCGGGCCAACGCGGACATTCCGCGCGACGCCAAGGTGGCCCGCGCTTTCGGGGCCGAGGGTATCGGCCTCTGCCGCACGGAGCACATGTTCTTCGCGGAAGACCGACTGCCCTTCATGCAGGCCATGATCCTCGCGACGGACGAGGCCAGCCGCCGGGATGCCCTGAAGAAGCTCCTGCCCATGCAGAAAGCGGACTTCATCGGGCTGTTCGAGACCATGAGCCCCTACGCGGTGACGGTCCGCTTCCTGGATCCGCCCCTGCACGAGTTCCTGCCGAAGCGTGAGGAACTGATGGTGGAGGTGGCGAAGATGGAAGCCACGGGCAAGACCTCGACCAACAACGAGCTCATCCAGAAGGCCATCCTGCTCGTCAAGGACCCCGGCACCGACCTGGACAAGGCCAAGAAGCTCCTGCACCGGGTCGAGGAACTTCATGAGTTCAACCCCATGTTGGGCCACCGGGGATGCCGCCTGGGGGTCACCTACCCGGAGATCACCGAGATGCAGACCGAGGCCGTCATTTCCGCGGCCTGCGAATTGGTGAAGAAGGGCAAGAAGATCGTGCCCGAGATCATGATCCCCCTGGTGGGGGACGTGTCCGAACTGAAGAACCAGAAGGCCTTGGTCATCAAGGTCGCCGAGGCCACGATCAAGAAGTACGGCGTGAAGCTGGAGTACACGATCGGGACCATGATCGAACTGCCCCGGGCGGCGGTCACGGCGGACAAGATCGCGGCGGAAGCCGACTTCTTCTCCTTCGGGACGAACGACTTGACGCAGACGACCTACGGGTTCTCGCGGGACGACACCGCGAAGATCATCGCCTACTACACCGACAAGGGGCTTTACGAGAAGGATCCCTTCCAGGTATTGGACCGCGCCGGGGTGGGCCAACTCGTGGAGATGGCCGTCGCCAAGGGCCGTGGGGTGAAGAAGAACCTCAAGATCGGGATCTGCGGGGAGCACGGCGGGGATCCTAATTCCGTCGAGTTCTGCCACATGGCCGGCCTGGATTACGTCTCCTGCTCGCCGTTCCGGGTGCCCATCGCGCGCCTGGCGGCGGCCCGGGCGAACCTGGCCAAGGGCGACTACACCTCAAAGTAAGAAGGTCATGGGGACCGGGAAAGCCCCAGGGTTTTCCCGGTTTCAAAAAGCCGGATCGAGGGCCCGACGCGGACGCGTCGGGCCTTTTTTTTTCAAGCGGGGTTTAACGCTTTAAAACCCGCTGTTTTTAAGGGCTTTTGGCTTTCCTGCCGGTTTTTTTATGTTATAGTGTTCGCCGTTCAAATCGATTTGAGCCGGCCACTCCCATTTCCCGGCGAGGTTCCATGAAAAAATTCGCGATGCTCCTGGGCTTCATCTCCGCCGCGGTGTTTTCCACCGCTTCGGCTGAAATCAACATCTCCGGGCAGATCCAAGACGCCCATTGGACCAAGGACCTGTCGCCTTACAAGGTCCAGGGCCGAGCCGTGATCCCCGAGGGTTCCACCGTGACCGTGGAGCCGGGGGTCCAGGTGCTGTTTGTGGGGCAGTCGGTCCTGGAAGTCCGGGGTGCCCTTCACGTGGACGGAAATTCGGCGGATCCCGCGCAGTTCAACCTCCTGCAGGGAGGCCTTAACAGCTACCTGCTGGTCAAGGGCGGCGAACTTAAGGCCACCAACGCCGTGTTCCTCGGGGGCGTCCTCGCCCTGGAAAACGCCAAGGTCGATGTGCAGGGTTGTGAGGTCGCCAAGGGTAGCGGTCCCTACCTGTTGGGCGCCACCCAGGCCGTCTTCCGGAACGACAAGATCTATGGGAACGCCAGCGGCGCCACGTTGGACGGCGACGGCGTCCAGGCGGTCTTCGAATTCGACACCCTGGTCCAAAACACCTATGGCCTCCACCTCAAGAAATATGCCTCCTTAAAATTCGAGAACAACAGCTTGCATGACAACCGCCAATTCCAGGCCGTGAATGATTCCTCGAAGGCCCCGGCGTTGGGCGACAACTATTGGGGCTCCCTGGATGTTTCCCAGGTCGCGGTCAAGGGAAAGGTGGACCTTGGGTCCCCCAAGGCGCTGAAGGACATCATCCGGGCCTATGTGAAGACCCAACTACCGAGGATTCCGGCGGGTAAGGTCGCCCAGGTGGCGCGCCAAGCCAAGGCCGAGCGGGCCGCGGTGAAATCCGACGCGCGGAAGGCCGACGCCCTCCGCAAGAAGATGGCCGACGCCGTACTCCAGGCTGAGAAGAACAAGAAATTGGCCGAGGCCAAGAAAGCCCGTGAAGAGAAGGCCAAGGCACTCGCCGAGAAGCGGGCCGAGGCCCGCAAGGCCGCCGCGGAAGCCCTGGCCCAGAAGAAAGCCGACGCCGCGGCGAAACGCAAGGCCGCCGCGGAAGCGCTCGCCCAGAGGAAATCCGACGCCGCAGCCAAACTTAAGGCCGCCGCGGAGGCCGCTGAGCCCGCGAAGGCTCCTGCGGAAGCCGCGCCCGCCGCCTCAACGGAACTTGAATTGAGTCCCGCGGCCGCGGAACCGACCACCGTCCCGACGATCCCGGCTTCCACCCTGGAGGTGCCGGCCGCTCCCTTGATGGAAACCCCATCGCCCGCCGCCGTTGAGACCACCGCCCCGGCGGCCCCGGCTTCCACCTTGGAGGTTCCTACCGCCCCTTCGATGGAAGCCCCCGCCCCGGCCGCCGCTGAAACCCCCGCTCCCGCCGGGACTCCCGCTCCGGCCGCCACGACTTCGACCCTGGAAGTCCCTGGGATCCCATCGATGGAAGCGCCAGCCTTGAATGATTCCACTACGGCACCGGCAGAAGCGGCCCCCGCGGCTCCTGCCGCCGATTCAACGGCGAAGCCACCTGCGGCGACGGTCGTCGCCACCCCGGCCCTGGGCCAAGCGGCTCCATCCATGGAAATCCCCGCTCCTCCCGGCTCGGATGGGGCTTCCGCCCTGGACAACTTTAACCCCTCGGACATCCCGGCGCCCCCCGGCGCTCCTGCCGCCTCTTCGGTCCCGGCGGCAACCTCGCCGTCCGCGGATGTCCCGGCTCCGCCGGCCAATCCTGAACCGGCTAAAGCCGTCGAGACGCCTTCGGCCCCAGCCGCTCCTGCCTCCACCCCCGCGACGACCGCGCCGGCCGCCGTTCCGCCCGCCATCCCCTCGGACTTGGCCCCCCCGGCCGGCACCGACGACCTGGGTAAATTGGACCTTCCGCCGATGAACGACAAGGCCGTGTCGGCGCCCAAGGACATGGACCTGCCGCCGGTGGATGACCTCGGAAAGCTGGACCTCGACCTGAAATAACCTCGTTAAGCATTGGAGACGTTAAAAACCCAACGGCTGGAAGGATCCCCTTCCAGCCGTTTTTTTTTAAGCGGACCGGGGATTTTGGGGAACGGTCCGTTTAAAATAGGCCCAATCCAACAGGAGCCCCTTCATGCCCAACCAAGCCGCCATCCTGACCGTCGGGGATAAATACGTGAATGGACAGGCCAAAGACGAATCAGGAGACCTGTTGGCGGGGATCCTGAACAAGCTGGGGTGGGAAATCGCCCAGCGGGCCATGGTGGGGGACGACGATGCCCAGATCTCGACCCAGATCGTCCAGTGGGTGGATACGGGAGCCGTTGATGCGGTCTTTACCCTGGATGGGGTGGGTATTCAACCCAAGGACCGGGCCTCCGAGGCCCTATACCAAGTCTGTGAGAAGTGGATTCCCGGGATTCCCGAGTACGTCCGGGTCAAGCTCTCGGATAAGACCCCCGGCATGATCCTCTATCGGGGCCTCTGCGGGGTCCGGGGAAAGACCCTGATCCTGAACCTGCCGGGCACCCCCATCGCCCTCAAGGACACCATGGACGCCCTCAAGACCACCATCCGCCTCACCGTGGAACAACTCAAAGGGGCTTAAAAGAAATCATAAGTTATCATTTTTAGTTTTAGCCGGATGATGAAAAATCGACCTGAAGAGACTTTTTCGTGTCGTACTCGCGAATCATCCGCCCAAAAACCGGTGAATTTACAGGGATTCGCTCGAACCACGTGGCTGCAGACTGCCTCACGAAAACAAGTTTTCGTTTGGGGCCTTCTGGCGGCTAGCCGCCTGACGGCAGGAAGCGAATAAATTCCGCGCCCGGTTCGTGTCGGAATCGGTTGAACCGATCATCTCAATGCAACCTTAAGGCTGGGTTTTGGATTTTATAACTCACGACTAAGGGCTAATATATAAAATTCGTCCAGGCGCGGCGTAGGCCGCGCCTGGCCATTAAAAGCCCGCGTCCTGGTAGTTCTGCTCCGCGTTGGTTTGGGGCACCGGCGTGGGCTCCACCGTGGTGATCACCGTCACGCCGTTCGTCACGGTGGATACCGCCACCGGGGGGGCGGCTTCCATCTCGAGCAGGTCCCCGCCCGTTCCGGTCGAGGCGGCGCCCACCTGGCTCGCGTCGGTGGAGACGGCCCCATGCAGGGTGCAGACTTTCGTGGGGGCCGTGCCCTTCTTGAACAGCTCCACCCGGATCCTTGGGCAACGGGGACCGGCCACCAGCCCCGTCTCCATGCAGATCTTCTTCGATTCGATGTCCTCGGGTTCGGTGAAATCCTTCACTTGGGAGCCTTGGGTGGCGGTCTTCATGAACTCCTCCCAGATCGGGGCCGCCGTACTGCCGCCGGTCTGGTGTCCCCCCAGGCTCTGCCTCTCATCGTAACCCACCCAAACGCCGCAGATCAGGTCGGGCGTATAGCCGATGAACCAGGCGTCGATGTTGTTGTTGGAAGTGCCCGTTTTACCCGCGGCGGGCCGGGTGAAGCCGAGTCGCCGCACGATCCGCGCGGTCCCCTGGTCGATGACGTCCTTCAGGGTATGCGTGACCAGATACGCCGTCTGGGGGTCGAGCACCTCCTGGGCCACGGGGGAATTATTCTCGAGGATGCGGCCTGAACCGTCCTTGACCGAGAGGATCGAGAAGGGCTCCACGCGGATCCCCTGGTTCGCGAAGACGTCGAAGGCGTCCACCATCTCAATCAGCGTGCATTCGGAGGTGCCCAAGCCGAGGGAAAGGTTGGGCGTGATCTTGGTGGAGATCCCCAGGCGCCTCGCCAGGTTCACCACCGGTTGGATCCCGACCTTCTCCAAAAGCTTGAGGGTGACCATGTTGATGGAGAACATCAGGGCCGTATGGAGGGTGGTGGGGCCCCGGAACTTGCCGGTGTAGTTGGCGGGACGCCATTCCTTCCCCGTGGAGGGATCGTTGTAGACCGCGGGACTATCGAGGAAAACGTCCGCGAAGGTGAAGCCGTTCTCGAGGGCCGCGGCGTAAACGATGGGCTTGAAGGAGGACCCCGGCTGGCGTTCGGCTTGGACGGACCGGTTGAACACGGACTCCCGGAAGTCCCGTCCGCCGATCATGGCCCGGATGGCCCCGGTCTTGACGTCCAACGCGAGGAGGGCGCCTTGGATGGGTTGTTGATTGGGCAATCCGCCCGTGCGGCTGCGCCGCGCCACGTTCTCGGCGTCGGCCAGGCCCCGGGAGAGGGCCTTCTGGGCGGCTTCCTCCACCGACAGGTCCAGGGTGGTGTAAACCGACAAACCTCCCTTGTAGACCATGTGGGTGCCGTACTTGGCCTCCAATTGCTGGCGGACATATTCCACGAAGTAGGGGGCGGTCTGCACCTCGATCTTCTTCAGCTCAAGGGGGGCGTTCTTGGTCTCAGAGGCTTCCTGCTGGGAGATAAAACCCTCCTCCGCCATGTTGGAGAGGACCTTATTGCGGCGTTGAAGGGCGTCCAGGGGGTTCTTATAGGGATCGTAGTTCGTCGGGGCCTTCGGCAACCCGGCCAACATGGCGCTTTCGTCCAGGGAGAGTTCCTCGGCGTGCTTGCCGAAATAGGTCCGGGCCGCGGACTCGACGCCGTAGGCGCCATGGCCGAAATAGATCTGGTTGAGGTACATCTCGAGGATCTGCTTCTTCGAGAAGTTCCTCTCGATCTGGAGCGCCAAAAGGGCCTCGCGGACCTTCCGGGAGAGGGTCTGCTCTCGGGTGAGGAACAGGTTTCGGGCCAATTGCTGGGTGATGGTGGAGCCGCCCTCCACCACGTGGCCGGCGCGGACGTTGACGAAGAAGGCCCGGGCGATGCCGAAAAGGTCGATGCCCCAATGCTTGTAGAAGCGGATGTCCTCGGTGGCCAGGACCGCGTCCTGGAGGCCCTGGGGGACCTTGGAGAGGGAAATCAAGGTGCGCTGTTCGAGCCACAACTGGCTGATGAGCTGACCATTGACGTCGAAGACCTTCGTGGCTTGGGGAGGGTCGTTAAAGGCCTCAAGGTCGGGAAGCTCCCGCAGGTAGGCGTAGAGGACCCCCAGGACGGCCCCGCAAGCGAGGAAAAAGGCCAAGAACAGCATCTTGATCCAGGTGGGGCCCTTTCGGGTGGGCTTTGGGGAAACAGGCATGTGGTTGAGTCCTCGGGTCGTTGGGATAGGCGGGAGGCATTATATAGGAAAGGAGCCGGGGACTCCCCCCGGTTTTTGGGTTCGGGCTTGGCCGAAAAGCCCAACCCGGGTATCCTAGCGCACCATGAAATTCACAAAAACCCCCGAAGAACAGATGGAAATCCTGCTGGAAGGCGCCGCGGAGGTGATCTCCCGGCAGGAATTGCTGGCGAAACTCCAATTGGCCCAGAAGGAAAACCGACCCCTCCGGGTGAAGCTGGGGATGGATCCCACGGCGCCGGACATCCACCTGGGCCATACGGTGGTCCTGTGCAAATTGCGCCAGTTCCAGGACCTGGGCCACAAGGTCCAATTCCTGATCGGCGATTTCACCGCCCAAATCGGGGACCCGACCGGCAAGTCGGTCACCCGCCCCCCGCTCTCCCCCAGCCAGGTTGAGGACAACGCCAAGACCTACCTGGACCAGGTCTTCAAGGTGCTGGACCAAGACCCGGATCGGATCGAGATCCGCCGAAACAGCGAATGGTGCGGTCCCATGTCCTTCGCGGACGTCATCCGCTTGGCGTCGAAATACACCGTGGCCCGGGTCCTGGAGCGGGATGATTTCACCAACCGGCTGAAGGAGGGGAAGCCCATCAGCCTCCATGAGCTGCTCTATCCCCTGATCCAGGGCTATGATTCGGTCATGCTCCAAAGCGACGTGGAAATGTGCGGGACGGACCAGAAATTCAACTGCCTGGTGGGCCGGGCGCTCCAATTGGAGGCGGGCCAGGCCCCCGAGGTCATCCTGGCCATGCCCATCCTGGAGGGCCTGGACGGGGTCAAAAAGATGTCGAAAAGCCTGGGGAATTACGTGGGGGTCACCGAAAACCCGAACGAAATGTTCGCGAAGATCCTCAGCGTTTCCGACGAGCTGATGTGGAAATATTATGAGCTCCTCTCAGGCCTTCCCGCCGCCGATAAATTGAACAGAAAAGAACAGGTATCCTCCGGCGCCTACCATCCCAAACGGGCGAAGACCGACCTGGCCCTCGAGATCACCCGGCGTTTCCACGGGGAGGCGGCCGCGATCGAGGCCGCGAAATATTTCGAGAGTCGTCGCCAGTTCAGCGCGGACGTGGATTACAAAAAGGCGGAAGTGCCGGCCGGAAGCCATAAGGCCGCGGATTTCCTCGTTTTGGTCGGGGCCACCAAGTCCAAAAGTGACGCTAAAAGGTTGTTGGAACAAGGGGCGGTTCAATGGGGAATCGAGCCTGGGGAACCCCAAAAGGTGGGGGGGCTTGGGGCCATCTTTCAACTAGGGGTAGGGGAGTCCGGTCTCTTGCGTTGTGGCAAGTTGTTTCTAAGGGTTTTTGGCAAGTAAAATACGAGGCAAAATTAGGCCAAAAAAGGCACATCGGCCTATTTTTATTTAAGAAAAGCTTGACGGTTTCGACTGTCTCAAGTATAACAACGCTCCCCTCACTGAGGGACGCCTCTCCCAACCGGCAGTTCCCGGTTGTTTCGGGAAGTGCGGTTCTTTGAAGCAGTAAAAATACCCAATCGACTCCAAGTAGTTCGATTGCGACGCGATTCGCGCCGCCGGGAAAAGTCGTCCCGGATGCGGGAACCGCGCCGATGTTTGGCGTGAGGTAGCGGGCCGAATCGGCCCAGCCTTGCCGGGTCTTTGAAAACTAAATAGCGTGCACCCGATCCTCAGAGACGGGGATCGAGTAGTTGGGTGCCTGTCAAAAAAAGAGTTTAAATAGAGCCTCAAAAGCTCTGTTGTGTTTTTCCAACGGAGAGTTTGATTCTGGCTCAGGACGAACGTTGGCGGTGCGTCTCAGACATGCAAGTCGAGCGAGAAAGCCCCGCAAGGGGTGAGTAGAGCGGCGAACGGGTGAGTAATACTTGGGTAACATTCCCTTCAGATTGGGATAACACATCGAAAGGTGTGCTAATACCGAATAAGACCACGGCCACTCCGGTGGCTGAGGTCAAAGATGGCGCAAGCTATCACTGATGGATTGGCTCAAGCACCATTAGCTAGTTGGCGGGGTAACTGCCCACCAAGGCTACGATGGTTAGCCGGCCTGAGAGGGTGATCGGCCACACTGGG
>CAYMOV010000061.1:0-2921 GCA_964392085.1 uncultured bacterium
CCGGGGTGGAACTTCGCGTCTACGCCCTGGGGTACGCCGGCCAGGACCGGAAGCTCGTGGACACGAAGGCCGACGCCCAGGGGCATTACGCCGCCACCTACCGGACCGGGGGGGTCCCCTCCAACCTCGAGGTGCGCGTGGTGGACGCCCAGGGGAAGGAGACCACCCTCTCGCGGCCCGTCTACAACGCCGCGCCCCAACAGGCGCTGAACCTCGTGGTGCCGGGGTCGGTGCGGCCCCTCGCCGCCGAGTACACCCGCCTCTCCGACGACCTGGCCAAGCACATCGGCGGGATCCAGAACCTCGCCCAGGCCCAGGAGGGCGGATCGCGCCAGGACCTGTCCCTGCTCTTCCGGGACACCGGGTGGGACGCCCGGGTGGTGGCCCTCGCCGCCACGGCGGTCCAACAGGCCAAACCGACCGGCCTGGGACAGGATGTCCTCTACGCCCTCTACCGGACGGGCCTCCCCATGGACCCGGCCCAACTGGCGCTGGTCACGCCCGCCACGGTGGGGACCGCGCTCCGCAAGGCCGCAAAGGCCGGGGTCGTCCAAATGACCGCCGCCCAGGTCCAGGAGGCGCAGACCGCCTTCCATACTTTCGCGTTGAAGGCCCGGTCGGCCCTGGCGGCCCCCGGGACGAAGCAGGACTACGGGACCCTTTTACAGTCGACCTTCAAGGGGACGAACGCGCAGTACGCCGCGCCCTTCGCCGACCTTTTCTTCAGGATGCCCCAGGGTGGGGCGGAATTCTGGAAGGCCGCGGAGGGACTGGCCCCCGCCGACACCGTCCAGGCCCTGAAGCTCCACGGGAAACTCCTTTTCCTGACGGTCAACAACCCGGCCGTCACCGACAAACTGCGCCAGGAAGTCGGCTCGGCGGACAACCTGGGGGGCCTGGCGGCGAAGGACTATTACGACGGGGAAGCGTGGAAGACGCTCCTGCAGGGGATCGCCGGCGCCGCGAAGGGCGCCCTGGACGACCTCATCCCGCCCGCGTACCCGGGGACGGACACCCAAGCGCGGTTGGACGCCTATTCGGCCGACATGGCCCGGAAGGTGCGGGTGAGTTTCCCGACCCACACCGTGGCCCGCCTCGCGGAGAAGGGGACCCTGGCCCTCGACCCGCCCGGGACGCCCGACGCGCAGAAGAAGGGCCCGGTGGTGGCGGCCTACCTGAGGTCGGCGGCCGCGTTGGGGTACGAATTGGGGCGCACCCCCCTGAACGCCTTCCTGAACCAAAACGCCAAGTCCCTGCCCCTGGACGACGCGTCCCGGAAGCACGTCAAGGCCCTGCACCGGCTCTTCCAGGCCACGCCCAGCCACGAGTCGCTGGTGGCGGCGGTGAACCTGGGGTTCCAGTCGGCCGGCGAGATCGCCTCGTACGGCAAGAGGGACTTCGTGGAGAAGTACGGCGGCCAGTTCCCGCCGGGGGAGGCCTCGATGGTGTGGGGCCGGTCCCAGCAGTTGAGCTCGGTCACCTTCAACTTCTTCGCCATGGCCAAGCAGTTGGACAACCAGGCGCCGGTGTACGCCTTCTCCGGCTCGCCGGACGCCGTCCAGGCGGCCAAGGACGCCGTGAGCCAGCAGTTCCCGACCATGGCCGGGTTGTTCGGCAACGTGGACTTCTGCGATTGCGCCGACTGCCGATCGGTCCTGAGCCCGGCCGCCTATTTCGTGGACCTGCTGGAGTTCCTCCGCAGCTCGAAGGTGGACCCGCAGGACCCGAATTCCCGGAGCGGCCTCGATGCCCTCATCGGGAGCCTCGACCACTCGGTGGCGGGACGCCGTCCGGACCTGGCCGCGCTTCCCCTGACCTGTTCGAACACCAACACGGCCATGCCCTACATCGACCTGGTCAACGAGATCCTCGAGTATTACGTCGGCCACCACGCCCTGGACGCGGGGGTCGCCTACGACACGGGCGACATCCCCACGGAGGACCTGACCGCGGAGCCCCAGCACATCCTGCCAGGCGTCTATACCGACGTCTTGGCCAAGGCCGCGTATCCCCGCCTGCTCCCGTTCGACCTCTGGATCGAGACCGTCCGGGGGTTCCTCGGTTATTTCAAGACGCCCCTGGACCAGGTCCTGGCGGCCTTCAGCCCGGAGGCGGGGCTGGAACTGTTCCCGCCGGATCCCCCCGCGGTGCCGACGCCCGGGTCCTACTTTTACGATTCGATCCTGGTGGAATCCCTCGGCCTGTCCCCGGCCGAGTACAAGGTCCTCATCTGCCAGGACCTGGCGGGCGGCGCCCCGAACGTCCAAAACTGGTACGCGCTCTACGGCTTCGCCGACGAGGCCACCGCCCTGTCGCCGGGCAACCTTCCCTCCGCCAAGAAGTTGAGCCAACTGCTGGGGGTGACATACCAGGAACTGGCGGACCTGGTGACGACGGGTTTCCTCAACCCGAAGCTCTCCGCCCTTTACTTCCAGTTCCAACGGTTCGGCATCGACCTGGACAAGGCGCTCGCCTACACCCAAACCCCCTGGCCGACCCCCCTGGCCGGGCAGGACCTGGCGGATTTCACCGCCCACCTGACGGCCCTCACGAACCAGGCGAAGGCCGTGAACGCCTCCACGACCTTCAACGCGGACACCTGGCTGAAGGCGGCGCTCCCCAACGGTTACGCCCAGGGCGTGCTGGTCCTGGCCGACCCGGACACGGGATGCAACTTCACCGACACCACCCTGCAATACGCCGACGGGACCCCGGCGCTCTGGTTCGATTTCCTCAAGTTGAACCTGGTGGTCCGGCTCTGGAAGAAGCTGGGCTGGACCCTGGATGAGGCCGACCAGGCCCTGCAGGCGTTTTTCCCCCCGATCCCCGGGCTGGCGGCCGCCCTGAAGCCGACGGCCCTGGCCACGGTCGCGGCCACGCCGCTTTTCGCGAAGTCCTGCCGGGACGCCTGGCGCACCGCC
>CAYMOV010000061.1:3021-7231 GCA_964392085.1 uncultured bacterium
CGGTCCCGGCCTTCACGCTCCGAAACCTCTCCACCCTCTACCGGTACGCCTTCCTGGCGTCGTCCCTCCAGCTGTCGGTTTCGGACTTCCTGTCCCTGAAGTCCCTGTCCACCCTGGACCCCTTCGCCGCCCCCACGGGCACGGCCTTGGTGAACCGGGCGGGCGACGTGTTGGGAAACCAGCTATTGCCTTTCCTGGACCAGGTTCAGACCGCATTGGGGAGCGGCTTCACCGTGGAGGACCTGCAGTACCTTTTGCGCCACCGGTTCGACCCGGTGGGGAAATACCAGCAGGACGACAACGCGCTCCTGGGGCTCGTCCTCGCCTCGGCCGCCTCCCTGGACCAGGTCCAGGCGCAGAACGCCGCGCCGCAGGACCCGACGGGCCTCCCCGACGACCTGCTCCAGCAGAAACTGTCCGGGCTTTTCCCGGCCCCGATCCTGAAGTCCCTCTCGGGGTTCCTCTCGAAAGGCCAGGTCCTCCAGGCGACGGCGACCGGCGTGGCGCCGGCCAACCAGTTGGACCCGACCCCCTTCCTCAACGAACCCGGCTTCACCCTGTCCTACGACGGCCCCACCCAAACCCAGACCCTGACCTACCTGGGCGCGCTCCTGGACTGGAAAAGGCAACAACTCCTCCACACCCCGGGCGTCACGAACTTGGCGGCCCTCACGACGCTTTTGGACGGGATCCAGGCCGCCGGCAAGGACGCCTTCAATTCACTGCTGGGGGATTTCCTGGGGGTCTGGGCCAGCCTGGCCCAATATGAATCCGTCCGGACCGGGGTGGGGACCGGCTTGACCGCCGCCCCCCTGCTCAAGGCGGACCCGGCGCTGGGGCTCAGCTACGACCAGGCGGACTCGCTCCAATGGTTGTCCTACCGGGGGGTCCTGACCCCCATCCACCGGGCGGCCCTGCAGGCCCTCAACCCCTCCGCCACGCTCTCGGGACTTTTGGCCGACGTCCAAAGCCAGTCCCAACCCGCCTTCCAGGGATTGGTGACGGGACTCCTGGCGGCTTGGGCCGACCTGCAGGCCTATGCCTCCGTCCGGACGGGCGTGGCGCCCGGCAGCCAGGTGGACCCTTCCGCGCTGGCGGCCTTTCCCGTCCTCCAAGTGGCCTATGACCCCGGCACCCAGGTGGAGACTTGGTCCAGCCTGGGAGTCCTGACGGACGCCCAGCGGGCGCCCGCGGCCGCCGCCCTGCCCGCGGCCGCCGCCCAGCTGACGGACCTCCGCAACCAGGCGGTGGCCTTCTTCACGTCCCTCACTGCCCCCTGGGTCAATGCGGCGGGAGCGGACCTGGACGCCTCGCTCCCCGGCGCCGCCCCGGCCGATGACGCCAAGAAGGTGAAGAAGGCGAAGCTGAAGCTGGTGCAGGCCTTCCTGCCGCTCCTGGCGGGGAAACTTTCCCGCCAGGCGGTCCTGAAGGCCCTGACCGCCCAACTCGGGTCCGACCCCTCCCTCACCGAGGCCTTGGTCACCGACGCGGGCCTTTTGTCCGACCCCACCCGGCCGGGGAAGTCGATGTTGGATACCTTCCTGGCGGTCAACCAACCCGGAACGACCGTCTCCTTCTTCACCGCCCCCATCGTGCCGGCGGACGGCACCGCTCCCTTGGACCAAGGCGCGGCCGCCACCGCCGACACCCGGGTCGGCTACACCCGGCTGGACGGCACCCAGGCCGCTACGGTCCCCGCGACGGCCCGGAGCGCCCGGTTCGAGGGCTACTTGATGGTCCCGACGGATGGGCCCTACCGTTTCTTCGCGGGGATGGCCGACATCGGCACGGAGGCGATCCTCAAGCTGGATTCCCCCGACCCCACGGTCCTTTTCCCCTCACCGCTCCTGGACTTCGCGGCGGCCCGGGTGAACGACGAGGCGAGCCAATTCATCGGGTTGAAGGGGGGCGTCGCCTACCCCTACCGCCTGGACCTGAACCACCTCGGGGCGGGCGGGGCGGTCCTCAACGTGCAGGGGGAAAACCTCCCGAAGGGACCCCTGTCCCAGGTACGGCTGTATCCCCTCGCCGCCGTGGAGGCCTTTCTCCGGGCGAGGACGCTTTTGGCCAAGGCGCTCCAGCTGATCCAAGGCACGTCGTTGGACGAGCGGGAGGTCGACTACCTGGCCGCCCACGCGAACCAGTTCTCGGGCCTGAAGCTCAGCGCCCTCCCCACGCTCGGAACGGACGACAGCCGGCCCCAGGCCCAGAAGCTCTTCACCCAGTTCCTCACCCTGGCGCAATACGCGTCGCTGAGGAAGGGCCCCGCCGGGGCCAGCGACGGGTTGGTCGACGTCTTCGTCAATGTGGGCCAACCGTTCACCGAGGACCCGGCGGGGCAGGCCGCCACCCTCAACCCGGACACGCCCTGGAAACGCCTGGCGGACCTGACCCGCCGGGACCCGCAGGTGGTCCGGGACACGGCCAAGGCCTTGGGCCTCATCGGCGAACAAACGGTGACGGTGAACGGGACGACCCTGCGCCAGGTGACGGCCCTGGGGGATTTCGCGAACCAAAAGGGCGTCCAAGCCCTTTGGGACGCGCTCCAGGTCGTCCAGACCACGGGCCTGCCGCCCGCCGCCCTGGCGGCCGCCACCGCCATCGCCTCGCCCTTCCCCCCGGTGGGCCCCACGCGCGACTCGGTGGCCGCGGCCCTCAAGAACGCCGTCAAGGCCCAGTACGACCGGGACGCCTGGCGCCCGATCGCCCAATCGGTCTTCGACCCCCTGCGCCGGAAGAAGCGCGACGCCCTTTGCGCCTACCTCTTGACGCTCCAGGATATCAAGGACTTCGGCGCCGCCACGCCCGTGGACCTCTTCGAGTATTTCCTGGTGGACCCGGGCATGGAACCGGTGGTGCAGACCTCCCGCCTGCGGCTGGCCCTGTCGTCGGTCCAGACCTTCGTCCAACGGATCCTGATGAACCTGGAGAACCGCAACACCCAGCACCCGGAACGGAACATCCCGCCCCTGGCCGTCGACTCGGACTGGTGGCAATGGATGAAGCGCTACCGGGTCTGGCAGGCGAACCGGGAGATCTTCCTCTTCCCCGAGAACTGGATGGAACCCGAGCTTCGGCTGGACAAGAGCGACCTTTTCCAGGACCTGGAGGGCGCGCTTTTGCAGGGTGAGGTCACCCAGGACCTGGCGCAGGACGCCTTCATGGGCTACCTGAAGGGGCTGGAGACCCGGGCCCGGCTGGACGTCGTCTCCCTGTACCTCGACCAGGGCGGGCCCCTGGACACCGAGACCGAGTCCTACCCCCTGGAGACCCTGCACGTCATCGCCCGGAACCACGGGAAGCCCCAGCAGTATTTCTACCGGACGCTCCAGAACCAGGCCTGGGGCGCCTGGCAGAAGGTGACGCCGGACATCGAGAGCGACCACATCGCCTGCGCCGTCTGGCGGGGGCGGCTCAACCTCTTCTGGGTGACCTTCCAGTCCTCGGTCCAGCTCCCGAACGGGCCCTCCAACGCGGACAGCTCGCCCACGCTCTCCGGCATGGACTTCAACCAGCTCAGCGGGAACCTCACCGAGGTTTCCCCCCAGAAGCAGGTGCAGGCGCAGCTGCACTGGGCCGAGCTTTACCAGGGCAAGTGGGGCACCCGCCTCAGCAGCGACATCCACCTCTACGACCCCGTGGACGTCGCGGACGATTTCGACGCCTCGAAGGTGGCGATCCACGTCACCTTGGACCCCCCGGACGCCTTCGGCAACGGGGGCCCCTTGAGGGTGCACCTGGACTTCCCGGAGGTGGTGGTGGATACGGCCGCCTACCGCGATTTCAAGAAATACGAGGCGAACAACCCCAACGGCGACGACGTGCCGTACCCGGGCCTGGACTCCCAGGGGTACGCCTTCCGGCTGGTGAACAAGAACGCCCACCCGGACTTCGGGACCCAGTACTACGAACCGGGGCCGGGGAACCCCTACAGCGCCCAGGAGGTCCACGCCACCGAACGGTTCGGGAGCGGGGACCTTTCCGTGAGGTTCAAGACCGACCTCGGGGCCAACAGCGACGAGCCGACCAAGGGACATGAGACGATCCTGAAGTCCCCGCCCAACTACGCCCTGGTGCTGTGCGACAACCCGGTGGTCCCGCTGTTCCTGGACCCGTCGGAACCGGCCTACCAACAGGCCGGCACCCTCATCGCGCCTTTCTTCTATAAGGACCGCGGTGACGCCGCCAACCCGAAGGAACTGACCTTCTA
>CAYMOV010000061.1:7331-14690 GCA_964392085.1 uncultured bacterium
GCCTTCGGGTCGTCCTGGGTGGGACAAGCCGGGGCGGTCGACGTCAACGTCGCGTCCGGGTTGGCCCAGACCGCCGCCACCGGGGTTTCCATCGGCGGTACGGCGGCCGGCGTCGGCGCGGCCTCCGTCGGATTGTCGGCGGCCGGCGCCGCCGCGGTCCGGGGCCTGAACCTCGTGGGGACCCAGGGCCTGGCCCTCTCCCACCTCCAGGCCCTCGGCTCCGCGGCGAAAAACCTGTCCATCCAAACCGCCTTGGCCTCGAACCAAACCATCGGCTGATCCCAGGAGGACAAGAGATGAAAGGCAACAGCTACCACAACGAGATCGACACCTCGGCGCGGCCCTACCAGCAAAACAACGGCGGCCGTTGGAACCCGGGCGGCCAGTGGGTCAACATCCGCGAAAGGAGCCTGGATTACCTCTTCTTCAGCCACTTCCACCCCTATGTCCAGGGCCTGGTCCAGGACCTGAACAACGGCGGGGTGGACGAACTGCAGTCGGCGGACACGGTGTACCTGCCGGGACAGCCGGACCTGCCGAACCGCACCCAGCCCATGAGCGTGATCCCGGGGAGCACCCGCGCCAGCCTGGCCGCCGCCGCCAACGCCCAGCGCGGCGACGGCACGGCCGTGAGCCTCTCCGCCGGGACGCCCCTGACCCTGGCCGACGGCACCCCGGTGACATTGGCCGCGGGCACGGCGGTCCTTTACCCCGACGGCACCCAGGGCACCCTGGCGGCCCAAGCCGCCCCAACCCTCCCGGGGCTCATCCCGGTCTCCTCGGCGCGGGGCATCCAATGGAACATCGCGACGAAGGATACGATCGTGCCGGAGAACACCTTGGTGACCCTGTCCACCGGGCCCATCCAGGCGGTCCTGTCCTCGGACGGCTCGCAGGTGGTGTTGCCGGCCGGTACGAAGGTCTTCCTTCGCGAAGGCCTGCCCCAACCCTATTACTACGAGGGGATCTTCGACCCCGCCCACTACAACCCCGACACCCCGGTGGACCAGCCCTATCCCGTGAAGGACCTGGACTTCACCTCCAACGGCGCCTACTCCCTGTACAACTGGGAGCTCTTCTTCCACGCGCCCCTGATGATCGCGACCCACCTGAGCGGGAACCAGAAGTACCAGGACGCCCAGCGGTGGTTCCACTACATCTTCAACCCCCTCGACAACGGCGCCGGGCCCACCCCCGACCGGTTCTGGAAGGTGAAGCCCTTCCAGTCCACCGACGTGCGGATGATCCAGGAGATCCTGGTGAACCTGTCCAAACCCCAGGACCCCCAGCTCTACGCCCAGACCGTCGCCAGCATCGACCAGTGGAAGGCCACGCCGTTCCAACCCTGGGCGGTGGCCAAGTACCGGCCCACGGCCTACATGCTCAAGACGGTCATGGCCTACCTCGACAACCTGGTCGCCTGGGGGGACTCGCTCTTCAGCCAGTACACGATCGAGACGATCAATGAGGCGGCCCAAATCTACATCCTGGCCGCCCATATCCTGGGGCCCAAGCCCCAGGCCGTGCCCAACAAGGGCTCGGTCAAGCCGCTCACCTACGCCGACCTTCGGGGGAACCTGGACGCCTTCGGCAACGCGCTGGAGGAGATGGAGGCGGACATGCCCTTCGACCTGGCGCCCCCGCCGCCCTCGGGCCCCGAGCCCCCCAACGCCCAGATCCTCCCCGGCATCGGCCAGGCCCTCTACTTCTGCATCCCCCGCAACGACCGCATGCTGGCCTATTGGGACACCGTGGCGGACCGGCTCTTCAAGATCCACAACTCCCTCAACCTCCAGGGGGTCTTCCAGAAGCTTCCCCTGTACGACCCGCCGATCGACCCGGCCCTGCTGGTGCGGGCGGCCGCGGCGGGGCTGGACGTCAGCGCCATCGTGGCGGGGTTGAACCAGCCCCTGCCCCTGGTGCGGTTCAGGGTCCTGGCGGCCAAGGCCGCCGAGATCTGCCAGGAGGTGAAGTCCCTCGGGTCCCAGCTCGTGTCCGCCATCGAGAAGCAGGACAACGAGTCCATGGCCCTCCTGCGCGCCCAGCACGAGTCGACGATGCTGGGGCTGGCCCAGGTGGTCAAGTATTCGCAGTGGCAGGAGGCCGGCAAGGCGAAGCAGGGGTTGGAGACGAACCTGGCCAACGCCGTCGAGAAGTACACCTATTACCAGTCGCTGTTGGGCCGCACCCCGAGCCAAATCACCGCGAGCCTGCCCCAGTCGGCGGCGTTGGACGCGGGGAGCCTGGAGAACCTCAACTTCTCCCAATCGGGCGATACGGCCGAACCCAAGATGGCCTTCGACGCCGTCACCCCCGACGTGGCCAAGAACGCCACCTCGGTGACCGACGGCGAGGTGATCACCATGAGCCGCCACGAGGTGGCGGAGATGGACAAGCTGTCCTCGGGGAGGGATTCGCAGATCACGGCCAGCGCCCTGGAGGGCCTGTCCTCCGGGTTGAGCCTGATCCCCCAGATGAAGGTGCACGTCCAGCCCTTCGGCGTGGGCGGCACGATCGAGTTCGGCGGCATCGAGATCTCGAAGATGCTCTCGGGCCTCGCCACGGTGGCCCGGATCGCCTCGGAGGAATACTCGTACGAGGCGGGCAAGACCTCCAAACTGGGCACCTACAGCCGCAGGATGGACGATTGGACCTTCCAGAGCAACAGCGCCAAGGGGGAGATCAACCAGCTCTACAAGCAGCTGCGCGCCGCGGAGATCCGGGAGGCCATCGCCGGGAAGGAATACCAGAACCACCTGGTGCAGATCCAGCATTCCCAGGACATCGAGAACTTCCTGGAGGGGCAGAAGGTGGCGGGCTTCGAGGTGAAGGAATCGACCATCGACTTCTACGCCTGGATGCGGCGGGAAGTGAAGGGGGTCTACGCCAACGCCTTCCAGCTGGCCTTCGACGTGGCCAAGAAGGCCGAGCGGGCCATGCAGCACGAGCTGGGGGATACGTCCCTCACCTATATCCAGCCCAACTACCTGGACGGCACCGAGGGGCTGATGGCCGGTGAAAAGCTGATGTTCGACCTGCGCCGGATGGAGACGGAATACACCAACCTGAACCAGCGGGAATACGAGATGACCAAGCACGTGAGCCTATTGCAGGTGAACCCGCTGGCCCTGGTCCAGCTGAGGGCCACGGGGACCTGCCTGGTGACCTTGCCGGAGGAGCTGTTCGACCTGGACGGGCCGGGCCATTACTTTCGCCGGGTCAAGTCGGTGGCCGTGACCATCCCCTGCGTGACCGGGCCTTACACCAGCGTCAACTGCACGCTTTCATTGCAACAGAGTTCCATCCGCACCAGCGCGGACGCCGCCACGGGGTACCTCAGGCAGGGCGCTGACGACATCCGGTTCAACGACTATTACGGCACCCTCCAGTCGATCGTGACCAGCTCGGGCCAGTCGGACAGCGGCCTGTTCGAGGCCAACCTGAACGACGAGCGGTACCTGCCTTTCGAGCGGGTGGGGGTCATCAGCCAGTGGCAGTTGACCCTGCCCTCGGACGTGCCACAGTTCGACTTCGACACCATCACCGACGTCATCCTGCACATCCGTTACACCGCCCGGGAGGGAGGGGAACTGCTGAAGACCGCCGCCGTGGTGAACCTGCAGAAGCAGATCCAGAAGGCCCAGACGGTCGGGTCGATGCGGCTGTTCTCGGTCCGCCATGAGTTCCCGACGGAATGGGCCAAATTCAGGAGCCCAGCGGGGGCCACCGGCGCGGCCCCGGCCACCCTGGCCCTGAGCTTCCTGCCCCAGCACTACCCGTACTGGGCGCAGAGCTTCATCGGCCAGAACAAGCTGTCGATCACGGGGGTAAGGTTGATCGCGGAGATGCCGGCCAACGCGGGGGTCAATACCGTGAACTTCTGTGACCACCTGGATATGACCAGCGGGCACAAGGTGGGCCTGGCGGTCAACAGCCAGTGGGATGGGTTGCTGGATGGGACCTGGCCCAAGCCCGCCCTGCCGCCGGCCATCACGCCCGCCCCACCCGCCACGCCATTCACGCTGAATGCGGATAACAACGGGATGAAGGACCTTTGGTTGGCCGTGACTTGGGGCCACACCTGAGGGGGGCCTGAAGGCATGCTCACTCTCGATTGAGGGGAGCCCTTCGACGGATTCGACCTAGCTCACCGTCTGTACCTCAGGGTGGCAGGGGCGGGGTGAGGGTGATCTTTCCTGGGTTTCCGCACCCAAGCACTATCGCGTCATGTGACGCGTTGGCGTGAAATGATTAGGTGACGCGATTCTCCCTGAGGCTGTAATAGTCCAGCCATGGCCATGACGGCCGACGCGCTGTTGGTTATAATCCATGGTGTCTATCAGTCGATCTAAGGGATCTATGAAACGATCAACGGTTTATTACCTCTCCTTTGGCATCCTCCTGGGCTTCCTCCTTTACGTATCCGCCTTGTTCCTCGTCGGGTACCACCTGGGATATGGGTTCCCTGACGGTCAATTCCATCCTCGGGCATACCTACCACTCCTCCTAAGCCTTTTATTTCTTGGGGTGCTCCACTGGATGGTAATGAGACGTTCGCCTGACATCTTCGTTAACCTCAAGTCAATCGGTGTGGTCGCATTGTCGGTCCTGCCGGGTGTCCTGTTCGCTGTCTTGGTCATGGGCGCGGTGGGGTCCTTCTGCTTCAATTGGGCGTGGGAAAAGGCCGTCAAGGAAGGGTACGCGCTCGAGGAACCGCCGCCAGGAAACGCCGATACCAGCGACGACAACGCCGTGGTGTGGTTGAACCGGTCGAGGGATGACCTTAATAAGAGCGTGGACAAGGGCGATAAGGATGAGTCCATGAAGCTCTCGAAAGTACTGGCGAAGGCCAACGAAGGCAGTGTCACAAAGGCGGATATGGCCTATGTCCGGGTAATCATCAAGGGGCACCGTCAGGGCATGGACTTGTTGAGGCGCTCCGCCCGTTGCAAGGTGGTGAACTGGGAACCTTGTGATTACGGGGGAATAGGGGAACAACCGCTCTTCGCTCACCTTTTGAAGGGATCGAAACTCCTTGTCTGCTCGGCCGTCCTAGCGAAGTCGGAGGGCCGCTTTAGCGACGCGGCCCAGGACCTCAAGGTTGCCGCCTTCCTGGCGGACGCAACCTCCCGGACGGACTTTCTGATCGGCGAAATGGTTGGGATCGCCGAATACAATATTTACTGCAACGGGGTCCAGTGTTGCCTGGCTGATAAGCCCCGGCAAAACCCGGATACCACCTGGATCACTGGGACGGTTGACCCTGACAGGATCGTCAAGGGTCTCTACCAGTCGCTATCGATGGAATACATGCTTTGGCGCAAATCATTGACTACAAACGCACTGAAAAGTTACAAAAGCCGGCCTGCGAAAATCCTGTCGTGGTTCATCAGGCCCTATCTATATCTCGATACGTTCACCGGTATATGGGAAGGCCGGAAAGTCATGGCCAGTTTCAAAAATCCTTATCCGGTCTTTGAGCAGGACTACCAGGCGGCGGAACGGGATTATCAAAACAATGCCTGGGTCATATCGGTGATCGCCCTTCCCAAATTCGACAAGATGTTCGTGAAGGCATTGGCGTGTTCGACACGACTTAAGACGATGCGGTTGGCCTGCACGGCAAGGATCTACCGGGGGAAATACGGGGCCTGGCCGGCCCAAGTGGATGACCTTGGTAAGGCAGGCTTGAAACCCGACGATTGGGCGGATCCCTTCACCCTGGGGAAAATCCGGATGATTCATGACGGGGGATACCTTGTTTTCTACAGCCCGGGGCCAGATCTCCAGGATGAACAGGGAAGAACCCCGTTTGAGATAAAACAAATGAAAGGTGATTTGGCATTCCGGGTACCACTGGTTGTGATCGGGAAGTGATCTAATCTTGGGAGGGTTTCATTATTGGCAAACCCTAGGTTGCCATGAAGTGTGCTCGCAGGGTTCTACTTCAAGTACTTGATCTTATGCTTCAGCAACTACTAAACTTTAGGGATTGGGCGTTAAAGTTGGTTAAAGACCGGTATTTATGGCATTGGGGATAAGCCACTAGCTAAGGCACTGGCTACAGCTAATTAATGCCTCTTTCTTGCGGGCTTCTTAATCAGGAAGAACCAGGACGGTACCCAAATAGCTAAAAGGATCAAGCCAAGAGGATGGTTTACGGCGGTAATAATTCCAAATACCGTGGTTAGTGGGCTAATAAAGTTGACTTGTTTGATGCCCAAGGCGCTAATCCTGAAACAGAGTTAGAGCTTAAATCTAAGTAACTCATGTAATTCAGGTATCAGGTCTCAGGTAACGCACAGCAATGACAAGAAAAGCATAGTGGTTTAAAAAGGACTTAGTCAATAGGGTTGGTGATGATGCCCTTAAATATATTTGCCAATGGTGATTCAATTAATCCTCTAAACCCATTTTTGAAGGGTAGTCAAGATGAATAACCTCAATTGGACCCGGGAATTTATTAACTCCAACCCTAGCCCACCACTACAATTAACTGAGCAAGAGATTCAAGAAACAATCCAGATGATTAGGGATTACCTGGTAGGCAGAAATCCATAGCCGATTACTAAAAGGCTAATGCTTGATGTCCGAATTAACCGTATTGGAAATGTTGATTTGAATTATGGGGGAGTCCTTTTTGATTAGTGCAGTCAGTACCAATGCAAATGCACCTATTAATGCGGGAATGGCCGCTAAAATCAAAAGCTGTTTAAAAGTTAGATTCTTTGAGCCCATAGGTTTAGTCTAGGAAGCGGTTGCCTTTCATGCAAATTAGTCACCCCCGACAAGGGGTCTCTAAAGACCAAGATTCAGGTGTATTTGCATCCAATTTCAGGTTATCAAGAAGCGTGATGAGAACAAAATCGGTCGCCCCCTCTGTTAGGCGGCGGATTGTCTTCTAAACCCAATTTCTCACAGGTAAAGGACCCTTTAGCCATTTGGTGTATTTTTAGGAATGCTCCAGAGGCTAATAAGTAGGTCTATAATGCCTAGGAAGTTAAACGCAGGGGGTCTTATGAAGCGGGTACACGGGTATTGGTTACTGGTAGTGGCCCTAATGTTTATCTCCGTTTCAGCCTGTAAAAAGAAGGACAACCCCTCCGCGCCGGTCGCACCAACTGCGTCACCGACGGCTACACCCACCCCATTACCAGGATCGTCCTGGACGACCCGTGCCCTCCCCAGTTCACAACAATGGCAGTCTGTGACCTACGGGAATGGAGTGTTTGTGGCGGTCGCTGGTGGTAGTGCGGTGGCAGCGACATCTCCGGATGGGATCTCATGGACGTGGCGCACCCTCCCCAGTTCACAGGGCTGGTAGTCTGTGAGCTACGGTAATGGGGTGTTTGTGGCGGT
>CAYMOV010000062.1:0-10059 GCA_964392085.1 uncultured bacterium
TCCGTGAACGTCCGGGTGTTCCAGGGCGAGTCCAAGGTCGCCCATTCGAACAAGGCCCTGGGCTTCTTCTCCTTCGTGGGACTGCCTTCCACCACGGCGGGGTCGGTCAAAATCGAGGTCACCTTCGCCATCGACTCCAACGGCATCGTCCAGGTCACGGCCAAGAACGTCGAAACTGGCCAGCAGCAGCAGATGAAGGTTTCGGCCACCTCGGGGTTGAGCAAGGAAGAGGTGGAAACCCTCACCAAGTCCGCGAAGGGTCGAGTCATCAGCAAGACCCAGGCGGAAGCCCCGAAGACCCAGGAAGCCGCCCCCGCGGGAGGAACATCCTCCCCCTCCGCCGCCGAGGGGGAGTTTCTCACGGGGGACATGATCGACTCGTTGCTTAAAGACGAGACGGGGGGCTGACGCCGTGCGAGCCATCGCCCTCTTCGGGGGATCCTTCAATCCGATCCACCTGGGCCACTTGGCCGTCGCCGAGGAGATCCGGACGCGTTACAACCTGGACCAGGTGGTGTTTGTCCCGGCGCACCAATCCCCCCATAAGGACGCCGCGGACCTGGCGGACGCGAAGGCGCGTTTGGTCATGGCCCACCTCGCGACGGTCTCGAACCCCTGCTTCGAGGTCTCGTCCTTCGAGGTGGACCGGGGGGGGAAATCCTTCACCATCGACACCCTCCGCCACTTCCGGGCCGTCCTGGGCGAGAAGGTCCAGCTCTTTTTCATCCTGGGGGCGGACACGCTCATGGAGCTTTCCACCTGGAAGAACGTCGAGGAAGCCCTCCGAATCTGCCAATTCATCGTGGTGACCCGTCCGGGCTATGACACGTCCAAGATCATGAATTACCGGTTCCTGGCTTCACCGGGACAGGGATTGACCTCCGAAAACCTCGAGAACCTCCGGGTGGAGGATTGCGCGACGCTGGACATCAGTTCCACGGCCATCCGGGCCAGGGTCCGCGAATGGAAAAGCATCAAGTACCTGGTGCCCGAGGCGGTCGAGCAATTCATCCATAACCAGAAGCTTTACCTCTGAAGGGAAAGGGCGGGCCGCTAAAGATGACCGACGAAAAGTCCGGGTTGGTCAATTACATGGAAGACGCCGTGCGGTCGGTCCTCGAGGAAATGCTCCAGGGCGAGGCATACCGAGACGCGGGCGTGGACGAGAAGCTCAAACTGGACGCCATGGCCTATACCCTGAACCGATTACCGCCGAAATACGTTGTCAGCGAACGGGGGCACCTGTATACCAGGGTCCAGGAGTTGCGGCACCAGTTCCGTACCGACATCCTCGTTGAACTTACGAAAGCGCTCCAACATGTCATTGCCCACCCCAGGCCCAAATAGTTTGAAAACCGATTCGACGAAGGAATTGACCTCGGCGATCGCCAAAGCCTGCATGGAACGCCAAGGGGAAGATATTCGGATCTTGGATATGGAAGGCTTGGTGACCTACGCGGATTACCTGGTGATCGTTGACGGGAAGTCCACGCCCCACGTCCAAGCCCTCCTGGATTCCATTGAAAAAGCGGTCCAGGGGCGGTGGCGACCCACCTACGTGAACCGCTCGCCCGACCAAAGCTGGATGATCCTGGATTTCGTAGACGTGGTCGTCCACATCTTCCTGAAGGAAGTCCGTGCCCAATACCAATTGGAGGAATTATGGTCCGACGCCAAGGATGGTTGGGCGTCGATCGGGTTGGAAGGCATCAACCCTTCTGAAGGAAACGGCTGACCTGTTCGCCGAGGTCGTATGGATCGAAGGGTTTGATGATGTAGTCGTCCGCCCCCACCTCGAGCCCCTTTTCGGCGTCCCCCTTTTGTCCCTTGGCGGTCAACATCACGACCGGAAGCGCCTTTGTGGCGGCGTCCGAACGGATCGCCTGGCACACCTCATAACCGCTCATCTCAGGCATCATCACGTCCAACAACACCAAGTCCGGAGGGTTTTCCTTGATCATCCTCAGGGCGTCCTTGCCGTTCCCGGCCGTGAAGACGTCGTAGTTACACAGTTTCAGGCTGATCTCGACGAGCCTTACGATATCCGGTTCATCGTCGACCACGAGGACTTTTTTCTTGACAAGATCGGTCACGGGGATCCCTCCCATTGGATTCAGCTGTTCATCCGATGAAAACAAAGCCCGGTGGCGGTGGACGCCAACAAACCGGCCAACGCGAGACAGGCGATCGAGGCGTTCTTGAGTTGAAGCGCCG
The DNA here is from genome assembly GCA_964392085.1 of uncultured bacterium. GTDB lineage: Bacteria > Oederibacteriota > Muellerivitia > Muellerivitales > Muellerivitaceae > CAYMOV01. Next base: position 2,215 of record CAYMOV010000062.1, read on the forward strand.
CCACGAACAAGGGATCGTCCGGGGCCCCAGTCAGCTTGGGCAAGACCGAAGTAAAGGCGTAGGCATGGAGCGCCACGGCCCCCAGGAGGGCCAAGGCGGCGATCCGCACCAAGAGATCATAACGGGGGCCCCGGAGGAATCCCAGGATCGTCTGGAGGATCTCGGCGGCCCGAAATAAAGCCAAGGCCAACAGCAGAAACCCCGCGTCGAACGGTAGCGAACTCAGGGGATAAGGTCCCATGTTTAAGGCTCCTTCGGACCAGTGGTCAATTGAAGCATGACTTTCCGGTAGCGTTCCGTCAAGGCCAAGCAGGTCACCGCAGAGACCAAAAGGCATCCATAGGCGACCCCATCTAACAGGCCCTGGGAGGCCTCGGTCGACATCGGGGCGATCAGGTGCGCGCTGATGATGGCCACATAAACCAGGATCCCGGATGGGGCCGCCATCAAGTGTTTCCAACCGGTCCATTTTTGGAACACGGACTCGTACCGGCGGGCGATAACGCCCATCAGGAAAAAGGCCAGCCAAATCAGGAGGGCTCCCGAAATCGAAAGGAAATCGAAAAGCCCCTTGGTGAAGCTCGTTTCCGCGCCCATGGCCCCCTCCTAACGTTTGGTGGATTCCCACATCAGTTCAGCGATTTCACCCGCTCGTGTGGGGCCGACGATCAAGGTCATGGATTTCTCAAGGTCGTTTAGGATCCGGACCAATTCCCGCATCCCCATGCGAGCGCGGCTGACGCCCGTTTTCTGGTAAGCGTTTTGGACCAGGACGAGTCCCATGTTGCCCAAATCGGTTTGGGCGATCCGTTCCAGGTCCGGGAAACGGAACCGGACCTTCTTGACTAGGCCGGCGGAAAGAAGGCCGTGGACCGTGATTGGCGGGCGATCGGGGCCCTCGGGCGACATCCGAAGGACCTCCTCCAGGTTGCGGCTTCCGTCGAACAACAGCAAGGTGTTCCATTCGGCCGGCGTCAAGGATAACTCCAGCGGGGAACCTGCGGGGCGGGGGGCCCATTCAAGGATGGCCGAACCGGGTGGTAGGGATTCCACCGCTTGGGCCGTCGGGATGTCCCGGAAACTCCGCAGGATAAGGTCTTCGGTCCCGGCGGATACCGGAAAGTCCGTGAACCCGGATTCGCCCTCTTCGAAACGGAAGGTGCCCGAGGAAAGCTTCAGGAGTTCCGCGACATTGTCCCGGGTTTGCTTTTCGAGCGCGATTCGGAACATATCGGGGGGGATTTGGGGGCCGGAAGCGACCAGATAAGCCCCGAGCAGTTTTCGGGAAGGGTCCCTTTTTTGACGCTGGAGGGCTTCCTCCAAATCGGGGCCCTTGAGGAGTCCCATCCGAACCAAACGCTGTCCGATCGGGTCGGGATTGGGAGCCCTAACCGCCCCTTGGATCAAACCGTCCCGGATATATAAAACACCCTCTTGGCCGGAACCCTCCAAGTGAAGGGCCCCCGTAAAGCGGTGAAGGGTCAGAAGGCGGATCAATCCGCCCAGGTGGATTTCCTTTAATGAGCCATCCATGGATGGGTCCCTCCGATCATTGTCACCATCGGACACCGCGCTTCCGGGAATCCTGGAGCTCGGCCTGAATTTTCTCAGATTCGGACTTGGCTTCGGCATTCTGCGGATCGGCTGAGAGTATTTCCTTCCACGCGTCCAAGGCGCTCTTGAGATCGCCCTTTCGATAATCCTCGAAGGCTTGGTGGCGCAAGAGCTCGACCCGGTTCGCCTGGACGGCCTTCTTCTTGGATATCTCGGATTGGGCCTTATCGGTTTCCAACCGGGTCTGTGCCCGACTGACATAGTCGAAGACCTGGCGCTCAAGCGGGTTGGCCGCGACGAGGATCTTCCATTGGGCCATGGCCTGGCTGTACTTGCCCGACAAGTAAAGGTCGAGGCCCTTCTCAAAGGTCTTCTGGGCCTCCGCGGGCGAAAGGTTGGAGACGGCGGAGAACGCCTTGCGGCCCGCTTGGCGCATCCGCGCCCCGGAGGAGTCCATTCCCTTGCGGGCCTCTTCGTTGGCGGGGTCCAAGTCGAGCACCGTCTTATAAATCACCATGGCATCCAGGTCGTTGCCGTCGGCCACGAGTTTCTTGGCTTCCGCGAGATTGGACTGGGTCTTGTAGGCTTTCTCCAGCCCGTCCAACCGGGACAACTTGTCCTGGGCGCCGGTGTGGCGCGGATCCCAGGCAAGCACCTTGGAATATTGGTCGCGGGCTTCGGCGTAATCCTTGTTCTCCAGGGCCTGGTCCCCCGCGGCCATGTAGGAGCGGATGGAATCGGTCTTCAGCTTTTCGAGGATCTCGGATTTCAACTGGTCCTCATGGCTCTTCCGGTTGCGGCGGGCTTCCACAACGTTCGGCCCGAACCGGAGGGCGAGCGAAACGCGGTGGGTCAACCCGAGGGGCCTCTGGAGGGTGAGGGCGTACTGCAACGTCCAGGAGGAGAGGGACAAGCCGGCGCCGGTCGAGAACTGGTAGCCGTCCCAACCCGCCCTCAGGGACGCGCGGTGGCGCCATTCGTACTCCGCCCCCATGGAAGGCCGCAGGCTCTCCCCGCGGACCCAAGTCCCTTCGAGCAATGCGGTCAGAACGCCGCCCGGTATGGAATGAACCCAGGATCCGCCGAAGCGGGCCCCCGGGGGAGGGATTTCCCGATCCTGGCTGAGTTTCAACCCTGAGTCATAAAGTTCCGTGGTGGAGAGGCCCAACGTCCAGGAGCGGCCGACCGGTTGATAAGCGAGGCCCACATCGACCGTAAAGGATTCGCCCTTCAGTTGATCCATGCTTTGTTGGAACCATTGGCCCAGGACACCCAGTTGGAGGCCCCGGAGGGGGAGCGGGCGGGCGAAGGCGAGTGTGAGTGCCCTTTCCTCGAACTGGAATGTATTGACAAGGTAATCCGCCGAATCCCTTACCTCGACATTGGGGGTCCGAAGTTCCCGGTAAGCGATCCCAAAGGACCCCTGGTCCAAGGTGGGCCAAACAAAGGCCAGTGAGTCGTAACGCGTTCCATCAAAGAGGGGGGCATGGAACAGGAGGAGTCGTCCCCGAGATGCGGTGGACAAGAGGGCGGGGTTGTTCCCCAGGGCCGCGGAAGCGTCGTCCGGAAGGGCCACCGAAGCGGACCCTAAGCCGAGGATACGGGCGTCGAAACCGAGGTCAAAGTCCCGCTGGGTTCCGGCTGAGTAACCCCAAACACGCGGAACGGTCAGGCCTAGGACCAGGAAAAATGTGAGTGTCCTCATTTCGCCACCGCCACATACCGAGTTACGGTTTTGCCGGAGGCTTCAAGGACGGCGATATAGACGCCGTTCAAGACCGTTTGGCCCGAGTTGTTACGGCCGTCCCAGGAATCCATGTTTAGGCCGGCGTTTCTCGTCTCGTTCGAGACGATTTTCCTCACGGGTTTTCCGGTCAAGGTCATGATTCGCAGGGTGACCGTACCGGCCTGGTCCAGCTTGTAGGCTAAGCGGGTATTTTCCGATCCGGCCCGGAAGGGGTTGGGGAAATTGCTGAAAGAATCACCCAGGGTTCCGCCCTCGACCGGGATGGCGGTGGACTCCATCGGGAAGACGTCCCCGGGCGCGGCTTGGGCCCAGACGGTTCGTCCGGGATCACTGGGTTGGGTCGCCGTGAAGGAACTGCCGTCCGGTAGGACGAACTTCAGGCTTGAGCCGGTGAAGGCGTTGGAAACGGTGCCGGTCAAGGTGTAGGTGACGGAGTTTCCTGGGGCGGAGGCGTTGAGTGTCACGCCACCCGTGAAAGTCAGGATGGCCTGGTCCGATGAGAATGTGATGGTTTGTGAAGGCCCACCGACGAGTTGGAGGGCCGACAGGGATTGGGCGGCGTCCAAGGGTTGGTTGGAGGCGCCCTTCAGGTGGAAGGCGATGGATTGGACCACGAGGGGGCCCACGGGAGCGGGTCCCGGGTGGGTGAGGACCAGGTCCATGAAGGTGACGCCGGCTTGGCCGAGGAACAGGACGGCAGGCCCGTTCGGAATGTGACTGACTAGGAGGTTGGTCACGATCGGGACAAGGGGCGGGACGAAGGGCGCGTTGCCGGTCGTGTCCACGTCGACCGCCGGCGTCACCCCGGCCTGGATGACTTTCCAATCGGGAAGCGCGGCCAAGCCGATGCTGTCCACCCGGAATCGGAGTTTCATGGGTATGGCCCCGGTTTGGACGTCATATTTCAAGGTGAGGGTTACCGGGTTCTGGACGGAAACGTTGACCGGGATGGTGAACTGGCAGACCACCTTGTTGCCGGAGCCCTCCGTCACGGTCCTGTAAAGGTAGGTGTTCACCCCGTCATCCACCCGGATGCGGGTCAAAGCCGTGTTGGGAACCACCGGGGATCCGTTCTCGTCCCAAAGGGTGAAATAGATGGAGTTGACCTGGGCGACGCCCGTATTGGCCGCGCCGGGGTTGGACAGGACCGTCTTGAACGCGATGTTGTTCTGGGAACCTTTGGCCACCTGGGTCGCGGCCCCAGAGGCCGACATGGAGGCGTGGATCACCGTGGCGGCCTGTTGGAAAATGGCGGAGCTTGAGATTAAGGGGAATGAGGGGAAGGCCACCGCCGTCACAGGGGCCCCCGAGTAGCTGTCGGTTCCTAAGAATTGGCCTGCTGCTTGGGCTTCGACGTGAAAAGATGAAAGGGAAGCGGAGGGGAGGATGGAAGCCAGGACTTGGACGGAGTTGGGGAAATAGGGATCGAAGGACAAGCCTTCCCCGACGAATTGCGTCAGGTCGACGAACAACCGGTTCCCCGTTTCGTTCGCGGCGATATAAGACGAGTCCGCGATGGTCGGGTCCAGGTAATACGAGGATTCGACAGGACTATAAGCGGACAAGTCACTAATGACGGACGCGGGACTCACGGGCGTTGATCCGTCATAGAAATAGAGATAAAAACCCGTCAGGAAAATCCCCGCGTCGTTTTCGTGACCCGAAGTGGGGTCGCTGACCAGGTCGAATTGCGCCAAGGGGACATTGGCCTGTCCTACCCCGATGGTGGTGGACATTGTGTTGGTCAAGGAAACCTGGAAATGGGTGGCGGGGGTTTGGGGTGTCAAGAAAAGGGTTGATGCGTTGCCCAAGTTGGCCGAAGGTTGGGCTGTTCCGGCCCCCGAGAATGCCATTCCATTGGCCGGGACCTGGAAGCGCATGGCTCGGGTCCCCGTCAAGAGGGTCGGCGATTGGACATCCACCGTGATGAAAAAATGGTCGCCGTTCGCGACGGGTTGGGAAAGGGAGGGAAGCGCCCAGCGGGTGTTTACCACGGGGTCCACCGTGAAGGTTCCGACCAGCGCCATCCCGGATGTGGTGTTTCCATCCGCGTCCCACCAAAGTTTGACGGACAAAAGGTCGTTCGGCTGCTTCGCGTCGTAGGGATAACCGAAGTTAGTGGGGTTTGCGATGGTCACGCCCTGGAGGGTGTCCCCGGTCCCGGAGTCGTTGACGGTCCAATGCATGACGATATCATTTGTGGTGGAGGCCTCATAAGTGATGGAATTGACGTTTTGGGAGGTAAAACCAGTAACGGTCGCGTGAATCGGCATGGAAGCCGATAGCAAAAAACCCAGAAATATCGATATACGCTTGAAGTGAACCAAGAACAACCTCTTTAAGGTCAAAGGTTTACCTCCGTTCATTAATTACCACTTGATCGATTATAATGCAAATGAAATGGCATAACGTTCAAACAATCAATTTTGTGTCGTGAGGCATAAAACCCCCACCCCCGTCAGGGAAAGCGCTTTTTGGCGAGGTTGTTTGGGGCCCTGTTGCGAACCCGCTAAAAGTCCCTAATAATTGGGCATTCTTAAAGTGATAGGTTTGATCCAAATCTCGGGAGTTGGTTCTTGGTATCTTTTTACAAGAATCGGCTTGTGGGCATTTGTTTTCGGCAAAGGAAGGGTTGGCCGCTGTTGGCGAAGCTTCAATGTGACAATAAAATAACTTACATATCTAGGCCCACCAGGGGACTCGGGCTTTTCCTTTTAATTTGGATCGGTTTGAGTGCGAATGTTTCGGCCCAGACGGGTCTTTGGGGGGAGTACTACAACGGTGTTGCTTTCAACCAATATGCCATAGGTCGTGTGGACACCACGGTAAATTTCAACTGGGGGAACGGGTCGCCCGACCCTTCAATTGGGGTTGACTATTTTTCCGTCCATTGGACTGGACAGGTCCTGCCAGCCTACAGTCAAACCTACACCTATTACGCACAATCCGATGATGGGGTCCGGCTTTGGGTTAATAACGTCCTCTTAATCGATAATTGGACCGTTCACGCGTCGGTTCAAGACACCGGAACCATCACATTGACCGCGGGGACTTGGTATTCCATCCAGATGGATTATTTCGAAAACACAGGGCAGGCGGTGGCGCAACTGAGTTGGTCCAGCGCGAGCCAAGCCAAACAAATCATTCCCCAGGCCCGGTTAAGGAACCAACCGGTTCCAAGTCCTACCCCAACCTTGACCGCGACGCCGCCTGTCCAGTCCTGCCCCCAATCCGATAACTTCAACGCCGGCGCATTGTCTCCTTACTGGACAGGATTGGATATCGGCAATCCCCTACCGGGGTCCCAAAATGAAACGACGCAATTGAACATCCAGGCCGATGGGGCGGATATTTGGAACAACGCGGATTCCTTCAGGTTCATCTACCAACCCGTCTCGGGTGATTTGGACGTCTCCCTGGCCATCAACGCCGTCCCCGCCTCGGATCCTTGGAGCAAAGTGGGGTTGATGATGCGGGACGATCTCAATCCCGGGTCGGTTCACGCCTATATCTGCGCCACGCAAAATAACGGTTACGCTTTTCAGAACCGGTTGGTCGCCGATGGGGCCAGCAACAACAACAATACCGGGGGAAATTTCACGACCCCCTCCTTTGTGCGCTTATCCAGGGTTGGCGCCCTCTTCTCGGGTTATTACTCGACGGATGGAACGACTTGGAACCTCTTAGGACAAGCCACGGTGCCCGTGGGGACTGTTTATTATGTGGGGATCGCGACGACGTCCCACACTGGAACTGTCGTTGGATCCGCCTCGGTGGATAACTTCACCGTTTTGGCGGGGGCTTGTACCGCCACACCCACCGCGACGAACACTTTGACTCCAACTCAAACTGCAACCCGAACATGGACCGCGACACCGACGACGACCTATACCATGAGCTTTACCCCGACTCCGACGGTTACACCGACTTACACGTCGTCTTTTACGGTGTCCTATACACCGACTTTCACACCCAGCTTTTCTCCGACTTATTCACTGACCTTCACCCCCAGTTTCACCTTGACGTTCACGTCTGCTTTTACGGCGACCTTTACACCGTCCTTTACGTTTTCGTGGACCCCGACGTTCTCTTCGACCTATACCCGGACGTCCACACCGACTTTAACGGCAACACAAACACTGATCTTTACCCCTACCTTGACGCCGACCTTCACAACCAGCTTCACCTCGACGTTTACACCGACCTATACGGCTACCGATTCATTTACCCCTACGACGACGTTGACTCCAAGCTTTACCGCCTCCTTCACGCCGACGTTAACTAACAGTTTCACTCCCACGTTTACGTCAACTTTTACAGACACCTTCACTCCGACCAGCACTCCGACTTTCACGCCTTCATTCACGGATTCCTTCACGAGTACGGTAACCTTCACGCCCAGCTTGACTCCCACCCATACGCCAACCTCGACTTCCAGCTACACCCCGACGCTTACCCCAACCCTTACGGCCACCTTCACCCCGAGCTTCACTCCGACTTTCACGCCTTCATTCACGGATTCCTTCACGAGTACGGTAACCTTC
>CAYMOV010000062.1:10159-14617 GCA_964392085.1 uncultured bacterium
GCCCAGCTTGACTCCCACCCATACGCCAACCTCGACTTCCAGCTACACCCCGACGGTTTCACCCACATTTACGCAGACCTTTACCGATTCATTCACCCATACGGCGACCTTTACTCCAAGCTTTACTCCGACGATCACGTTGACTTTTACCCACAGTTTCACCGCGACGTTTTCACCAAGCCTTACGGCGACCCAAACCCCGAGTAATACACCCACTTTCACACCATCCTTAACAGATACCTACACGAACACGATGACTTTCACACCCAGCTTTACCCCAACGGTCACTGCGACATTTACGGTGACTTATTCGCCTTCCCCCCCCTCGACCCCTTCGGCCACTTTTACCGCTTCGTTCACGCCGACTAGTACAAACACATCCACGGCTTCATTCACGCCAACTTTTGCGCCATCCTCGATTACCTCAGTTACGGCGACCTATACGCCTTCGTTTACGGCGAGTTCGACATTTACCGCCACGTTAACCGGGACCCAGACACCTGCATTGACGGCAACTTTTACGGCGACCGAATCCTCAACTTTGACGTCCACGCCGAGCCCGACTCCAACCGGGACCGTGACCCAGGATTTATCACCGACAACCACCTCAACCATGACATGGTCTGTCACAAACACCGACACGCCCAAAATGACGGCGACCCCAACCAATAGCCTTACAGTGACTGAAAGTTTGACGCCGAACCCTTCGGACAGCCTGACCCCCATTTTGACCATGACCGGCTCTTGGACTCCGACCGAAGTTTGGACCGCGACCTTAACGGATACGCCGACTGAAACGCCCTCCTGGACGGTTACACCCACATGGTCGGCCACAGCCTCCGTTTCCATGACGCCAAGCCAACCCCCCACCCCGGACATCGGCTTCAACAGTTGCTCCATTCACCTTTTCGATGAGAGGGGAGAGGCGGTCGCGACGATTTCCATCGCAGGGGGGGTGGTGCAGGGTGGGGCGCCCGTCTCCGTTTGGACCGGGGCGTCCGCGTTATCCCATCTGGGATACCCAGTTTGCTTTTTCTCCGGTAGCCGGTTCCTCGCTGGTTGGAACGGACTCGAGGATCAGGGGCAATCTGCGCCTTCCGGCACATATTTTTATGTGATCCAATGCGGCCAGGTGGCTTCTTCCGGCCTCCCTTCGGGTTCTTTCGAACTTCTAAACCAACCAAATGATGCGCGACTTCTATTTACGGTCCAGCCGAACTTGTTGGGGTATGGGGATCAGATGGTTTTCAAGACCGCTTGGTCCAATGGAACGCCCGCGGTCGGGAAGATCGTGGTATTTACCCTAAACGGCGAGAAAGTGACGGTTTTAAGGGTTGATACCCTGACAACAAAATGGACGCCAGAGTTCTTGGCAAGTGGGCTCTATCTTGCGGTTTTAACCAGTCAAAACCCTACATCCGGTGTTGTTATTCATCAAAGGACCAAATTTATGATTGCGCCCATAGCTCGATAATGAAAGCGTTTCCACAGGTATTTGAGCCTTTTAGCTCCAACTGATTGCATCCTCGTCCTTCGATGATAAAATTAAGTCACATTCAGTTAAACGGTTAACGAACGATCCCACTTTGAATCGTCTATAAGCCGGGGTTGAATCGTTAAAACCTAGGTCACGGGTCATTATGGGTCAGCGTCATTACAACTTTATGGACCGCATGGTTCGCGGCTCGGGCATGAGGAAAATTCTCTGCCTGATGTCGGCGATGGCTTTATTTTTTTCAGGTCCGATCGAAACCAAAGCGATTTGCGCGAATCCCGGCCACGACGGAAGCGGGACAATCACCGGAATCGTGAATACGTATTTTCCGGGTACGACGAGTGCCGTTGTTGGGGCCACCCAAATCCGTATCGGTGCTGCTACGGGAAGCACGACACCCATCGTGATCGGTGACTTGCTTTTGGTCATCCAGGTCCAGGACGCCCAATGCAATTGGACCCAATCCGATTCCTATGGGGACAGTGTGGCGGGCGGGAATGCCTCGGGTTACACGACGGCCAACAACGTCGGGAACTATGAGTACGTAACGGCCACCAACAACATTGGGGTGGCGGGTGGCAACGTCCGTATCCAGGGGACGGGACCAGGTAACGGTTTAAATTATGCCTATACGAACGCTGTCTATGGGGCCGCCCAGGGCCAAAGACGTTTTGAAGTCATCCGGGTTCCCCAATACAACTCTGTCGCATTGACTTCGGGTTTGACGGCCACTCGTTGGAATGGGACGACCGGGGGTATCCTCGCGCTGGATGTGGCTTACGACCTGAACCTAAATGGGGCAACAGTTGATTTGACCGGGTTTGGTTTCCGGGGAGGCGCCGCCCAACTTTTAGGTGGGGGGACCGGCTTAACCACGGCGGATTATCGGGTGACTGGCGCTCAGGCCGCGGATGGAAGCAAGGGTGAGGGAATCGCGGGCACACCGCGTTGGGTTTATGCCAATGGAGTGACCACCGATCTAGGGGCGGCAGCGGAAGGATACCCGAACGGGAGCAAGGCCCGTGGCGCTCCGGGTAACGCGGGTGGGGGCGCGACAGACGGGGATCCGACGGCAAACGATGAGAACTCCGGCGGGGGTGGCGGCGGAAACGGGACAGCGGGCGGACAGGGCGGCAACTCCTGGAATTCTAACCTACCGGTGGGCGGGTACGGCGGGGCCGTTTTCGCGGAAGCCGACTCCAGCCCCAGCCGTTTGGTGATGGGCGGTGGCGGTGGGGCCGCGAGCAAGAATAATGATGCGGGTGCCACGACGGGTTCGGGCGGCCCTGGCGGTGGGATCATTATGATCCGCACCAGGAATGTCCTCGGTAACGGGACCTTTTTCGTGAACGGCGCCAACGGATTAAGCACGACCCAGGATGCGGCGGGAGGCGGAGGCGCCGCTGGAAGCATCGTAATGGTTTGCGCCAATAGCGCGGGGCTTTGGGGTTTGCAGGCTTTCGCGGTAGGCGGGACCGGTGGGGATGCATGGCTGAGTCAACCAACGACCCTTTATCCCGGCGATCGTCACGGGCCCGGCGGCGGGGGTGGTGGCGGCTTCGTTTACCTCTCGGGTCCCGGCGCCTATGTTCTCGTCGATCCGGGATGGTCGGGTCGTTGCACGACCCTTTGGGATACTTACGGTGCCTCATCGGGTGGAGCGACCGTCGCCTCCCAGACTTCATTGACGACCGTTTTCACAGACATTGTGGGTATCCAAAGTGGGGCTGAACTGGGTTGCGTCAATACCCCCACGAATACCTCTACCCCGGTTTTGACCTATACCGTCACATCAACCCGCACTCCGACGACTACCCCGACCGTCACACGTACCCCGACCCCGACCCCGACCGGTTCGGCCACCCCGACGTTCACGAGAACTTTCACCCAGACCTTTACTCCGACTTTTACGCCTTCGTTCACAAACACCCCGACATACACGCCGACCTTTACACCGACCATAACCCCAACGTTCACTCCGACGTCGACGCCCACGTTCACTCCCAGCTTTACACCCTCGTTTACGGCCACTTATACTCCGACGTATACTCCGACTTATACGCCATCATTTACGAACACACCCACTTATACCCCGACTTATACGCCTACATACACCCCTAGCTTCACGCCGAGCTTCACTCCGACTTTTACACCCACGTTCACCCCGACATTTACTCCCAGTTTTACGCCGACTTTCACCCCGTCCTTTACGCCGTCATTCACCAACACTTTCACCCGTACTGCGACCTTCACGCCGTCCTTCACACCCACTTTCACGCCGACGTTTACCCCGACATTCACGGCGACCTTCACTCCGTCTTTTACGCCGTCATTCACGAATACTTTCACGCGTACGGCTACCTTCACGCCGACCTTCACCCCCACCTTCACGGCGACGTTTACGCCATCGTTCACCCCCAGCTTCACGCCGAGCTTTACCCCGTCCTTTACACCATCATTCACAAATACCTTCACGCGTACGGCTACCTTCACGCCGACCTTCACCCCCACCTTCACGCCGACGTTTACCCCGACTTTTACGGCGACCTTCACACCGTCCTTCACGCCTTCGTTCACGCCGACGTTTACCCCGACATTCACGGCGACGTTTACGCCCTCCTACACATCCTCGTTTACCCCGACATTCACACCGACTTTTACGGCCACTTTCACCCCCAGTTTCACAGCAACTCGTACACCAACGTTTACCCCAACATTCACGGCAACCTTCACTCCGAGCTTCACGCCGTCCTTTACGCCCTCGTTCACTCCGTCGTTCACGAACACCTTCACGAATACAGCGACGTTTACCCCATCGTTTACCCCGACATTCACACCGACCTTTACGGCCACCTTCACCCCCAGTTTCACGGCTACTCGTACACCAACCTTTACCGCCACCTTCACGCCTTCTTTCACACCCTCGTTTACCCCGACCTTCACTCCGAGCTTCACACCGTCCT